>NZ_JBVJIM010000001.1:653144-1062073 GCF_055586305.1 Nonomuraea sp. NPDC051298
GCTGAGGCCGAGTCGGACGCTGAGGCCGAGTCGGACGCTGAGGCCGAGTCGGACGCTGAGGCCGAGTCGGACGCTGAGGCCGAGTCGGACGCTGAGGCCGAGTCGGACGCTGAGGGCGGGTCAGGCTCGCCGCCGGGGACGGGCGCGATCAGCTCCTCCCCCGTCAGGGCCGCACCGGCCTCGGCGTAGGCCCGCGCCGCCTCCCTCAGAGCCTCGCTCTCGGCGGTCCACTCCGACGGCTTCCCCGCTCCCGACACGGCGTTCAGATGGTCGCCGATGGCCGCGATGAGCGCCTGCGCCGCGTTCCTGAACTCCTCGGCACCTGTCAAGGGAACTCCCTCCGCACGGATGGATCATTCTGGACGCGGACGGAGAGCCTCAGAACTCGTCATGACCGGAGACCTGCGTGACGGCGAACACGTGCCGGGTGGCGGCGCACACGGTCTCCAGGACGTGGACGGGCGTGCCGTCGGTCGCATAGCTCGCCCGCAGCACCTGGACGATCCACTCACCGGCCTCCAGCTCCAGCGTCTCGCGTTCGAAGGCGGTCGGGGGCCGGGCGGTCAGGCTCTCCTCGGCGTGGCCGAACGTGTGCCCGAGGGCGATCAGCGCGGCCTGGAGCGACGGCTGGACGAACCCGGGCTCGGCCAGCCGGGTGCCGCCGAAGAGGTCGGCGCGGAAGTAGCTGGTCGCGATGCGTACGGGGACGTCGTTCGCGGTCATCATCTTGCGCCGGGCCACCACGTCGGCGCCTGGCTCGATCCGGAGGCAGGCCGCGACCTGGTCGTTGGCCGGTTCCGGTCCGACGTGGAGCATGCGTCGGCCCGCCTTGAGCCCCTGGCGTTCCGCCTCGGCCAGGAAGAGCGACCTGGAGCCTCGTACGGCGGGCTCGGTCGGCAGCGCCCGGCGTACAAGCACGCGGTCGGGTGCGTCCCCGCGCGCAGGTGCGCCACCACGGACGGGTGCGCCACCACGGACGGGTGCGTCCCCACGGACGGGTGCGTCCCCGCGCGCAGGTGCGTCCCCACGGGCGGGTGCGTCCCCACGGGCGGGCCGCTCGGGAGAGGCGTCCGGCCGCGCGGCGATCTCCTCCGGGGCCGCGCCCGAGGCCCGCGCCTCGGCGACGGCCTCCAGCCGCAGCCGCTCCGCCTCGGCGGCCACGTCCTGCGCCCGCGTCACCAGCCGCCCGAGAAGGCGGGCCCGCTCGACGGGGTCCGCCTCCCGCTCGGCTTCCCTCACCGCGTTCAGGTCCATCCGGACGTCAGCCTCCTCACCGTGCCGCCAAACACTGCCACAGAACGTGCCGCGACGTGCCGGCGCGACGTGCGCAGGCATCGTAGCCCTCCCCGGCCTGCCGCACGGCCCCTGCCCGCCCCCACCGGCCCGAACGACGGCCGGACGGCAACCCGAACGGCGGGCCCAGACGGGCAGCCCGAACAGCGGACCAGACGGGAGCCCGGAGAGCAGCCCGGACGGCAGCCCGACGGCGGCCCGGACGGCGGCGGGGTCGACCGCGTGGACGGGCACGGACGAGGCCGTGCCCGGGAGCTGTGCCCGGGAGCGGCGAGCCGCGCGGGCCCGGCCGGGATCGCATCGGCCCGCAGGCCATAAGATTTCTGTTATGGCAACATGTGAGCATCTTTCCCATGCCGACGACCCGGCCGCGAAGACGCCGGAGGGCTGCGAGGAGTGCCTGGCGGTCGGCGGCCGGTGGGTGCACCTGCGCCGCTGCCTGGAATGCGGCCACGTCGGGTGCTGCGACTCCTCTCCGAACAAGCACGCCACCAAGCACTTCCACGAGACGAACCACCCGGTGATCCAGTCGTTCGAGCCCGGCGAGAGCTGGCGGTGGTGTTTCGTGGACAGCAAGATGGGCTAGTCGCGTTCGAGGATCGCCTCCTCGAAGTCGAGCTGCGCCATCACCTCGCGCAGCACCTCGTCGTCGAGGCGGCGCTCGTCGCGCAACCGGACGAAGACCTGCCGCTCGGCCTGCAGCATCTCGCGGCGCAGGCGGCGGTAGAGGATGCTGGGGGTCTCCGTCCCGCCGGCGCCGGTGCCGCCGCCCAGGCGTTCCCAGGCGGTCAGGGAGCGGCGCCACGACTTCTCTCTGAGCTGGTCGATGACCTGCTTCTGGATCTCGTCGGGCTCGCCGCCCTCCGCGCTCACCAGCCGTTCCAGCTCGGCCAGGCCCGCCTCCAGGGCCGCCTGCTGGGCCGCGGCCTCCGACAGGCGGTCCTCGTACTGCTCCTGCGCGCTCGACACGCCCAGCCGCCTGATCAGCGCGGGGAACGTGGTGCCCTGGATGAGCAGCGTCCCGATCACGGTGGTGAAGGTCAGGAACAGCAGCATCGCCCGGTCACGCGCGGGCACGGAGTCAGGGATCGCGAACGCCGCCGCCAGCGACACCACGCCCCGCATCCCCGCCCAGCCGAGTATCACCGTCTGCGGCACCGTCGGCTGCGCGTTCTTCCTGCCCAGCGCCTTGATCAGATAGGTGACCGTGAACACCCACGCGAACCTGCTGACGATCGTCACCGCCAGCACCGCCACCGCGTAGGCCGCGACCTGCCACGGGCTGTAGCCGACGATGCCCGTCACCACGGTCGTGAGCTGCAGCCCGATGAGCGCGAACACGACGGCCTCGAGGAGGAAGTCGGTGACCTTCCACACCGAGTCGGAGACCAGCCGCGTCCCGAAGCCCCGCAGGTGCATGCGGTTGCCCAGGTAGAGGCCGACGACCACGACGGCGATCACGCCGGACGCGTGCACCGACTCGGCCGCGAGGTAGGCGCCGAACGGGATCAGCAGCATCAGCGTGTTCTCGACCAGCGAGTCGCGGGTGTGCCGGAAGATCCAGGCGAACAGGAACGCCAGCGCCAGTCCGATCGCCACTCCGCCCACCGCGGCGAGCAGGAACTCGCCCAGCCCCTGCCACAGGCTGATGGACCCGCCCACGGCCGCCCCGATGGCGACCCGGTAGAGGGTGAGCGCGGTGGCGTCGTTGAAGAGGCTCTCGCCGACCAGGAGTGTCAGGGACGCGCGCGGCAGGCCGAGCCGCCGCCCGACCGCGACGGCGGCGACCGCGTCGGGCGGGGCGATGATGGCGCCGAGCGCGAACGCCAGCGCGAGCGGCAGATCGGGCAGCAGCAGGTGGACCAGCATCCCGACCACGGCCGTGGTGAACAGCACCAGCCCGACCGACAGCAGGCCCACCGACCGTTTGGCGTCACGCAGGCGCAGGTAGGAGCTGTCGAGCGCGGCCGAGTAGAGCAGCGGCGGCAGGAACACGTAGAGCACCAGCTCGGGCTCCATCGGCACCGGCGGCAGCAGCGGCGAGACCACCAGCCCGGCCACGACCAGCAGCAACGGGGCCGGCCAGCCACGCCGCCTGGCGACTGCCGCCACGGCGACGGCCCCGGTGGCCGTCAGCAGCAACTGCAGGCCCAAGGTCGGACTCACCGGTGTTCCTCCCGCCCCAGCCCGCTTGACGATGCCTCAGGCGATCGGCCCGGAATGTCGCGAACCGGAGCGCCCCGCGGTGAGCGTACCCTGCGCGGCGGAGTGGGTGGTCACCACTCCCGGCGGTCGCTTCTCTCGTGGTAGTCGGGCTGCTCGGGGCGCAGGCGCTCGCCGGTCGAGAACATGGGGTCGGTGACGTACGGGCGGGTCATCTCGGGGTCGGGCTGCTGCTGGTACGCCTCCTGCCGGCCGAGCGCCGTCAACGGGTCGACCGGGTTGGACTGCTGGCCCTGGTAGGAGGCGTAGTCGTCGTGCGCCGGCTGCGGCTGCCGCCGCTGGGGCATGGAACGCGGGCGGCCCGCGCCGGGGATGCCGTGCATGGGCGTGCCCAGACCGGCCGTGCTCGGGTGAGCCTGCGACGGGGCCTGGCCCTGGGGCGGAGCCTGGTACGCGTCGGACTGGTACGTGTCGGCCTGGTAAGCGTCGGCCTGGAAGGAGTCCGCGCGCCTGCCACCGTACTGATCGGAGGAGTACTGATCGGAGGAGTACGGGTCGGCGGGGAAGGGGTCGGCCGGGTACTGGTCCTGGCGCTGCGCGGCCGGCTGGTACGGGTCGGCGGCCTGGGAGGGGAAGCCGAGCGGGTCGGTGCTGAGCGGCGACTGACGGCGCTGGTCGCCGGGCATCTGGTAGACGGGCTCGTTGTCCACGTACTGCGGGCCCGCGAACGGCTCCGCCTGGCCGGACGGCTGCGTGTAGTGGGGGCCGCTGAGCGGGTCGGCGGTGTACTGGGGCCCGCTGAAGGGGTCGCCGGTGTACTTCTGCTGGGGAGCGGTGGTCTCCACGTAGTGGGGCGCGGAGTTGTCCGGGTACTGGTTGTCCACGTACTGGCTGTCGACGTACTGGGGGCCGGTGAAGGGCGTGCGCTGCTCGCCATAGGCGGGGGTGGTGTCGCGGGGGGCCGGGCTCTCGCCGTACGAGGCCACCAGCTTGTCCTGGGCCGGCGGCGGGGCGCTCCTGGCCACGAGGACGTCGTTGGGCGACAGCGCCGACGTGGGCCGCTCGTCGAACGGCTGCGGGGCCGCCTGCTGCTGGACGTGCTGGGGCGGCCGGTGGTATTGCCCGGTGCCGGGGATGACCTCGGTGCCCGGGTCGTGCGCCGGCACCGCGGGCTGCTCGCCCGTGGCCTCTCCGAACCCCTCGTCAAGGGTGTCGAGCAGCCTGCCGACATCCTCCATCGGCATGCGGAAGCTCGCTGTGCACATCTCGCCGCGCCAGAGGCTGAGGACCAGCGTGCCCTCATGCCATGTGACGCGGAGGCACCGCTCCTGACCTCGTGCATCGAAGAAGACTTCGCCGAACGACGGCAACGGGACAACTTCCGACATGGAGGACATATTGCTTTAACCAGCCTTTATTCGTCCACTCAACCCCGGAAAACCCTTGGGAAACCGGCCTTCCCATCTACACCCGGAACCCCTCCGGTCACACCCGGTGAGGACACTCCGTAACCGGTTGGAGTTCCGATCGCCCAGTGTGCCACGCTACCCGGCGCGCGTGCCCGCGAACGCCGGGATGCGTCTGGCCGATCACACGGCGTTCGGCGCGACGGCCCCGGAATGCGGGTAGCGTTTACACCCGTGCCGGACTCCCATCTTCCGCAAGTGGACGAACTGCTCAACATCGCGGTCAGCGCTCTCGGCGGGAGCGAACGGCAGGGCCAGGTCACCATGGTCCAGGCCGTACGACGGGCCATCGACGAGAAGGAGCACCTGGCCGTCCAGGCGGGCACCGGCACCGGCAAGTCGCTGGCCTACCTCGTGCCCTCGATCCGCCACGCGATGGACGGCGACGTCCCCGTCGTGATCTCCACGGCCACCATCGCGCTCCAGCGCCAGCTCGTCGACCGCGACCTGCCCCGGCTGGCCGAGACGCTGGGCAAGGAGCTGCCGCACGAGCCGACGTTCGCCATACTCAAGGGCCGCCGCAACTACCTGTGCCGCTACAAGGCCACCGCGGGCTGGCCCGAGGAGGACGAGCAGGACTCGCTCTTCGACCCGCGCGAGGTGAGCGCGACCGGCCGCATGGTCCAGCGCATCCAGGAGTGGGCCGAGGAGACCGAGACCGGCGACCGCGACGAGCTGGTGCCGGGCGTGAGCGAGCAGGCGTGGCGGCAGTTCTCCGTCAGCGCGCAGGAGTGCCTGGGGGCGAGCCGGTGCCCCAGCGGCGCCGAGTGCTTCGCCGAGCTGGCCAGGGCGCGGGCGGGCGAGGTCGACGTCGTGGTGACCAACCACGCGCTGCTCGCCATCGACGCCATGGGCGACCTGCCGGTGCTGCCCGAGCACGAGGTCGTGGTGGTCGACGAGGCCCACGAGCTGGTCGACCGGGTGACGTCCGTGGTCACCGGCGAGCTGTCGGAGGCGTCGGTGCTGCTGGCGGTGCGCCGGGTCGGCCGGCTCATCGACCAGCCCATCGCCGACCAGCTCATGGAGGCGGGGGAAGACCTCAAGGCGCTGCTGGCCGCCGCGCCGCCCGGCCGCATCGACGAGCTGCCGCAGGTGCTCGGCCTGACCCTGCAGCTCGTCCGCGACACGGCCTGGCGGTGCATCTCGGCCATGGGGTCGCGCAACGCCGACAAAGACGACCCCGACAAGGCCGGGCAGCGCAAGGCGGCCTTCACCGCGCTCGACGAGGTGCACGACACCACGGTGCGCATGCTCGACGCCTACGGGCACGACTCCGAGTCCGACCGGGCGGAGGTCGTCTGGCTCGACGCCGGCACCGACCGGCGCCCGCCCGCGCTGCGGGTGGCGCCGCTGAGCGTGAGCGGCATGCTGCGCGACAAGCTGTTCGGGGAGCGCACGGTGGTGCTCACCTCGGCCACGCTGGCGCTCGGGGGGACGTTCGACGGGCTGGCGGCGCAGTGGGGGCTCGGCGAGAGCGGCAAGGGCTGGCAGGGCATCGACGTCGGCTCGCCGTTCGACCACCCGCGCGCGGGCATCCTCTACGTCGCCAAGCACCTCCCCCAGCCCGGCCGCGACGGGCTGCCGCAGCAGTACCTCGACGAGATCACCGAGCTGATCGAGGCGGCCGGGGGGCGCACGCTGGGGCTGTTCTCGTCGATGCGCGCGGCCAAGGCCGCCACCGAGGCGCTGCGCGACCGGCTCGACGTGCCGCTGCTGTGCCAGGGCGACGACTCCACGATGCTGCTGGTCAAGCAGTTCGCCGAGGACGAGCCGACGTGCCTGTTCGGCACCTTGTCACTGTGGCAGGGGGTCGACGTGCCGGGGCCGTCGCTGCGGCTGGTCATCATCGACCGGGTGCCGTTCCCCCGGCCCGACGACCCGCTGACCTCGGCCCGCCAGCGGCACGTGGCGGCCAGGGGCGGCAACGGGTTCATGGCGGTGGCCGCCAACCACGCCGCGCTGCTGCTGGCGCAGGGCACCGGGCGGCTGCTGCGCGCCCAGGACGACAAGGGCGTCATCGCGGTGCTCGACCCGCGGCTCGTGACGGCCCGCTACAGCGGCTTCCTGCTGGGGTCGCTGCCGCCGTTCTGGCGTACGACGGACCCGGCGATCCCGCGCGCGGCCCTCAAGCGCCTCACGACCGAGACGGCGTCCTGACCGCGCCCTGCCTGCCCTGACCGCGCCCGGCCCTGACCCCGCCCGGCCCTGACCACGCCCGGCCCTGGCCGCGTCCTGACGGCGTTCTAAGCCCAGGGGGCCAGGTCGGGGCGCTTCGGAGAGACGCCGTCGCCGGAGGAGACGCCGCGCACCCGGCGCGACACCCAGGGCACCAGGTGCTCGCGCATCCACTGGGCGTCCTCGCGCCGCCTGGCCCGCGGGTCGACGGCACGCTCCGGCCAGTCCTTGCGCCAGTCGTCGAACGGCACGCCCAGCACGTCGAGCACCCGGGCCGCCACCAGTCGGTGCCCGTCCTCGTTCATGTGCAGCCTGTCGGCGCTCCAGGCCCGCCAGTCGCGCAGGCCCTGCATGGACCACAGGTCGACGAGCCGGCACCCGTACAGGTCGGCGATGGACCGCAGGTGCAGGTAGTAGACGGCGAACCGGCCGCGCAGCCGCCGCATCACCGGCGTGTCACGCGGGTCCACCCCCGTGAACAGCAGCACGTCGGCCCCGCCCGCGCGCAGGTCGCGTACGGCCCGCGCGAGCCTCTTGGCCATCACGTCGGGATCGCTGCCCGGCCTGAGCAGGTCGTTGCCCCCGCCGCAGAAGCTGACCAGGTCGGGCGCCATCTCCACGGCCAGCGGCACCTGCTCGGCCGCGACCTGGTCGAGGAGCTTGCCGCGCACGGCCAGGTTGGCGTAGCGGAAGGCGGGGTCGTCGGCGGCGAGCCGCTCGGCCACCCGGTCGGCCCAGCCACGATAGTGCCCGTCCGGACCGGGATCGTTCAGTCCTTCTGTGAAGCTGTCACCGAGGGCGACGAAGGACTTGTAATGCCTCATGAGGTGGTTGTCATCTCCGCGATAGCGTTCAGCGCAAGGACGTACGACTGTAGTCCGAACCCCGCGATGGTGCCCGTCGCCACCCCGGCCACGACGGAGGTATGGCGAAACTCTTCCCTCGCCGCGGGATTGGAGAGATGTACCTCGACGAGCGGGGCGGTGCGCTGGGCGATGGCGTCGCGCAGCGCGTAGGAGTAGTGGGTGAAGGCGGCCGGGTTGAGCACCACCGGGATGCGGCCGTCGCACGCCTCGTGGATCCAGCCGATCATCTCGGCCTCGTCGTCGGTCTGGCGTACCTCGACGTGGTGGCCGAGCTTGCGGCCCGTGTCACGGCAGAGGTTGGCGAGGTCTTCGAGCGTCTCGGCGCCGTACACGTCGGGCTCGCGGGTGCCGAGCCGGCCCAGGTTGGGCCCGTTGAGCACGAGGATCATGCCGAGATCTCCTTGTAGGCGGCTTCGAGCAGCTCTTCCGCCGGGTCTTCGAGGCGGCCGGGCGCGGCCAGGGCGTCGAGCACGACGAAGCGCTGCTTGGCGCCGCGGTTCTTCTTGTCGAGACGCATGTGCTCGCGCAGCCGCGGCCAGGCGCCGGCGCGGTAGGCGATGGGCAGGCCGACGCCGGTGAGGATCGAACGGGTGCGGCCCACGAGGTCGGCGCGGCCGGACAGCCTGGACAGCTCGGCGGCGTAGACCATGCCGATGGCGACGGCCTCGCCGTGGCGGATGCCGTAGTGCTCCTCGCGCTCGATGGCGTGGGCGAGCGTGTGGCCGTAGTTGAGGATCTCGCGCAGGCCCGCCTCGCGCAGGTCGGCGCCCACGACGTCGGCCTTGACCCGGATCTTGCGCTCGATCAGCTCACGGGTGTGCGGCCCGTCGGGACGGGTGGCGCCCTCGGGATCGGCCTCGACCAGCCGCAGGATCTCGGGGTCGGCGATGAAACCGCCCTTGATGACCTCGGCCAGGCCCGCGACGTAGTCGGCCCTGGGCAGGCCCGCCAGGGTGGACAGCTCGCACAGCACTCCGGCGGGCGGCAGGAAGGTGCCCACGAGGTTCTTCCCCTCGGGCGTGTCGATGCCGTTCTTGCCGCCGACGGCCGCGTCGACCATGGCCAGCAGCGTCGTGGGCACGAGCACGACCTGGACGCCACGCAGCCACGTGCCGGCCACGAACCCCGCCAGGTCGGTCGTCGCGCCCCCGCCCACGCCCACCACGGCGTCGGAGCGGGTGACGCCGCGGCGGCCCAGCTCGGACCACAGCCGCGCGGCCACCTCGACGGTCTTGGCGCGCTCGCCGTCGGGCACGGTCAGCTCGGCCACCTCGTAGCCGGCCCCGGCCAGCGCCTCGCGGACCGGCAGGGAGATCCGCGGCAGGGTCTCGGGGGCGATGACCGCGACGGTGCGCACGCCGGGCTTGAACAGCGTGGGCAGCTCGGCCAGCACGCCGGTGCCGACGACCACGTCGTAGGGGCTGTCGCCGCGTACGGTGATGCGGGTCGCGCTCATCCGGGCAGCCCCTTGACGATCTCGTCGGCCAGTTCCTCGGGCTCCCGCTTGTCGGTCACCACCGTCACCACGGCCAGCCGTTCGTAGACCGGGCGGCGCTCCTCCATCAGCTTCTTGAGCCGGCTGCGCGGGTTGAGCACCAGCAGCGGCCGGGCGGAGGCCAGGCCCACCCGCTGGACCGCGTCGGACAGCCCGACCTGCAGGTAGACGACGTGCTGGCCGTGGAGCAGGGCCTGCGTCTCCTCGTGCAGCACCGCGCCGCCGCCCAGGGACAGCACGCCTTCGTGCTCGGCCAGCGCGCGGCGCACGGCCTCGTGCTCCAGCTCGCGGAAGCGGGCCTCGCCGTCCTCGACGAAGATGTCGGAGACGGGCTTGCCCGCCACGGCCTCCACGTCGGCGTCGGTGTCTCGGAACTCCAGGCCGAGCCGCTCGGCCAGCAGCCGCCCGAGTGTGGTCTTGCCGGAGCCTGGAGGCCCGATCAGCACGGCCTTCGCTGTCATTTGATCACCATGGAAGAGAGGTAGCCGGACAGGTTGCGCGCGACCTCCTCGACGGAGTCGCCGCCGAACTTCTCCAGCGCCGCGTCGGCCAGCACCAGCGCCACCATGGCCTCGGCCACGATGCCGGCGGCGGGCACGGCGCACACGTCGGAGCGCTCGTGGTGGGCCTTGGCCGCCTCGCCGGTCTTGACGTCGATCGTGGCCAGTGCCCTCGGCACCGTGGAGATCGGCTTCATCGCGGCGCTGACCCGCAGGATCTCGCCGTTGGTCATGCCGCCCTCGACGCCGCCCGCGCGGTTGGTGATGCGGCGCACGCCGTCGTCGGTGCTGTATCCGATCTCGTCGTGGGCGCGGGAGCCGGGCCTGCGCGCGGTCTCGAAGCCGTCGCCGACCGCGACGCCCTTGATCGCCTGGATGCCCATGAGCGCCCCGGCGAGCCTGGAGTCGAGCCTGCGGTCCCAGTGGGTGTAGCTGCCCAGGCCGGGCGGCAGGCCGTAGGCGAGCACCTCGACGACGCCGCCGAGCGTGTCGCCGTCTTTGTGCGCCTTGTCGATCACCTCGATCATCGCGGCGCTGCCCGCGGGGTCGGAGCACCTGACCGGGTCGTCGTCGATCCTGGCCAGGTCGCCGGGGCCGGGCAGCAGCTCGGACGGGGTGCGCGCGCCGCCGATCTCGGTGACGTGGCTGACGAGGTCGACGCCGAGCGCCTGCTTGAGGAAGCGCCTGGCGACCTCGCCCAGCGCCACCCGGGCGGCGGTCTCGCGGGCGCTGGCCCGGTCGAGGACGTTGCGGGCGTCGTCGAAGCCGTATTTCTGCATGCCCGCCAGGTCGGCGTGGCCTGGGCGCGGGCGGGACCTGGGCGCGTTGCGGGCCATGCCGTCCAGCTCGGCCGGGTCGACCGGGTCGGCCGCCATGACCTTCTCCCACTTGGGCCACTCGGTGTTGCCGACGCGGATGGCGACCGGGCTGCCCATCGTGCGCCCGTGGCGGACGCCGCCGACGATCGTCACCTCGTCCTGCTCGAACTTCATCCGCGCGCCACGGCCGTAACCGAGCCTGCGGCGGCGCAGGGCCTCGTCGACGGCGGCCGTGGTCACCTCGACCCCGGCCGGCAGGCCCTCGAGGATGGCGACGAGTTCGGGCCCGTGGGACTCTCCTGCGGTCAACCAGCGCAACATGCGTACAAGTCTTCCACGTACGGCCGAGTGAGCTGTCCTCCGGTCACCATGCGAGACAGAGTGTCGTGAGTGCCCCGAGGAGCATGAAGGGGCCGAAGGGGAACTGGGTGTGCCTGGTGCCACGGCCGGTGACCAGCAGGGCGAGCGCGTGGAGCGCGCCGAGCAACTGTCCGGCGAAGGCCGCCGTCACCACGGCCGGCCAGCCCAGTGCGCCGCTCACCAGGCCGATGAGCCCGGCGAGCTTGACGTCGCCGAACCCCATGGCGTCCGGCCTGAGCAGCCAGAGCAGCCCGTAGACGGCGGCCAGCGCGGCCCCGCCCGCCAGCGCCCTGCCCAGCTCGCCCGTCGGGAGCAGCGCCAGGGCCGTGACGGGGTACGCGGGCAGGGTGATCGCGTCGGGGAGCGTCTCGGTGCGCGAGTCGATGACGGCCAGCGCGGTGCCGACGACGGCGAAGCACACGAAGGGGAGCCCCGCCCGCCACGCGACCAGGGCCGCCACGGCGGCGGTCAGCGACTCGATCGCGCCAGGGGGCAGCGGCCGGGCGGGCAGGTGGTCGTAGGCGCGGGCGAGGGCCCTGACGCGGTCTCCGCAGACGAGGCCGATCAGCGCCATGAATGCGACCATCCCGCCGACCTTAGCCGGGACCGGCCACGCGGTCCGGCTCGAATGCCGACCGGGTATGGGACCAGGCCGAGCACCGCGTGACGCGCCCGCCTGGCCAGGAAGCGCGGGCCGGCTCGGCGGTCAGCGGGGGCCTCGGGAGAACCAGCGGCGTCGGCGGGGCGCGGGCGTCACCTTGGCCACCGTGACCCCGCTCAGCTCACCCACCGTGCCCGACTCGACGGCGGCCAGCGCCTCCAGCACCTCACCCTCGATGACGAACTGCACGGGCCCCGCCACGTCCACCACGACCGCCGCCGCCCGTTCCTGCACGGCGGCCTGGCAGACCTGGAGCGCGGTGGCCTGGATCGGCCGGGCGTCGGGCCGCCACCTGGCCAGCGCGTCCGTGCCGGTGAACGCGAGCACCGCCTGCCGCCCGTCGCCGCCGACGAGCTTGGGCAGCGCCATCTCGCTCTCCTTCTCCTGCCGCAGCCCGTGCGCGCCCACCTCGGTCTCGATCAGCAGCGCCACCACGGGCACCAGGAGCCGGGCGCCGCTCAGGGCGTTCAGCACCTCGGCGGGACCGGCCGCGCCCGCCTCGTAGGCGGCCAGGGCGGCGGCCACGGCGGGGGCGGCGGCGCCGTCGTCGTGGGGATCGAGGGGGCTCGGGATGCTCGGCACAGCCTCCGAGCGTACCCAACCTCACGGGACGGAACAGCTAGCCCAGGTCGGAGATGGCCGCCACCGGGCCGCCGCCCGAGGGGCCCTGGTGGACGGCGGCCACCGAGACGAAGACCGCGGGATCCCCGGTGACCGAGGCCGCCACCCCGCCGACGGCGGCCTTGATCTGCCGGTGCCAGTGCACGTCGGAGTCGTCGAGCATGATGTTGCGCCGCCCGCGTACGCGTCCCGACGGGTCGGCCTCGCACTTCATGAAGACGTTCACCAGCCGCCCCCCGAGGTCGGACGGGTGCGGACGGTCGGGCAGGGCGAGACCGGAGTCCCTGATGGCCTCCCAGATGCCGTCGGCGTCGAGGGCGTCCTTCATGACGCTGTGGCCGATGCGGTAGCGCCCGCCGATCCCGCGGACGTTGCCGACCAGCACGATCTGCGCCCGATCCAGCTCCACGCCGGACGAGCAGGAGGCCACCGACGAGTACAGCGACAGGTCCTTGTGGATCTGGCCGGCCTCCGGCATCCCGATCTCGCCGAGGGCGACGGCGATGCCGAGGGCGGTGGTGGAGTTGGACAGGTCCATGGAGGGGCCGGTCTCCTCGATGGCGGTGTCCTGGCCGCGGCTCTTGGCGTCGGTGATGGTGGCCAGGGTGAGCAGCGGCGTCTTGGTCTGTACGTAGTGCACGTCGCGCGGGTCGTCGATGCCGGCGATCTTCATGGCCTCGCGCACCCCGGCAGCGACCTTCTCCACCATGGCCGGGCGGCCGATGTCCTCGGGCAGGATGACCTCGCTCATCGCCACCCCGACCGACAGCCGCGGCTCGTCGGAGGCGGGGGCGTCGGCGGTGGTGGCGAAGATGGTGGCGTGCGGGCTGAGGATGCCGTCGGTGCCGCCCGACCACACCAGCGGCACGGTCTCGGGCGCCGGGTGGCCGTGCTCGGCCAGCACCTCGCGGAAGGCGCGGTCGGCGAGGATGCGCGTGTAGTCGTTGACGCCGCCGTTGCCCTCGGTCTTGCCGACGACGGCGAGCACCCGCTCGGCCTCGATCACCCCGTCGGCGATGAGCCGGGACAGCCCGGAGGCGTCGGTGACGCTCTCGATCGGAACTTTGCGCACTTCGATCGGTTCGGGCATGCGGGTGGCCTCCTCCTGCGGCGGTTCCCCGATGACGCTACCGAGCCGGTCAGCGGGGTTCATGGTCAATGTGTGCCCATGAAGGCCGGGGGTGATGTCAAGGTCCGCCGAGCGCCTGGGAGTAGGGTCGCACCGTGATTCACGAAGCACCCGCCAACGGGATCAAGCTCGTCTACCGCGAGGAGGGCGACCCGGCCGCTCCCCCGCTCCTCCTGCTGCACGGCCGCACCGCGAACCACAACGACTGGAACGGCTTCACCCAGCACTTCGCGCGGCGCTTCCACGTGTTCGCGCCCGACCTGCGGGGCCACGGGGCCAGCGACCATCCGGGCTCGTACGACCTGCGCGACATGGCCGAGGACGTCGCCGCGCTGCTCGACCACCTGGGCGTCGACCGGCTCACGGTGGTGGCGCACTCGCTGGGCGCCGTGGTCGCGTGCCTGCTGGCCGTCGCCCGTCCCGACCTCGTCGGGCGGCTCGTCCTGGAGGACCCGCCCCCGGATCGTCAGCTCACCGACCGGCCGCCGATCGTGGAGGACGGGTCCACCGGGTTCGACTGGCGGATGGTGCACGACACCGAGCGGCAGCTCGTCACCCCGGAGCCCGCGTGGGCGGAGGGGCTCGCCGGGATCTCGGCGCCCACGCTGGTGGTGTCGGGGACGCGGAGCCCGTTCGACCCGGACGTGGCGGCGCGGATCCCCGGGGCGGCCCTGGTCAGGATCGAGGCCGGGCACCTCGTCCACGTGGAGGCCCGCGAGGAGTTCCTCGACGCGGTGGACGCGTTCCTCGACGCTCCTCACTCCTGACGCCCGCCCCGCGGCGCGGTACCTCCCCGAAAAGGGCTTCGCCGGGGCAAACGTGACCTCAATGTCATAAAGATCCGCCATCGTTGGAGGCGTGCGCACCAGGCTCGGCGATCTCGTGAAGGAACGACTGGGCACGTTCGGCCTGATCGCGCCCTCCATCGCGCAGTGCGCGGTCGGCTCGGCCCTGGCCTGGACCGCCGCCGTCGAGCTGCTCGGCCACCCCAGCCCGTTCTTCGCCCCCATCTCCGTGCTGATCTGCGTGGGCGTCGGGCTCGGGCAGCGGCTGCGCAGGGTCGTCGAGCTGGTCGTCGGGGTCAGCCTCGGCGTCGGGGTGGGCGACCTGCTGGTGGCCTGGATCGGCTCGGGCGGCTGGCAGCTCGCGCTGGTGGTGGGGCTGGCCATGACGGTGGCGGCGCTGCTCAACAGCGGTGCGCTGTTCGTCGCGCAGGCGGGTTCGTCGGCCGTGCTGGTGGCCACGCTGGTGCCAGGCGAGGGCGCCGGCGGCCTGGACCGGATGGCCGACGCCCTCACGGGCGGCGTCATCGGGATCGCGGCGGTGGCGCTGCTGCCGGCGAGCCCGTTCACGATCGCGGCCAAGCACCTGTCCGGGGTGCTCGACGCGCTGTCCACGGTGCTGGAGCGGGCGGCGGAGGCGATCGAGAAGCGCGACGTGGACCTGGCGGCCGAGGCGCTGGAGGAGGCCCGTACGACGCAGGCCGCCGTGGAGGAGTTCGAGGCGGCGCTGGAGACCAGCAAGGAGATCACCATGATCTCGCCGCTGCACTGGCACCGGCGCGCCCGCCTGGCCCGCTACGAGACCGCCGCCGTGCCGGTGGACCTGGCCCTGCGCAACGCCCGCGTGCTGAGCCGCCGCACGCTCGCCTCGCTCGGCGAGGCCAGCCCGCCCCCTGCCGCGCTGGCCGAGGCGATGCGCGAGGTCTCGGAGGCCGCCCTGCTGCTGCAACTGGAGCTAGGCGCCGGTCGCGAGCCCACGCTGGCCCGCCAGGCCCTGCTCGCGGTGGCGGCCCGCGAACGCCCCGAGGGCCTGGGCTTCTCCGCCCACGTCATCATCGCGCAGCTCCGGTCGGTGGTGGTGGACCTGCTGCAGGCGACGGGCCTGGAACACGCGGAGGCCACGGCGGCGCTGACCCCGCTGGACGAGACCGGCGCCGACCAGGGCGCCGACCACCAGGTCACGCGGCGGAACTGACGCCGGTCAGGCGGAGAGCCGCTTCAGCCGGGTCACCGCCTCGTCGATGACCTCCTCCTTCTTGCAGAACGCGAACCGGACGAAGTGCCGCCCCCGCTCCGCGTGGTCGTAGAACACCTGGGTCGGGATGGCCACCACCCCGGCCAGCTCGGGCAGCCGCCGCGCCAGCTCCAGCCCGTCGGAGAACCCGAGTGGACGGATGTCGGTCTGCACGAAGTACGTGCCCGACGGCCGCAGCACCGAGAAGCCCGCCGCCGTCAGCCCTTCCATCAGCCGGTCCCGTTTGTCCTGAAGGCCCGCTCCCAGCGCGGTCACCCACTCCATCTCGTGCCGCAGCCCGTACGCCACCGCGAGCTGCCACGGCGCCGCCGCCGTGAACGTGAGGAACTGCTTGACCGTCGAGACCGCCGCCACCAGCTCCGGCGGCGCGCACACCCAGCCGGTCTTCCAGCCGGTGACGGAGAACGTCTTGCCCGCCGAGGAGATCATGACCGTACGCGACCGCATCCCGGGCAGCGTGGCCATGGGGATGTGCTCGACGCCGTCGAACGTCAGGTGCTCGTACACCTCGTCGGTGATCGCGGTCAGCCCGTGCTCCTGGCACAGCTCCGCGATGACGGTCAGCTCGGCGCGGGTGAACACCGTCCCTGTCGGGTTGTGCGGGGAGTTGACCAGGATGGCGCGGGTGCGGGGGGTGACGGCGGCGCGCAGCTCGTCGGGGTCGAAGGTGAAGCGGCCCTCGACCGGCCGCAGCGTGACGGCCACCAGCCGGGCCTGGGCCAGGGCGATGGAGGCGGCGTAGGAGTCGTAGTAGGGCTCGAACGCGATGACCTCGTCGCCGGGCTCGCACAGCGCGAGCACGCTCGCCGCCACCGCCTCGGTGGCGCCCACGGTGACCAGGATCTCGCCGACCGGGTCGTAGGAGAGGCCGTAGTGGGCCGCCCGGTGCTCCGACACCGCCTGCCGCAGCTCCAGGACCCCGGGGCCGGGCGGGTACTGGTTCGCGCCCGCGCCGATGGCCTGGACCGCGCGGTCGAGCATGGCCGCCGGCCCGTCGGTGTCGGGGAAGCCCTGGCCCAGGTTGATCGATCCGGTCTGGACGGCCAGCGCGCTCATCTCCGCGAAGATCGTCGTACCGAAGGCGCGCATCCTGCTGACAAGTGGTTCGGTCACGGCTCCAGACTATTAGTCTCGTGCCGTGATCACTCGGGTCGTGCTCGCCCTCGCCCTGTCCGCGTCTCCCGTCGTCACCCCGGCCGTGAGCGCCCCCGGCCCCTGTCCCGTGCCCGTGCCCGCCGGGACGACCTGCGGCTTCCTGGAGGTCCCCGAGCGCAGGGACGCGCCCGGACGGACGATCAAGGTCGGCTACGCCGTGCGCGCGTCGTCCGCGCCCGGCCGCCAGCCCGACCCGATCGTCTACATGAGCGGCGGCCCCGGCTCGGCGTCGATGCGGCTCATGGGGTTCCTGAGCCAGATGTTCCCCGACCGCGACGTGGTGACGGTCGAGCAGCGCGGGAGCAGGTACTCGCAGCCGTCGCTGGCCTGCCCGGAGACCGCGCAGGCGCTGCTCGGGCAGTTGCGCCGGCCGCGCGCCGACGTCGGCGCGGCGGCGGCGCGGTGCCGCGCGCGGCTCCGGGAGCAGGGCGTCGACCTGCGGGGGTACAACACGAGGGAGATCGCGGCCGACGTGGTCGCGTTACGGCGCGAACTCGGGTACACGAGGTGGAACCTGTTCGGCGTGAGCTACTCCACCAGGGTCATGATGGACGTGGCCGCGGCCGACCCCGGCGCGGTGCGGTCGGTGGTGCTCGACTCCTACCTGCCCGAGAGCGTCGCCTGGTACGACGACGCCGACCGGAACCTGGGCGACGTCATGGCCGAGCTGGGCGTGAGAGACCGCTTCGAGGCCGTGATCGCGCGGCTCAACCGCTCCCCCGCCCTCGTGCCGACGCTCGATCCGCTGCTCGGCAGGGAGTTCACGGCCCGGATGAGCGGTGACGACGTGGCCACGATCCTGGCGGAGGGGCTGCACGACGCCGAGGTGGCGGCGGTGGCCCCGGCGCTGGTGAGCGCGCTGGCCGAGGGGCACGACGAGCTGCTGCGCCCGCTGGCCGACGCGGTGGGCGAGGGGCTGGTCTCGCACGAGTTCGGGCTGTATCACGCGGTGCAGTGCCAGGACGAGGTCCCGTTCAACACCTTCACCACCAAGTCCCGACTTTTCACCGTAAATAGCGACAAAGCGGTGTGTGACGCCTGGCGGCTCCCCAAGTCCGCCCCTGTGAACGCCACCACCACGGCCCCCGTCCACGTCGTCGGCGGCCAGTACGACCCCACGACGCCCCCGAGGACCGCCGAGGCCGCCGCCGCGGCCCTGTCCGCCGGGCGCTTCCGCGAGTACGCCCGCATGTCACACGCCGTCTTCCTGGCCGGCGGCTGCGCCAGGGAGCGGATCGTGGACTTCGTCGGCGACCCCGCGAGCCAGTTCGTCAGGCCCTGCTCCGACCGGCGCGTCCCGGCCGGCTTCCAGGCGGACGACGTACACGTGAGCGCCGCGCCCTACCGGATCTCGCTGGCCCCGTGGCTGGCCGCGCCCTTCGCCCTGTTCGCGCTGGCCTGCCTGGCGCAGCTCGTCCCCGCGGCGCTGAAGGGCAGGGCGCTGCCGGCGTTCGGCGGGCTGGCGGGCGTGGCCTTCGCCTGGCTGGTGGCGGAGTCGGTCGTCGCGATGGCGAATGCCAACGAGAGCGCCCTGGCCGTCGGCCTCCCCCGTACGACGGGGCTGTACACCTGGCTCGCCGTCGCCTCCGTGGTGCTGACCGGCGCGACGCTGATCCGCGACCGCCGCCCGCCCCGGATCGCGGCCGTCGTCATCGGTGCCGGATTCCTCATATGGTGGGTGACCTGGGTCCTTTGACGCGCATTCGTGAGCTGGACGCCCTACGCGGCTTCGCGGTGGGCGGCATCATGCTGGTCAACACGTGGCAGCACACCGACAAGCCGGTCCGCGCCGCGCTCGACTGGCCGATGGAGGCGATCTTCCAGGGCCGGTTCTACCCGATCTTCTCGATGCTGTTCGGCATCAGCTTCCTGCTGTTCCTGCGCGGCAACAGCCGCTGGGCGCTGCTGTGCAGGCTGTTCTGGCTGTTCTGCTTCGGGGTCGTCCAGCACCAGTTCTACGAGGGCGAGGTGCTGACCGACTACGCCTTCTACGGGGCGGTGGTGCTGCTGCCCGCCACGTTCCTGGCCCCGGGCCTGCCCGTGTTGCTGCTGGGGCTGGTGGCGATCGCGTGGGCGCTGCTGCCGCAGGTGGGCGGCGGGGTGCTGCTGATCCCCGGGCTGTTCCTGGTCGGCATGGGGCTGTGGCAGCTCCGGCCGTCGCGGACGCTGCTGCTGCCCGGGTTCGCGGCCAGTGCGCTGGCCACCGTGCTGCTGACCGCCGCAGGGATGGGCACGGGCGACAAGACCGTCGGGGCCGTGGCGGCGCTGACCGGCGCGGCGGCGTTCGCGCTCGGCCTGCTGCTCGTGCTGCGCCCGCGCCTGTCCGCGGTGCTGGAGCCGCTGGGGAAGATGGCGCTGACCAACTACGTCTCCGGCACCGCGCTGATCGTGCTCGCCGTGCCGCTGCTCGACGCCGACCCGACCCGGTGGTCGGTGGTGGGGCTGACGGCACTCACCCTGGTCGCGCAGGCGCTGTTCGGCCGCTGGTGGCTGGCCCGCTACCGGTACGGCCCCCTCGAGTGGACCTGGCGATGCCTGACCCGGTTTCGACTGGTGCCCAACCGGCTAGAGTCTGGCCGTGACCACAATCGCCCTCTGCCAGATCCCGGTGTCCCCTGACCCGACGACCAACCTCAAGAGGGCCAGGGAAGCGCTTGCCGCGGCCGAAGGCGCCGACCTGGCGATCTTCCCCGAGGCCACGCTCACCCGCTACGGCCGCCGCATCACGGGCCTGGCCGAGCCGCTCGACGGGCCGTTCGTGTCCGGGCTGGCCGACTCGGCCCGCGAGCACGGGCTGGCGGTGATCGCGGGGGTGTTCGAGACCGGCGGCGACCGCGTGCACAACACGGCCGTGGCCATCGACGCCGAGGGCGCGGTGCGGGCGGCGTACCGGAAGATCCACCTGTTCGACTCCTTCGGCGCGAAGGAGTCCGACCTGGTCGCGCCCGGCGCGGAGCCGGTCGTGGTCGAGCTGGCCGGGCTCAGGATCGGCCTGGTCACCTGCTACGACGTGCGCTTCCCCGAGCTGGCCAGGGCGCTGGTCGACCGGGGCGCCGAGCTGTTCGCGGTGATCGCGGCCTGGGGGTCGGGCCCGCTCAAGGAGGACCACTGGGTGACCCTGGTCAGGGCGCGGGCGCTGGAGAACACCATGTGGACCGCGGCCGTCGGCCAGGCGCCCAACCCGGCCGAGTCGTCCGACGGGTACGGAGTGGGCCGCAGCATGCTGGTCGACCCGCTCGGCGTGGTCCGTGCCGACCTGGGCACCGCCCCCGGCGTCCAGGTCGTCGAGGTCGACCACGAGTGGACGGCGGCGGCCAGGGCCACCCTCCCGTGTCTCGAGCACCGGGTGCTGTAGTCTGGCCCGGTCCATCCGGGGGTCAAGCGATCGTAAAGTAGTACCGTGAGCGGAACGCAGATGCAGAAGGTCATCCCGCCGCGTCTGCTCGTGCCATACCTGTCGGGCAAGCGCACGGTCGTCTCGGGCTACGTCTACCGCGTGCAAGACTGCGTCAGGCTGACCACCCCCGAGGCGCTCTACTGGGGTCTCGACCTCTCCTTCGACGGATCGGAGCTGTTCGCCGAGGTGCCCGAGCTCTATGTCATGCGCTGGCACGCCCGCGACGTCGACACCTACGCGGTGCCCTACGGGCCGCACATGGGGGGCGACTGGAGCGACGCGCCGCCGTTCGCGGGCAACGGGTTCACCACGTCGTCGGAGCACGTGGTGCCGCAGTTCCACACCGTGCCGATGCCGATCCCGGCCGGGGCGGAGATCGTCCACGTCACCGCCGAGGGCGAGCGGCGCTTCGCCGACTACGACGGGCTGACCTGGCGGCCCGCCGCATGAGCGACGAGATCACACCGGTAGCCTCCGGCTTCGTGGCCCGCTACGGTGAGCGCACCCTGCCCGCCGCGCTCGGCCCCGACGGCGACCAGGTGGTGCTGTTCAGCGAGAGCGAGCTGGAGGGGTTCGAGGCCGCCTCCGGCTACTGGCGGCGGGTCGTGCCGAGATCGCAGGTGGAGTGGCTGGTGCTGGTCCGCACGGTGGGCGCGTTCGGCGGCGAGCCGTGCATCGTGCTCGACGAGGACGACGACGGGCTGCACATCGCCTACACCGGGCACAGCGGGATGAAGGCCGAGGCGCTCGGCTACTGGATGGTCGACCATGGCGCCTACGAGGTCGTGGTGCCGCGCGAAGAGGTCTTCTCCATCCGCGTCGAACGCGTGCCCGTCCCGTAACACGGATTTCGGCCGCCCCGTCAACCGGCGGCCGTTCCGGGTGTCTCTGAGGTGTGATCGAAACTGCGACCATGACGCAGCCGTCGTTCGCCGAGTTGTTCGCGGCCCAGTACCACTCCCTGGTACGCCTGGCCGGGCTGCTCGGCGCGGACGACCCCGAGGACATCGCCCAGGAGGCGTTCTCCCGGCTGCACACCAGACGGTTGCGCGACGACGGGGCCGCCCTGTCCTACCTGCGCGCGACCGTCTGCAACCTGACCCGTAACCGGCTGCGCCACCTCCGCCTCGTACGGCTGCGCCGCCCCGACCCGCCCGATCCCGCGCACAGCAGCGAGCACATCGTGCTCGTCTCCGAGAAGCACCGCGAGCTGCTCGCGGCCGTGGACCGGCTGCCGCGCCGCCAGCGCGAGGCCCTCGTCCTGCGTTACTGGCTGGACCTGTCGGAACGTGAGATCGCCGACGCCATGGGCGTCACACCGGGATCGGTGAAGACCCACACCAGCAGGGCCCTGGCGACCCTGGGCAAGGCCCTGAAGGAGGAGGACCGATGAACGAGCTGGAAGAGCGCCTGCGGGCCGCGTTCGACGCCCGCGCGCAGAGTTTCGAGACCAGCCCGGACGCCTGGGCCCGCATGCGCGAGCGCCGGCCGGGACGCCGCCGCGCCATCCGCGCGCTGGTGGCCGCGCTGCCGGTGGTCCTGCTGGCCGTGTTCGTTCCCGTCCTGCTCAACGGGGGCCAGGGCGGGAACACCGCGGCCGACGCCGACGCCCTCTACCAGGCCCTCATGCGGGACAGGACACCCGAGGGCGAGACGGTGACCGTGGACAACCCCACGGAGGGCAAGCCGCTGCGGCTCTGGTTCGCCAAGGCGAAGCTGGGCTATCCCGAGCTGTGCTTCGTCGCGGAGCGGGCTGACGCGCCGACCGGGGGAGGCTGCGTCCCCGTGGACGAGGAGCGGGACGGGCTGGCCCGGTTCGTCGGCAGCACCCTGCTGGACGGGGCCGAGACCGCGTTGGACTGGGGGATCGCGACGCAGGACGTCGGTGGCGTCACCGGTGTCGCGGCGGACGGGCAGCGGTTCCCCGGCACGGTGCTGCGCCCTTCCGGGGCGTCGCACCGGCTGTGGACGGTGACCTATCCAGCCGGGCGCGACATGTCCGAGATCGAGCTGACGGACGAGCATGGCAGGGCCCTGGGCCGCGCGTCGCGCGACGTGCTGAAGGAGCAGCAGCAGGGCGTCGCCGTCGGCGCCTCTGTGGAGCTGCCCGCGGGCGTCACCGCGCGACCGCACCGGACCGCCCAGGGCACGGAGGTGGTCTGGACCCGGCACGGCGCGGTGCTGACGATGACGCCGTCCAAGCTGCAGGAGCAGGCGGTGTCGCCCTACATGGAGGAGAACGCGGTCTTGGGCCTCGCCCGCGAGGACGTCGCCAGGGTCGAGTTCACCTTCGCCGACGGGACCAAGGTGGACGCCGCGACCCAACCCGATCCGTGGGGCCTGGGCGTGACGCTCTTCTCCGCGATGAACCCGTCGAGTGACCCGAGCGGCGGTCACCGCGTCGTCGCCTACGACTCCTCGGGTGCGGAGGTCTGGAGCCACGACGGCACGGGCCGGAGCCTCATGGACGACCTCCCCGCCGTCGGAGAGGTGATGACGCTGCCGGGCGAGCTGCGGGTCTGGTTCAGCGAAACTGCGCAGAGCATGATGACGCTCTGTCAGTCAGGCGGCGTGAGTCCCAACGGCACCTCAAGCTGCGCGAGCTCCACCGAAGGCGAGATGTTCCCGCTGAAGGCGGTCAAGTACCTGCCTGAGCCGGGCTCCACCACCTACCTCGGAGTCGTCGGCAAGGCGTGGGAGTCGGTGACCGCGGTGCTCTCCGACGGACGCCGGCTCGACGCCGCCTTCCTGCGCGGCAAGGACACTCCGGCCCCGATCTGGCACGTCACGGTCCCGGCCGGTGATGTGGTGCTGGCGGCGCTCACGGTGAAGTCGAAGGACGGCCGGATCGACCGGTATCCGCAGACGGACCCGTCCTGCGCGCGCAAGGCCGCGGGAACCGAGGCCGTCCGCCAGGCCCTTCCCGCGGGCGTGGCCGCGGTCGTGGTCGCGCCGAGCTGCCTGGCCTTCTTCGAGAACGGCGCACCCGCCCCCGGGCTGCCGGGACCGCTGCCCGGCGAGAAGCTGAGCGACCTGCTCACCTCCGACATGCCGGTGCACTGGAGCTACGGCGACACCGCCTGGTACGGCTACGCCTCCGCGGACACGGCCAAGATCGAGCTGCGCACCTCGAACGGGCTCACCGCGACGGCCGAGGCCGTACCCGACCGGTTCGGGCAGGACGTGGCGTTGTTCGCGCTGCCCCTGCCAGAAGGCGCCCAGTTCGCCGCCGGCACGGCCGCCACCGGGTACGACGCCGACGGCAAGAAGCTGTGGTCCACACCGGAGAAGGGCATCTCCTAGCCAGGCCCGCCGAACTGGTGCTCCGGCGGCCCTCCCCGGCGTCGCCGGAGCACTAGCCGAGGTTGCGGAAACGGGCCTGGCGGGCCGCGAAACGGTCTGCCGGGCTCACCTTCAGCAGCCCCGCGATCTCGTACTCCAGGGCCCGCCCCACGCGTTCGCAGAACTGCCTGGGCTCGTAGGCGGCGTCGGGCAGCTCGGGGATGACCCGGTCGACGACGCCGTCGTGGCGCAGGTCGGTGGCGCGGATGCGCTGGGCCTGGGCGATCTCGGGGGCGAAGTCGACCGATCGGTAGAGGATGGCGGAGGCCCCCTCGGGCGGCAGCGGCGACAGCCAGGCGTGCTGAGCGCAGAGCACCCGGTCGGCGGGCAGCAGGGCCAGCGCCGCCCCGCCCGCGCCCTCGCCGAGCAGCAGGCAGACGGTCGGCGCGTCGAGCATGACCAGTTCGGCCAGGCACCGGGCGATCTCCGCGGCCAGCCCGCCCTCCTCGGCCGCCTTCGACAGGTCGGCGCCCGCCGTGTCGACCACGGTGACCAGCGGCAGGCCCAGCTCGGCGGCCAGCCGCATGCCGCGCCTGGCGACCCGCAGCCCGGCCGGACCGAGCGGGGAGTGGGCGCGCTGGAGCCGGCGGTCCTGGCCGAGCACCACCGCGGGCGCGGTGCCGAACCTGGCCAGGGCCAGCAGCAGCCCCGGCTCGTTGACGCCCTGGCCGGTGCCGCTGAGCGGGGTGACGTCGGAGGCGGCGAGCTTGAGCAGCGCGCGTACGCCGGGCCGGTCGTCGCGGCGGGAACGGGTGATCGCCTCCCACGCCTCCACCGGCCGCAGGTCCTCCTCCGGGGGCTCGCCGGCCACGATGGCGGAGCGGTCGGCGGCCAGTACGGTCAGCGCCCCGATGGCGAACCCCCGCGCGTCCTCCGCCGGGACGACCGCGTCGAGCAGGCCCTTGCGGTGCAGGTTCTCGGCGACCTGCACGCCTTCGGGGAAGGGGTAACCGTGCAGCGACTCGAACACCCGTGGCCCCAGGAACCCGATCAGCGCCCCCGGCTCGGCCGCCGTGACGTGCCCCAGCGACCCCCACGACGCGAACACCCCGCCGGTCGTCGGATGCCGCAGGTAGACCAGGTAAGGCAGGCCGACGGCCCGGTGCGCCTGGATCGCCACGGTGATCTTCACCATCTGGACGAACGCGAGCGCCCCCTCCTGCATGCGCGTGCCGCCCGAGGCGGGGGCGGCCAGCAGCGGGAGCCGTTCGCGGGTGGCGCGTTCGACGGCGGCCGTGAGCCGCTCGGCCGCCACCACCCCGATCGAGCCCGCCATGAACGAGAACTCGCACGCCGCGATCGCCACCCTGCGACCGTCGAGCAGGCCCTCACCGGTGATCACGGCCTCGTCGTAGCCCGACTTCACGCGGGCCGCGGTCAGCTCGTCGGCGTAGGAGGAGCCGGGCTCGGCCGGGTCGGCGGGCGGCGCGTCCCACGACTTCCACGACCCTCGGTCGAGGATCGTTTCGATCAGTGTGCGCGCGTCCGGACGGCTCACTATCGCTCCCTAGAGGTCAGCCACGTTGCATTGTTGACGCACGAGCGCCCCGGCCGGTGCCACCCTGTCGCGATCATCTTTCGCGCTCCGCCAGCCAGGCGAGCACGGCGTCGCCGTCCTGGCCGAGCATGGGCGGCGCGGTGTGCTCGACCCCGGTCAGCCCGTCGAAGCGCAGCGGCGGCCCGGGAAGCTCGATCGTGCCGAGCACCGGGTGCTCCACCTGGACGACCAGGCCCTGCGAACGGGTCTGCTCCCAGGCGTAGACCTCGTCGAGCGATCTGATCGCGCCCGCGGGCACGCCCGCCTCGCCCAGCCGGGCCAGCCAGTGGGCGCGGTCGTGGGCGGCCAGGGCCTTCTCCATGTCGGCGATCAGCTCGTCGCGGTGGGCGAACCGGTCGCGGTTGGTCGCGTAGTGGGGCGCGTCGGGGTCGAGGCCGAGCAGCGCGGCGACCTTGCGCCACTGCCCCTCGTTGGCCACGGCGATCTGCAGCATGCCGTCGGCGCAGTGGAACGCGCCGTAGGGGGCGATGGAGGCGTGGTGGTTGCCGCCCGCGACGGGGACCTTGCCGCCGACCGTCCAGGCGGTGCCGTGGTAGGAGTGCACGCCGGTGACGGCGGCCAGCAGCGAGGTGCGCACGACCCGGCCCACGCCGGTGCGCTCGCGCTCGTAGAGGGCCGCGGCCACGCCGTACGCGCCGTGGATGCCGGCCAGCAGGTCGGCGATGGAGGCGCCGACGCGGTACGGCTCGTCGGGCGAGGGGCCGGTCAGCGACATGAGCCCGGCCTCGCCCTGGGCGATCTGGTCGTAGCCGGGGCGGCCCCCTTCGGGCCCGTCGTGGCCGAAGCCGGTGATCGACAGGATGACCAGCCGGGGGTTCAGCTCGTGCAGGCGCTCGACGGGGAAGCCGAGGCGGTCGAGCACGCCGGTGCGGAAGTTCTCGATCAGGACGTCGCACTGGCGGACGAGCCGCTCGATGAGCTGTTTGCCCTCGGCGGACTTGAGGTCGACGGCGATGGACTGTTTGTTGCGGTTCGCTGCCAGGAAGTAGGTCGAAATATCGTGATTCGGCCCGACGAACGGCGGCCCCCAGCCCCGCGATTCGTCACCCCCGTCCGGATGCTCGACCTTGATGACCCGAGCGCCCAGGTCACCGAGCAACTGTGCGGCGTGCGGCCCCGCCAGGGCCCTGGACAGATCGAGCACGACGATGTCACCGAGGGGTCCGAGCAAGATCCAAACCTCCCACGTGCGTTCGGGGTGAAAGAACATTCTCTCAGGCGTCCACCCTCCGTCATCTACCCTGGGTCCGGTGAACGAACTGGCCGCGCGCATCACGAACCTGCGGCCTTCCTGCGGTCCGGTGCGCCTGGTGGCCGTCGACGGGCCCGCGGGGTCGGGCAAGACGACGTTCGCGCGGGAGTTGGCGGCGGAGCTGGGCTGCCAGGTGATCCACAGCGACGACTTCCCCGTGCCGTGGGAGGAGGGGCCCGGCGGCTGGTTCCACGCGCTGGAGTCACAGGTGCTGCGCCCTCTTCAGCAGGGGCTCGCGGGCGGATTCCGCAGGTACGACTGGGTCCGCGGCGCGTACGCCGAGCGGGTGGCGGTGCCCCCGGCCCCGGTCCTGGTGATCGAGGGCGTCGGCACGGCGCGGGCCTCGGTGGCGGGGCTGCTGGCCTACACCGTCTGGATGGAGGCCGCCGAGCCGGTGCGGCTGCGCCGCGTGCTGGAGCGCGACGGGCCCGAGCTGGAGCCGACATGGCGCGGGTGGTTCGCGGCCGAGCGGGCGTGGTTCGACGGCGACCGCACCCGTGAGCGCGCCGACCTCGTCGTCAGAACGTGACCGTCAGAACGTGATCGTCAAGACGTGAGGTGCGCGACGTCGTTGAAGCGGACCAGCTCGAACCCGGCACCTCCGCCGCGCCACCACGACACCGAGGCGTTCAGCACCGGCGCGAACCTCAGCACGGCAGAAGGCTCGTCGTCCGGCCCGCCCGTCATGACGTGCCGCAGCCCCAGCACCACCGAGTCGTGGGCCACGATCAGCACCCGGCGCCCGGCCGCGCGCTCACGCAGGTCGTCCAGGAAGCCGCGCAGCCTGGCCACGACGTCGGTGAGCGACTCGCCGCCGGGCGGGCGGTAGGCGTAGGCGCCCTCGGCCTTCCGCCTGGCCACTTCCTCGGGGTGCCGCTCGCTGATCGCGGCCAGGTTGAGGCGCGCGAACGCCCCCGCCTCCTGGTCTCTGAGCCGCTCGTCCACCGTGACGGGCAGCGGGGCGGCGCCCCACGCCTTCTGGGCGATCCGCCACGTGTCGAGCGCGCGCAGGTAGGGCGAGCACCACACCTGCTCGGGCGCCTGCGCGGCGGGCAGGGCCGCCAGGTGCCTCCCGAGCGCCCCGGCCTGTGTGCGGCCCAGCTCCGTCAGCGTCACCTCGTGGTCGCCGCGCTCGTAGACCAGCGGTGCCGAGCCGGCCTGCCGATGGGCGAGGTTGGCCTCGCTCTCCCCGTGGCGTACGGCGATGATCGCGGACGGTCCCATGGGGACAATCCTCACACACCAGGTACGCCCCCGCCTGCGACCACCCACGCCCGTGTACGTATGGTGATGGCATGGTTACTGTCGCAGTCCTCGGTACCGGGCTGATGGGCTTGCCCATGGCCCGCAATCTGGTCGTGTCCGGCATGCGGGTCAAGGCGTGGAACCGTACCAGGGAGAAGGCCCTGCCCCTGGAGGCGGACGGCGCGGTGGTCGCCGGCTCACCTGCCGAGGCGGCCGAGGACGCCGACGTGATCATCACGATGCTGAGTGACGGTGACGCCGTGCTCGACGCCATGACGGCCGCCAGGCCGGCGCTCAGGTCGGGGCAGGTGTGGGCGCAGATGAGCACGGTCAGCGTCCCGGCGGTCGGGCGGCTGGCCACGCTGGCCGCCGAGTGCGGCCCGACCTTCGTGGACGCCCCGGTGCAGGGCACCCGCCAGCCTGCCGAGCAGGGCACGCTGGTCATCCTCGCCTCCGGCCCGCGGGCGGCCAGGCAGGCGCTGGATCCGGTCTTCTCCGTGCTCGGGGAGCGCACGCTCTGGGTCGGCGACAACGGCACGGACGGCGCCGGCACTCGGCTCAAGATGGCCGCGGTCAGCTACAGCATCACGGTGACCACGGCCGTGGCCGAGGCGCTCTCCCTGGCCAAGGGCCTCGGGCTCGACCCCGACCTGGTGCGGCAGGTGATCACCGGCGGGCCGATGGACTCGCCGTACTTCCAGGCCAAGGCGAAGGCCATCCTGGAGGACGACTTCACGCCCAGCTTCACCGTGCACAACGCCGAGCTGGACACCCAGATGATCACGCAGGCGGGCGAGTCGGCCGGGGTCAGGATGGACCTGGCGGCCGCCGCGGGCGAACGCCTGCGCCGCGCCGAGGCGCAGGGCCACGGCGGCGAGGACATGGCGGCCACCTACCACGCCGCCTTCGGCTGAGCCTGAGCCCCCGCCCGCTGCCCGCCGCCCGGACGCGCGGCGCGCGGCGGTTCACGGCTGGAGCTCGTCCACCTCCGCGTACGCCCGCCCGCCCGACAGCTTGGCGTACCCCGGCCCCCGGTCGAAGAACCGGTCGCCCGGCGGCCGCAGGCGGGCGCGCAGCTCGGCCGTGGCCCGTTCGTCGATCCGATCCCCGTCGAGGACCACGCCGTAGTCGCCGAGCGCGCCCGCGATCGACACCTTCCCGTCGCGCACGTCGGCCGCCACCGCCCGGGCGTCGCGATCGTACGGGGAGCCCCAGCCGCCGCCCCCGGTGGTGCGGATCCTGATCAGCTCACCGGCCTGCACGGGGTGGTCGTCCACCAGCCCCTCCATCTCCTTGCCCGCGATCTCGACGCGGAAGGGCCGCCCGGCCACGCCGCCGTTGACGCCCCAGCACGACAGGATCGACCGGTCGGCGATCGACATGTACGAGGCGTCCCGCAGCATCCTGATGTGCTTGTCGTAGCCGAGCCCGCCCCTGAACATGCCGGGCCCGCCCGAGTCGCAGGCCAGCGCCAGCCGCTCGACCCGGAACGGCCAGCGCGCCTCGGCGAACTCGACCGGGATGTTGCGGGAGTCGGGCACCACGTGGATGGTGTCCTCGCCGTCGGCGTACCAGCGCCCGCCGGAGCCGCCGCCGAGCACCTCGCGCATCAGGTACGGCACCCCGTCGGCGTCGGTCCCGTACACGCCGGTGTAGCGGATGGTCTCCTGGTCGGCCGGCATGCGCCCGCCGGTGGCCTTGGCCAGCACGCCCGCCAGCACGCCGAGCAGGCGCAGGATGACGAAGGTGCGGGCGTTGGTGGGGGCCGGGAAGACGGGGGTGAGCAGGGTGCCCTTCTCCGGGAAGACCATCTCGATGAGCGGCACGACGCCCTCGTTGACGTCCAGCTCCGCCATGCGCTCGGGCGTGTCGGCCAGGTTGCGCAGCACGGGGGCCAGCCACTTCTTCAGGAACACCCCGTCGGCGTAGTCGCCCGCGTGGTTGATGGGCCCCTTGGCCTGCGGCGACGTGCCGGTGAAGTCGATCTTCATGGGCGCGCCGGCGGCGTGGTCCACGGTGAGCGTGATGCGCTGGGTGTGCAGGCGGGGCTCGTCCACGCCGTCGTGCTCGGCGTAGTCCTCCCACACGTACGTGCCCTCGGGGATCTTCGACAGCAGTTCCCTGCGGAACGTCTCGGTGGTCTTGCCGATGATCGCGTCGAAGCACTCCTCGACGGCCTGCCTGCCGTAGCGCCCGAACAGCTCGCCCAGCCGCCGCGCCCCCATCAGGCAGGCCGAGCACTCGGCGTCGAGGTCGCCGGCCAGCGAGTCGGGCATGCGGGAGTTGCGGGTCATGATGCGCAGCGCGGCCTCGTTGGGCACGCCCTCGTCCCACAGCTTGATCGGCGGCACCATCAGGCCCTCCTCGAAGACCGAGCGGGCGTGCGAGGGCATCGACCCGGGCACCGCGCCGCCGATGTCGTCGTGGTGGCCGAACGCCTGCACGAACGCCACGACCTCGCCCTCGTGGAAGACCGGGACGGTGACGCACAGGTCGGGCAGGTGGCCGATGCCGCCCTCCGACAGGTAGACGTCGTTGTGGAAGTACACGTCGCCGGGCTTCATGGTCTCGGCAGGGAAGTCGCGCACGACGGGCTGCACCAGCGCGCTGTACGAGCGGCCGGTGAGCTTGCGCAGCCGCACGTCGTGGATGCCGGCGCGGAAGTCGTGCGCGTCGCGGATCATCGGCGAGCGGGCCGTGCGCGCGATGGCGGTCTCGACCTCCCGCTCGACCGAGGCGAGCGTGCCCTCGACGATCTCGACCAGGATCGGGTCAGCCACGACGTACCTCCACGTTGCCGTACTCGTCCACGCGGGCGGTGAAGCCGGGGTGGATGGGGATCGTCGAGCCGTACTCCTCGATGACCGCGGGCCCCCGCACGGTGGCGCCGGGGCCGAGCGCGGCCCGCTGGTGGATCGGGGTGTCGCGGGTCTCGTCGAAGTGCACGGGACGGACCGAGGTGGCGCCCTCTCCGGCCTGCTCCAGGCGGCGCAGCGTCGGCCGGGTGATGGGGCCGATGCCGGACACGCGCAGGTTGACCCATTCGACGCCGTGCCGGGGGTCGTCGCGGTAGGCGTAGCCGTACAGCTTCTCGTGGGCGTCGTGGAAGCTGGCGACCACCTCGGCCTGCCAGTGCTCGTCGAGGTCGCCCGCCGGGGCGGGCACCCGCACCTCGTACGCCTGGCCGTAGTAGCGCAGGTCGGCGCTGCGCTGGTAGACCGGGTCGGCGAAGCCCTCGCGGTCGAGGGCCTCGCCCGCCTGATGCTCCAGGTCGTGGAAGATCTCGACGGCCTTGCCGAGCGACAGGTCGCGGGTGACGTACGTGCGTACGTAGTCGTTCCTGACGTCCACAGTGAGCAGCCCGAACGCCGAGACGTTGCCCGGGTCGCGCGGGACGACGACGGCCGGCAGCCCCAGGATGTCGATCAGCCGGCAGGCCAGCAGCGGCCCCGACCCGCCGAACGTGACCAGCGGGAAGTCCCGCACGTCGAGCCCGCGCTTGACGGTGAGCTGCCGGATCGCGTTGCTCTGGTTGAACGCGCTGATCTCCAGGATGCCGGTGGCCGTGCGCTCGGGGCCGAGGCCCAGTTTCCCGGCCAGCGCCTGGATCCCGGCGCGGGCGGCGTCGGCGTCCAGCGGGATCTCCCCGCCGAGCAGGTGCGGCGGGATGCGGCCGAGGAAGACGTGCGCGTCGGTCACCGTGACCTCGGTGCCGCCCTTGCCGTAGCAGAGCGGGCCCGGGTCAGCGCCGGCGGACCTGGGCCCGACCTTGAGCGTGCCCTCGGGCGAGATCCACGCGACCGAGCCGCCGCCCGCCCCGACCGTGATGATGTCGATCATCGGGATCTTGCACGGGTAACGGCCGACGGCGCCCTCGGTGGTGATGGAGGGCTCGCCGTCGATCACCACGGCCACGTCGGTCGAGGTGCCGCCGCCGTCGAGGGTGATCACGGACTCGTGGCCGGCCGTCGAGGCGATGAGCGCGGCGCCCAGCGCCCCGGCCGCCGGGCCCGACAGGACGGTGGTGATGGGCTGGTTGACGACCTCGCGGGCGGACAGGACGCCGCCGTTGGACTTCATCACGGAGAACGGCCGGCCCAGGCGGGTGGACAGGTTCGCCAGGTAGGTGCGCATGGCCGGCTTGACGGCGGCGTCGACGAGGGTGGTGACCGAGCGCTCGTACTCGCGGTATTCGCGCAGCACGTCGCTGGACAGCGAGATCACCGCGTCGGGGTGCTCGCGCCAGAGCACCTCGCGCATGCGGCGCTCGTGCTCGGGGTTGGCGTAGGAGTGCAGGAAGCAGACCCCGATCGCGGTCACTCCCCTGGCGCGGAACCAGCGGGCCACCTCGACGGCCTGCTCCTCGGAGAACGGCCGCACCTCCGCGCCCAGGTGGTCGAGCCGCCCGCCGACGGTCTTGACCAGGTGCACGGGCACGATCCTGGGCGGCTTGACCCAGAAGTAGGAGTTGCCGTAGCCGTCGGGCACGCTCTGCCTGGCGATCTCCAGCACGAACTCGAAGCCCTCGGTGGTGATGAACCCGAGGTCGCCGATCCGGTCCTCCAGGAGCCTGTTCGTGGCCACCGTGGTGCCGTGCACGACGGAGCCGACGTCGAACCGGCCGAGCTTCTCGACGCCCGCGAGGAACCCGTCGGCCGGGTTCGCGGGGGTCGAGGGGGTCTTCGTGGTGAGGATCTCACCGGTCTCCTCGTCCACCGCCACGACGTCGGTGAACGTTCCTCCGGTGTCCACTCCGATACGGACGCTACGCATGGCTCCTCAGCTTCGGCGTCGGCCGAGCACTTCGTCGATGACCCGGGGCGCGTTCTCGGTGCCGACGTACGCGGCCAGCCGCACCACCAACTCCTGGGACCTGGCCAGCTCGGCCTCGACCCTGGCCTTACCCGACTGCCCCGCCTGCACTCCGAAATAGGCCCCGATGATGGTGCCGACCACCCCCGCCACCCCGGCGAACAGCGGCGCGAACTCCCTGGTCGCGAAGACGGCCGCGCCGAAGGCGACGAGGACCGCCGCGATGCCCGCCACGACGACGAGGAAGCCGTACCGCCAGCGGGTGGCGTCGGCCTGAGCGGCGGTACGGTCGTCCGGTGTCAGCATCGCGTCGAGCGGCGATGACCCGGACGGCGGTTTGTCGGTGACCACAAATGCCTCCTGTAACTCCAGGGGAGAAATGTCCCACGAGGTCATGGAACAAGCCAAGCCACTAAGCTGACGGCCCGTGATCGAATCGTCCGCCTTGTCCCCCGCGCCGCCGGGTGCCAGAGATGCCGTGCTGAAGTTCTACTTCGGCCCCATGGACTGCGGGAAGTCCACCCTGGCGCTGCAGATGAACTACAACCATCGACGGCAGGGCAGGCGGGGACTGGTGCTGACCAAACACGACCGCTCCGGCGGGCCGAAGGTCACCAGCCGCATCGGGCTCGGGCTCGAGGCCATCGAGGTGGAGGACTCACTCGACCTCGTCCGGCTGGTCACCTCGCACGAGCGGGTCGACTACCTGATCTGCGACGAGGCCTGCTTCTACGCCGTCGAGCAGATCGAGCAGCTCGCCGACCTGGTGGACGTGCACGGCGTGGACGTCTACGCCTTCGGGCTGGCCTCCGACTTCCGGTCGGTGATGTTCCCGGCGGCGCAGCGGCTGTTCGAGCTGGCCGACGAGGTGTGCCGGCTGCAGGTCGAGGTGTTGTGCTGGTGCGGGCGGCCCGGTCAGCTCAACGCCAGGATCGTGGGCGGGGCGATGACGCGTACGGGCGAGCAGGTCGTCATCGGCGACACCGGCGACGCCCCGGTGCGCTACCAGGTGCTCTGCCGCCGCCACCACCGCACGGGCCGCCTCGGCGAGGAAGGGACGACGACGGACGCGGGCTCGGCCGCCTGAGCGCGGGTCGCGTCCGTCAGTCGACGGCCAGCTCCTCCAGCCGGTACGGCAGGTACGCCGAGTCGTCCACCAGCGCCGACGCCCCCCGCCACCAGCCGAACCACTCCCCGCTGCGCCACATCCAGTCGACCCGCTCGATGGCGGCCACCACGTCGCCCACCGTCTCCCAGCTCCCGCCGAGCTGCTCGCCGGTCGCGCCGTGGCGCCCCGCCCACGCGCGCAGGATGCCGGCGGCGGAGGCGGGGACCTCGCGGGCGTACGGGTCGGGGTCCTCCCCCGGCAGCCGGTGCGGCCCGAGCCCGGCCGCCACCCCCCAGCTCCACTGCGCCTCGGCGGGCCGGGAGTAGCGCAGGGAGTGGAAGTCGAGGTTGGAGCCCAGCTCCTCGTCGGCGCGCCGGGTGACGACCGCGTCGAGCCGGCCGCCCGCGTCGAAGTGCACGACGAGCCGCTGCCCCGGCTTGACGCCGGGCGGCAGGTCGAAGCGGTCTTCCGCGTGCCAGGAGTTGAGGTCGACCCGCGCGACCGGCACGCCCCACATCCGGTCGGCGGCGTCGTCGGAGATCCAGGCGGCCAGCATCTCCAGCGCGGTCAGGTCGGTCCACGGCTCGATGGCCACGGCCGTGCGCACGACCTCGTCGGGCGGCGGCAGCTTCCCGCCCCTGGGCCTGGTCCACCAGTCGCGGCCCAGCTCGCGGGTGCCGACCAGCAGCGCGGCCAGCGCGGCCAGCTCTGCGGAGCGACGGGTGAGCGAGGCTCCGAGGGCGAGTTCGAGGGTGCGGCCGGTGCGGTCGTCCCCGAGCACGGGGCGTACGGCGTCGATCAGCGTGTCGGCCGTCGGCCGCTCCTCACCCAGCAGGTTGCGTACGACTCGCCTGGCCTCGGTCCGTGCGTCTTCAGCATGTGCCTGCCGCATACCGTCACGCTACGCCGGGAGATCCTTTTCCGCGAGAGCCCAGAACGCCACCGACCCCAGGCGGCACTCAGGTGGCACTCAGGCGGCGCGCCCGCGTGGCCGCCGCCCCAGCAACCAGCCCACGGCGACCCCCGCGAGCGCCACCCCCGCCCCCATGCCGAAGGCCGCCAGCATCCCCCACGGACGATCCGCACCGCGCCGCCCGGCCGCCCGCTCATAGACGGCCCTCTGGACGGGCTCGGTTCCAGGAACGACGGCACGCAGCCCCTCTGCGGCGGCAACGCCGAGGTCCGCCCCTGCCTGCACGGGGACGCGCAGGTGCTCCTCGACGGCCGAGAAGAACTCTCCCGCCGTGCGCTTGGCCACCGAGCCCAGCATGCGCTGCCCGACCCCGCCGATCATCCCGCCGACCACGGCCTCCGCGTCGTAGTCCACGCGCGTCCCGCCGTCGGTCTCGCTGAGCCGGACGAGCACGGTGGCGTCCACGGTCCCCGGGGCCCCCTGCCCGCGCGCCCTGAGCGTGAAGCTCTCCGGCGCGAGCGGGTCGGCCAGCGCCACCTCTCCCTGGTAGACGCCCTTGATGGCGGCCACGCCCGCGTTCACCGTCATGCGGTACGTGTCCGGCCCCGTCTCCTCCAGCCGCTCGCACCCGGGGATGGTGCGCACCAGCACCGCCGGGTCCTGGAGCGCCGCCCACACCTGGTCCCTGTGCACGCCGATCACGGCGCTGCCCGCCACTCTCATGCCGCCACTCTAAGCAGCCGGACCCCACGGAATAAGGGCAACACCTGCCAGAGCCACGATCGAGTCGGCGGCGTACGCGGATGTGACCAAGGTCGCAGCGCGTTGCTCTACAGCCTGTAGTACTACTAGCAGTAGATGTACTACGGCTTGTAGAGCTGAGGGAGTCGGCGGGGAAGATGGACGCACTGGATCTCGCACGGTGGCAGTTCGGGGTGACCACCGTGTACCACTTTCTGTTCGTGCCCCTGACCATCGGTCTCGGGATCTTCGTGGCCGGGCTGCAGACGGCCTGGCACCGTACGGGCAAGGAGCAGTACCTCAGGCTCACGAAGTTCTTCGGCAAGCTGTTCCTGATCAACTTCGCGATGGGCGTGGTCACCGGCATCGTGCAGGAGTTCCAGTTCGGGATGAACTGGAGCGAGTACTCGGTCTTCGTCGGAGACGTCTTCGGGGCGCCGCTGGCCATGGAGGCGCTGCTGGCGTTCTTCATGGAGTCCACGTTCCTGGGCCTGTGGATCTTCGGCTGGGACCGGCTGCCGAAGCGGGTGCACCTGGCGACCATCTGGGCGGCGGCCATCGGGTCCAACCTGTCGGCCTACTTCATTCTCGCGGCCAACGCCTGGATGAAGCACCCGGTCGGCTACGAGGTCGTGGACGGCAAGGCCAGGATGACCGACCTGTGGGCGGTACTGACCAACTCCACCGCGCTGGCCCAGGTGCCGCACGTGATCGGGTCGGCGTTCGTCGTCGCGGGCGGGTTCGTGCTGGCGGTCTGCGGCTACTGGCTGCTCAGAACCCGCGCCTCGGACCACGGCGACCGGGCCATGTGGCGGAGCACCGCCCGCGCGGCGCTGGTGATGACGGCCATCGCGGGGGCGGTCGTCGCGGGCACCGGCGACACCTCGGCCAAGCTCCTGTACGAGCAGCAGCCCATGAAGCTGGCCTCCGCCGAGGGGCTGCGGCACGACACCGCGGGGGCGGCGTTCAGCGTGGCGCCCGGCATCGAGATCCCGAAGGTCCTGAGCTTCCTGGCCACCAACGACCCCGACGCCACCGTCCAGGGCACCGAGGACCTGCAGCGCCGCTTCGAGCAGCAGTTCGGCCCCGGCGACTACCGCCCGGACCAGACGATCGTCTTCTGGTCGTTCCGGGTGATGATCGTCTTCGGGCTGGCCACGGTGGGACTGTCGGTGCTGGGCCTGTGGCTGACGCGGCGCAGGCGGCAGTTCCCCGCGTGGCTCTCCCGCGCGCTGCTGCTCGCCCTGCCGCTGCCCCTCGTCGCGGTGATCGCGGGCTGGCTGCTGAGCGAGATCGGCCGCCAGCCGTGGACGGTCGCGGGCGAGCTGCTGACGGCCGCCAGCGTCTCGCCGGGCGTGACCCTGGCCGAGGTGGCCACGTCCCTGACGGTCTTCACCCTCCTGTACGGCGTGCTGGCCGTGGCCGAGGCCGTACTGCTGTCCAGGCACGTCCGCAAGGGCGTCGAGGAGCAGGCCCAGGAGCCCGCGGCCGAGCGGCGCGAGCCGTCCCTGATGTACTGAGGAGCAGACAATGATCGAGTTGTGGTTCGCCGTCATCGCCTTCCTCTGGACCGGCTACTTCGTCCTGGAGGGCTTCGACTTCGGGGTCGGCCTGCTGGCGCCGCTGGTGAGCAGGAACCCCGCCGAGCAGCGGGCCGCGCTGCAGACCATCGGCCCCGTCTGGGACGGCAACGAGGTGTGGCTGATCACCGCGGTCGGCGCCATGTTCGCCGCCTTCCCCGCCTGGTACGCGGGCCTGTTCAGCGCCTTCTACCTGCCGGTGACGCTGGTCCTGGTCGGGCTCATCGTGCGTGGCGTCGGCCTGGAGTGGCGCGGCAAGGTCGCCAACCCGCTCTGGTGCGACCTGGGTATCGTGGCGGGCAGTGCGCTGCCGGCGTTCGTGTGGGGCACGGTCTTCGCCGGGCTGCTCTTCGACGGCGCGCTCGCGGCCCTGTTCGGCGGCGCGTTCACGCTGGCGGTGTGCGTCCTGCACGGCGCGGTGTTCCTGGCGCTGCGGACCACCGGCCCGGTACGCCGCCGCGCCAGGACCGCCGCCATGATCGCCGGCGGCGTGACCGTCCCCGTGGCCGTGTTCGCCCTGTCGAGCCTCGGCACCGCCCCCGCCCTGGCCGCCATGGCGGCGCTGGCCGCGGCCACGGCGCTGATCTGGCGGCGCAGGGAGGGCTGGGCGTTCACGGCGACGGCGGGCGCCATCGCGCTGAGCGCGCTGGCCGTCTTCATGGAGCTTCGGGTGCGGCCGCTGCCGGGGCTGACGCTGGCCGAGGCCGCCTCGGGGCCTTACACGCTGACGGTGCTGAGCTGGATCGGGCTGATCACGCTGCCGTTCGTGCTGGCGTACCAGGGGTGGACGTACTGGGTGTTCAGGAAGCGCGTGCTGACCCTCGCCTGAGTCGCGGGTCTAGGTCGCGGGGGCGCCGCCCAGGTAGAGGCGGCCGAGGCGGGGGTCGGCGGCCAGGTCGCGGGCGGGGCCCGAGATGTGCACCCGGCCGAGGTCGAGCACGCAGCCGAGGTCGGCCATGTCCAGGGCCCTGCGCGCGTTCTGCTCCACCAGCAGCACCGCCACCCCGGTCCGGCGCATGAGGTCGATCTGGTCGAACACCACCTGCGTGTTGCGCGGGTCGAGCCCCATCGAGGGCTCGTCCAGCAGCACCACGGACGGCTCCAGCATCAGCGCCCGCGCGAACTCCACCTGTTTCTGCTGCCCGCCGGACAGCAGCCCGGCCAGGCTCCCCCACCGCTCCCCCACGACGGGGAACAGCTCCTTGACCACCTCGATCCGCGCGTTCAGCCGGGCCTGGTCGCGCACGGTGAAGCCGCCGAGCCGGACGTTCTCGGCCACCGTCATCTCGCGGAACACGCTGTGGCCCTGCAGCACGTGGGCCAGGCCCAGGCCGAGCAGCCGCTGCGGCGGCAGGCCCGTCACGTCGCGCCCGGCCAGCAGCACCCGCCCCGACCTGGGCGCGAGCAGGCCACTGGCGACCTTGAGCGCGGTGGACTTGCCCGCGCCGTTCGGGCCGACGAGGCAGACGACCTCGCCGGCGCGGACGGTGACGGTCAGGCCGCGCAGCACCGGCGCGGCCCTGCCGTACCCGGCCACGACGTCGTCCAGCGTCAGCAGCAGCTCAGACACCGAGATACGCCTCCAAGACCCGCGGGTCCTCCCGCACCGACGACGGCGGCCCCTCGGCGATGGGCGCGCCGCGGTCGAAGACGATCACGTGGTCGCACATGCCCATCACCATGTCCATGTTGTGCTCGACGACCAGGAACGTGCGGCCCTCCGCGTTGAGTTCGCGGACGAGCGCCGTGATCCGGTCGATCAGCGCCGGGTTCACCCCGCCGGCGGGCTCGTCGAGCAGCACCAGGTCCGGCTCGGCCATGAGGACGGCGGCCAGTTCGAGCAGCTTCTGCTGCCCGTACGACAGGTCGCGCGCCTCGGCCTCCTCCAGGTGCTCGATGCCCATGCGGCGCAGCCAGTGCCGGGCCCGCTCCACCTCGCCCGCGTCCCGCAGCCCGGCCAGCAGCTCGCGCAGCCGGGTACGGCGCACCGCGACCAGCATGTTCTCCAGCACGCTCATGCGCGGGAAGACCCGGCAGAGCTGGAAGGTGCGGCCGATGCCGGTGTGCGCGACGCGGTGCGGCGAGTGCCGGGTGATCTCGCGGTCGCGGTAGAGCACCCGCCCCGCGTCCGGTCTGATCATGCCGGTGACGATGTTGAAGAACGTGGTCTTGCCCGAGCCGTTCGGCCCGATGAGGCCGTTGATCGCGCCGTCGCGCAGCTCGACGTCCGCGCCGTCGACGGCCAGCACGCCGCCGAACGACTTCGTCAGCCCCTCCGTGCGCAGGGAGCCCCCTCTGACGCTCACGGTGTCACCTTCTGGAGTCTCTGGTCGGCGGTCTCGTCGGGGATGGACGGGCCAGGCCGTCTCCGGGTGAGCCTGGCCAGGATGCCGTCCGGCATGAACAGCACGACCAGCACCAGCACCAGCCCGGTCGCGGTGAGGTGGATCTGCGTCTCGCCCAGCGCGATCAGGAAGTACTCCCCTGCCGGGGCCACGATGAGCGCGCCGAGCAGCGGGCCGTACAGGTGCCTGACGCCGCCGAGCAGGCTCATGAGCACCATGTACGAGCCGATCAGGATGGAGAACACGAAGATCGGGTCGAGGCTGCCGAACCACACCGCGTACAGCCCGCCGGCCAGCGCCACGAACAGGGCGGACAGGGCGAAGGCCGCCACCTTGTACGCCCCCGTGGGCACGCCCAGCGACTCGGCCTTGTCCTCGTCCTCCCTGATGGCCCGAAGGCCCGCGCCGAAGCGGGAGCGCGAGACGTGCCACCAGCACAGCAGCGCGACCGCGAGCAGCGCCAGGAACAGGTAGAAGAACACCATGTGCGTCTCGCCCCGGTGCAGGCCGGGGAAGGGCGAGGGCACCTGCAGGCCGGTGGAGCCGCCGGTCAGCGAGCGCCAGCCCTGCACGACGAGGTTCATCATCGACACGAGCGCGATGGAGACGATCACGAAGGACGCGCCGCGCACCCGTACGGCCGCGATGCCCACGCCCACGGCGAACACCGTCACCAGCGCCGCCGACACCAGCAGCGCCACCACCCACGGGACGCCCAGGCGCACGACCAGCAGCCCGGTGCCGTACGCGCCCAGACCGAAGAACGCCGAGTGGCCGAGCGAGACGTAACCGGTGAAGCCGCCCAGGAGGTTCCAGGAGGTGGACATGGCGGCGTACATGACGGTCAGCGCGCCCGCGTACACCAGGTAGTAGTTGGGCACCAGCCACGGATAGGCGATCGCCAGCGCGGCGACCAGCAGCGGGAGCCCTCTAGAAGCGATGCGCAAGCCGGCCTCCGAACAGCCCCTGGGGGCGGACGAGCAGGGCCAGGAAGAGGAAGACGTAGAACATCATGGTGGCCCAGGTGGCGTCCACGGTCACCAGCACCAGGCCCTCGACCACCCCGAGCAGGATCGCCGCCAGCGCCGCGCCGACCACGCTGCCCAGCCCGCCGACCACGATGATCGCCATCAGCTTGCCGATCCACACCCAGTGGGAGGCGGGGAAGAACGGCGTGATCAGGGCCAGCACGGTGCCGCCGACGGCGGCCGTGGCCAGGCCCACGCCGAAGCCGTACCCGGCCACGCGCTCGGTAGGGACGCCGACCAGCCGGGCCGCCTCGCGGTGCTGGATCGTGGCCCGCAGCGCCTGCCCGAAGCGGCTCTTGACCAGCACCGCGAACAGCACCGCCAGGGTCAGCGCCGCCACGCAGAATGCGATGATCTTGTCGTACGGCAGGTGCACGCCGCCGACGCTCAGCGACCGGGTCGCGTACTCCATGCTGACCGACTTGTACGAGCCGGTGTAGACCGTGCCGAGCAGCCCCTCGATGGTCAGCGCGATCCCGAACGTCAGCAGCACCGACATCATCGCCAGGTTCTCCGGCGCGAGCCTGGCGATGAGCAGCCGCTGCACCGCCACGCCCAGCGCGAAGAACAGCGGCACCGTCACCGGCAGCGCCAGGAACGGGTCCACCCCGAACGTGGTGTGCACCGTGTACGTCAGGTACGCCGCCAGGAACAGGAACGCCGGATGGGCCACCATGACCACCCGCATCACGCCGAAGTACAGCGACAGGCCCGAGGCCAGCAGCGCGTAGAGCCCGCCGGTCAGCACGCCCAGGGCCAGGCCCTGCAGGAGCAGGCTCACCATTCCCGCTTCGGGTAGACGAGGTCGGCGGTCTTGGCCTGCTCGGGGAGGACGATCTCAACCTTGCCGTCCACGTACTGCTGGATCATGTGGGCCTGCTCCGGCCTTCCCTTGTCGTCGAAGGACAGCGGCCCCACGACCGTGTCGAACGTGCTCTGCCGGATGTGCCCGGCCAGCTTGTCCTGGCATTCCTTGACCGGGTCCACGCACTTGACCGCGGTCACGGCGGCCTCGATGATCTGGCCGACCGTGTAGCCGTTGGCGGCGTCCTCGTTGGCCTCGCCGCCGAACAGCTCCTTGTAGCGCTTGACCATCTCCTGGTTGCCGGTGAACGACGCGGTGGCCGACCAGCCGACGGGCGAGAGGATGTGCTCGGCCGCCCCCTTCACCGCGCCGGGGAACTCCGCCAGCGTCGGCCCGGTCGAGAACGCCGCCAGCTTGGGCTGCACCTTCAGCTCCTGCAGCGCGCGCACCAGGCCGACCGAGTCCTCGAACTGCGTGCCGCCCACGACCAGGTCGGGCTCGGCGGCGGCGATCTTGGCGGCGATGGGCGAGAAGTCGGTGGTCTCGGGCGGGTAGACCTCGTCCACGACGGTCTTGATCCCGGCCGCGGTCAGCCTGTCGCGCAGCCCGTACGCGGTGCCCTGGGCGAAGGGGTCGTCCAGGCTCGCGTACGCGGCCGTCTTGGGCCGCTGGTCGGCCGGCAGCTTGGTGAGGTAGTCGGCCAGGTAGTTGTAGTGGTCGTCGGCGACCGCGGGGGCCGCGTAGAACAGCCGCGTGAAGCCCTGCTCGAACACCTCGGCGGCGGCCCCCGCGGGCTCCACGAAGACCATGTCGTACGACTCGGCGACCTTCGCCGCCGGGATCACCAGGCGCGAGGAGAACGGCCCGAAGACCAGGTTGACCTTGTCCTGCGTGATGAGGGATTCATAGTCGGAGCTGACCCGGTTGGGGTCGGAGGCGTCGTCGCGGAAGATCAGCTCGACCTTCCTGCCGAGCAGGCCGCCCTTGGCGTTCACCCGGTCGGCCCAGACCTGGTAGCCCTCCTGGATGCCCTTGCCGGGTTCGGAGAAGTCGCCGGTGAGCGGGAGCGAGATGCCGATCTTCACCGGCCCCTGCTGTTGTCCGGGCGACTGGGCCGCGCCGGGTTCGTCGGTCTTCGCGCACGCGGTCGCCGCTAATGCGCACAGCGAGACGGCCACCAGGCCCTTGCGTACTCTTGCCATCGAGGGGACCCCCGTCAGAAGAGGCGGAGCGAAAGCGCTTTCGTAAGCGCTTTCGGTTACGATTACACGAGATTCCGCCCTGAACAAGGGGGTCCGCACCGGTATGGCAGAGCGACCTTCCCTCCCATCCCCCCCTCGCCTGGTCGACGTGGCCAAGGCGGCCGGGGTGTCGCTGGCGACGGCCTCACGGGCCATGACCGGCAGCACGGGCGTGAGTCCCGAGGTCGCGGCGCACGTCCAGGCGATCGCGTCCCAGGTGGGCTACGTGCCCAACAGCCACGCGCGGGCGCTGGCCGGCGGGCAGGCGTCGATGGTCGGGCTGATCGTGCACGACGTGGGCGACCCCTACTTCGCCGAGATCGCCAGGGGCGTGCTGCGCGAGACCGAGAGCCGCGGCTACCTGGCGCTGATCAGCCAGACCGAGCGCGACCCGCGGGCCGAGCTGTCCAGGGTGCGCGCGCTGCGCGCCCACCGGGTGACCTCGATCGTGCTGGCCGGGTCGGGGTACGTCGAGGCCGCCACCGAGGCCGACCTCGCCGCCGAGCTGCGTTCGTTCACGGGGGCGGGGGGCCGGGTCGCGGTGATCGGCCGCCACCACCTGGCGATCGACGCGGTGCTGCCCGACAACGCCGCAGGCGGCGCGAGCCTCATGCGCCACCTCCTCGACCTGGGCCACCGCCGCCTGGGCGTGATCGGCGGCCCGCCCAACCTGACCACGGTGGAGGACCGGCTGGCGGGGCTGCGCACGGCGTACGGCGCGGCCGGGCTCGACTGGGACACCGTCCCCCTGGTGCACGGCGACTTCACCAGGGAGGGCGGCGCGACGGCCGCGGCCCGGCTGCTGCGGGCCCACCCCGACCTGACGGCGGTGGTGGCGCTGAACGACCCGATGGCGGTCGGCGCGCTGTCCTGGCTGCTCAACCACGGGCACCGGGTGCCCGGCGAGATCTCGGTGGCCGGGTTCGACGACGTGCCCGTGGCGGAAGACGTCTACCCGGCGCTCACCACCGTGCGCCTGCCCATGGTGGGCATGGGCAGGCAGGCACTGGAGCTGGTGCTCAAGCCGCCCGCCGCGCGCCCGCGCCGCCGGCGTACGCGCCACGAGCTGGTGGTCCGGGCCTCCACCGCCCCGCCACCCCGCTGACCTGCGCGGGAAGCGGGCGACGCGCGTCACGTGCGGCGGCGGGGACGCGTAAGGACCCCGCACCGGCCCTTGACAGGGTCTTGCCTGGAGTTACGATCACGACGTCCCAGAAAGCGCTTTCCCGCCCCTTCGGGCGCTGCGAGAGGATCCCCCGATGCCCGCCTTTCGCACTCTCACCGTCGCGGTCGTCCTGCTGCTGACCGCCCTGTTCGCACCCCCGGCCGTCGCCGCCGCGCCGGTCCCGATCGACGACCCGATCCCCGAGAAGCCCACGCCGTCGCCGCTCACGCTGACGCTGGAGGAGTTCGCCTCCTTCCCCAAGACCGAGACGATCCCGGAGCCCACCGACCCGCGCCTGGTGCGCTGGGCCAGGATCAACTACCTCGGCGAGCTGCCCGACGGCTCGCGCCGCCTGTACGCCAACGACCTCAACGGCAAGCTCTACCTGCTCGGCAGGGACCGGCAGCCGAAGGAGTACCTCGACGTGGCCGCCGCGTTCGCGCCCGACTTCGTCTCAGGGCGCGGGCTGGGCAGCGGCTTCGGCTTCGCCGCCTTCCACCCCGAGTTCGGGCGCAACGGCAGGTTCTACACCGTGCACACCGAGTGGGGCGACGCGCTCACCACGAAGACCCCCGACCTGCCGGCCCAGCCCGGCACCAGGTTCCACGGCGTGATCACCGAGTGGACGGCCGCGAACCCCAGGGCCGCCACCTTCACCGGCACCCGCCGCGAGGTGCTCAGGCTCGGCTTCTCCGGGCAGGTCCACGGCATCCAGCAGATCGACTTCAACCCGGCCGCCCGCCCCGGCGACGCCGACCACGGGCTGCTCTACGTCGCGGCGGGCGACGGGGGCCGGGGCGTCACCAGCGACGACGCGCAGAACCTGGCCATCCCCCAGGGCAAGATCCTCAGGATCGACCCCGACAGCTCCACCGGCAAGTACGACATCCCGCCCTCGAACCCGTTCGCCGGCCAGGCGGGCAAGCTCGGCGAGATCTACGCGTACGGCATGCGTGACCCCCACCGCTTCAGCTTCGACTCCAAGGCCGGCAACCGGCTGTTCCTCGGCCACATCGGCGAGCACGCCATCGAGGCCGTCTACGACGTCGGCCCCGGCGACAACCTGGGCTGGAGCGAGCGCGAGGGCTCCTTCGTGTTCGACCAGGCCGACCGCTGCAACCTGTACACACTGCCCGACGACGACGAGCAGTACGGCTACACCTACCCGGTGGCCGCCTACGACCACGACCCGCCGCCCGGCCACCCGTGCACCGCCGACAGCGGCCACGCCATCGTCGGCGGGTTCGTCTACCGGGGCGACCGGCTGCCGCTCCTGTACGGCAAGTACCTGTTCGGCGACATCGTGGACGGCCAGGTGTTCTACACGGTCGCCGCCGACATGCGGGAGGAGACCGGCACCCGGGCCACCATCTACCAGCCCCGCCTGGTCGACGCGGCCGGCAGGCCGGTCACCATGCGGGACCTGTCCGGCGACACCCGGGTGGACCTGCGCTTCGGCCAGGACGCCGCGGGCGAGCTGTACGCCCTGTCCAAGGCCAACGGCAAGATCTGGAAGGTGACGAAGGCCACGTACGCGCCGTCGGGCGTGCTGCCGTCGTTCCGTCCCGGCCTCGTGGCCGCGTACGACTTCGAGCACCCCGTGCCAGGAGACCCGGCCCGCGAGCAGGACCAGGGCCTGTCGGGCACCCCCATCTCGCTGGTCAACGGCGGCGCGGCGATGCGCGTCGCGGACGGCGCGTACCGGGGCAGCACGCACAGCCTGCAGACCCGGCAGGTCGACCAAGCGGCCGCAGGCAACGACGACTGGAAGGCCGGGGTGTACGCCGAGACGGGCCTGCCCAGCCTGCGGGCCTTCAACGCCGCCTCGGGCACCACGATCATGGGGTGGTTCAAGATGACCGGCACCGGGCCCGCGCTCAACACCAACACCGCCGACCCGGCCGACCGCTACGGCGCGATCGGCCTGGCGGGCGTCCTCAGTGGCGACTCCCAGGGCCACGACGTGCGGGCGCTGCTGGAGCTGATCACCGTCGAGGGTGAGCTACGGGTGGTGGCGCTGGCCAGGAGGGTGGACGGGTCCGCCTCCCAGACCTTCGCCGCGAACCTGCCGTGGCAGACGATCCTGCCACGCGACCGGTGGGTGTTCCTGGCCGCCACCTTCGACTTCGACACCGGGGCGATGCGCCTCTACCGCGACGGCCGCGCGCTCGACGGCTCCTACACCGTGGACGGCGACCCGTGGGGGCTGAAGGGCGACCCCGAGCCCGACCTCACCTCGGCGACCGACCCGCGCGGCATCAAGATCGGCGGCAGTCACCCGCAGAACACGCGGGAGCAGAACCCGTGTGACTGCCGCATGGACGGCCTGATGTTCCTGGACAGGGTCGCCACCCCGGGCGAGATCCGCGCCCAGTACGCCCTCCTGCGCTGATCGGGCGATCACCTCGGAACGGGCACGGAGACCGGCCCCCTCACCCGACCACCTGCATCTTCTTCCTGTGGTCGGTGAGGTGGAGGTCCCCGCCGAGCCGTTCCTTGAGCAGATCGAGCACCTTCCTGCTGGACAGCACCGTCCACAGGTTCCCGACAAGGTGCGGGTGGTACTCGGGCGCGGCGTCCATCCAGGCGTCCTTGCCCGCCTGGGTCTTGAACGTCGTCACGAAGAACTCGCCGTCCGGGGTCTTGCAGTACCCCGTACGCAGCTCAGTGGCGTTCACCTGCATCTTCGGCGCGCACCCGACCTTGGCCGAGAGCTGCTCGACGGTCAGGGGCGCGGCGACGGCCCGCTGCGCGCCCGCCGCGACGTGGCCGCCGCCGCTCCCGGAGGAGCAGGCGGCGGCCAGTCCGGCCAGCAGCGCGAGAGCGGCCAGACGTGGAAATGTCGTCATATCCCGGGGTACGCAGCGCTGCCGAAGCGGGTTCACCGCAACCCTCGCCGCGCCGGGCACCGCTCACTCCGGGCGGGCGGTGCGCAGGTCGAACAGCTCGGACGGCGAGATGGGCATGCGGTCGATCTCGATGCCCTCGGCATCCTCCAGGGCCGAGGCGATGACGGCGGAGACCGGGATCACGCCGGCCTCCCCCGCCCCCTTGACACCGAGCGGGTTGAGCGGCGAGGGCGTCTCCAGGTGGCCGGTCTCGATGTGCGGGATCTCGGTGGCGTACGGCATGAGGAAGTCCATGAAGGAGGCGTTGACGAGCTGCCCGTGCTGGTCGTAGACCATGCGTTCGTACAGGGCGCCGCCGATGCCCTGGGCCACCCCGCCGTGGATCTGCCCCTCGACGATCATCGGGTTGATCAGCCGCCCGCAGTCGTGCACGACGGCGTAGCGCGCGACGGTGATCTCGGCGGTGTCGGGGTCGGTCTCGACGATGGCGGCGTGCATCCCGGCCGCGAACGTGGACCGGATCGGCGAGTAGTAGTCCTTGCCCTCCAGCCCCGGCTCGTCCCCCTCGGCCACGGGCGGGCGGTCGGGGGCGGCGGCGCCGGCGAACTGGGTCGCCTTGGCCGTCTCCTCGTCGAAGGCGTAACGCAGCGGGTTGGCCAGCACCGCCACCGTGGACAGCGGGATGGAGGCGGCCGGTGTCCCGCTCACGTGCACGATCCCGTCGGCGATGTCGAGGTCGGCGGGGTTCGCCTCCAGCGCGTCGGCGGCGATGCGCAGCGCCTTCTCGCGTACCTTCCTGCAGGCCAGGGCGACGGCGTTGCCGCTGACGACGGCGGCCCTGGAGGCGAAGGTGCCCACCGCGTACCCGAAGCGGCGGGTGTCGCCGGTGACCACGCTGACGCGGTCGATGGGCACGCCCAGCTCGGTGGCGGCGATCTGGGCGAAGACCGTCTCGTGGCCCTGCCCCTGTGAGGTGAGCCCGGTGGAGACGTGGACGCGTCCGTCGGAGGTGACCTGCACGTGCCCGCCCTCGTACGGCCCCACGCCCGTGCCCTCCACGTAGCAGCCGATCCCGATGCCGCGCCCCGGGCGGCGCTCGAAGGAGTCCCAGCCGATGAGTTCCTTGATCATGCGGAGCAGCTCGGGGTAGTTCCCGCTGTCGTAGATCAGCGGCCGGCCGTCCTGGAAGATCATCCCCTGGTCGTACGGGAACTCCTCGGGCCGGATGAAGTTGACCTCCCGCACCTCCGTACGGTCCTTGCCCAGGTATCGGGCGATCTTGTCCATCGTGCGTTCCATGCAGAACACGCCCTGCGGCCGCCCGGCCCCGCGATAGGGGGTGACCTGCACGGTGTTGGTGTAGACGGCGGTGAACTCGACCCGGTAGGCCCCCGGCTTGTACGGCCCGAGAAGCTGCGTGGAGGTGACGATGGGCACGATGATCCCGTACGGCGTGTAGGCGCCGTGGTCGTGCAGGATCGTCACGTCGAGCCCCAGCACGCGCCCGTCGTCGTCGAACCCCACGCGCACGTACTGCACCTGCGCCCGCTCGTGCGCCGAGGCCACGAAGTGCTCCCTGCGGTCCTCGGCCCACTTCAGCTCGCGGCCGAGCGTCATGGCGGCCCACGGGACGAGCACCTCCTCGGGCCACGGGTGCACGATCTTCACGCCGAAGCCGCCGCCCACGTCGGGGGCGATCACCTCGACCTGCGGCAGCGGCAGCCCGAGCGCGGCGGCCACGGCCATGCGCACGCTGGTCGAGGTCTGGGTGCTGGAGTAGACGCGCAGGTCGCGGCCGTCCCAGCGGGCGTACACGCCGCGGCCCTCCAGCGGCATGCTGGCGCTGCGCTCGATGTCGAGCCGGAACGCGAGCGTGTGCGGGGCGGTCTCGATGGCCTCCCTCGCGCCGCGCCCGTCGGCCGCGGGAACCTCCTGGACGAGGTGGGCGCCGACGTTCCCCGGCACGTCCCGGTGCACGAGCTGGGCCCCCTGAACGGCCTCCGCCAGGCCCACCACCGGTTTGAGCGGCTCGTAGTCGACCTCGATGAGCGCGCAGGCGTCCTCGGCGGCGTAGCGGTCGGCGGCCACGACCATGACCACCGGCTCGCCGACGTGCCTGACGACCTCCCTGGCCAGCGGGTAGGCGGTGCGCCCGTGGGTGAGCGCGGGGTGCGGGATCAGCAGCGGCAGGGCCCGGCCGACGCGTTCTGGCAGGTCCTCCCAGGTGTAGATGGCGACGAGCCCCTCCACGTCGAGCGCCGGGCCCACGTCGATGTCGCGGATGCGGGCATGGGCGTGCGGCGACCGTACGAACGCCGCCGCCAGCGCGTCGTGACCCAGGTCGTCGAGGTAGCGGCCCTGCCCGGTGAGCAGCCGCGGATCCTCCCTGCGCGGTACGGGCTCCCCGAACAGCCTCGTCGTCATGCCTCCTCCGCCAGCAGCTCGGCGGCCCGGTGGACGGCCTTGACGATGTTCTGGTAGCCGGTGCAGCGGCACAGGTTGCCCGAGATGCCCTCCAGCACCTCCTCCTCGGTGGGGGCCGGGTTCTCCCTGAGCAGGGCGGTCACCGTGCACAGGAAGCCCGGCGTGCAGAACCCGCACTGCAGCCCGTGGCACTCGGCGAAGGCCCGTTGCACCGGCGACAGCCCGCCGTCCGCGTCCGCCAGCCCTTCCACGGTGGTCAGCTCGGCGCCGTCCACGGTCACGGCGAACGTCAGGCACGACCGTACCGGCAGGCCGTCGAGCAGCACCGTGCAGCAGCCGCAGACGCCGTGCTCGCAGCCCACGTGGGTGCCGGTCAGGCCGAGGTCGTGCCGCAGGCAGTCGGACAGCAGCCGCCGCGCCGGCACGCGTACGCGGCGGGCGGTGCCGTTCACGACGAGGGTGATCTCATGCTCCACGGGCCGCCGCCCCTTCCCGCGCCGCGTTGCGCAGCGCCCGCTCTGCCAGCACGCCCACCAGGTGCCTGCGGTAGGCGGCTGAGGCGTGGATGTCGTCCTCGGGTTCGGTGGCGTCGCGCACGCGGGCCGCCGCCGCGCGCCAGTCGGTCTCGCCCGCGTCCAGCTCCACGACGACGGGCACCGGCCCGACCCCGATGCACGCCACCTTGGCCGTGACCACCTCCCCCAGGCTGACCACGGCGCACACGCCCGCCAGCGCGTAGTCGCCGTGCCTGCGGGCCACCTCCTCGAACGCGACCCCGGCGCCCTCCCCCAGCGCAGGGAAGAACGCCGACACGGCCAGCTCGTCCGGCCGGACGTCCGACTCCATCGGCCCGACGAAGAACTCCCCGGCCGGCACGTCCCGTACGGCCGTGCCGCCGTTCCCGTCCCGGCGGGCCACCCGTACGTGCCCGCCCAGCACGGCCAGCACCGCGGGCAACTCGGCCGCCGGATCGGCGTGCGCGAGGCTGCCCACCACGGTCCCCCTGTTGCGGATCACGGGATGGGCGACCAGCTTGAGCGCCCGCGTGAGCAGCGGATGCAGCCCCGCCCGCTCGGCCTCTGAGTGCCTGACCAGCGCGCCGACCCTGACCCCCGCCGGGGTCGTCTCGACGGTGTCCAGCCCGGCCACCCGGTTGATGTCGACGAGGTGCTCGGGCGCGGCCAGCCGCATGTTGAGCATGGGGATGAGGCTCTGCCCGCCGGCCAGCACCTTCCCGCGCACCTCGGCGAGGGTCCGCAGAGCCGCGCCGAGGTCGCGCGGCGCGTGGTGGACGAACGGCGGCGGCTTCACGCCTCGCTCCGTACGGGCTCGGGAGTGCGCCCGGCGATGGCGCGCAGCAAGTGGTAGCCGCCCAGCACGACGACCGTGCCGAGCGTGATGCCCTCCAGGACGAACTCCCCGCTGATGAGGTGCCTCACAGGTCCGATGGCCAGAATGATGCCCGCCCCGATCGGAACCATGTTCACGGGATCGGCGAAGTTCACCCGGTTCTCGATCCAGATCTTGGCGCCGAGCAGGCCGATCATGCCGTACAGGATGACGGTCACGCCGCCGAGCACGCCACCCGGCGTGGCCGCGATGAGCGCCCCGAACTTCGGGCAGAGCCCGAACAGGATCGCGATGACGCCCGCGATGTAGTAGGCCGCCGTCGAGTACACCTTGGTGGCCGCCATGACGCCGATGTTCTCCGCGTACGTGGTCGTGGGGGAACCGCCGACGGCGCTGGTGACCACGGTGCCGACGCCGTCGGCCAGCACGGCCCGGCCCACGTACGGGTCCAGGTCCGTCCCGGTCATCTCGCCCACGGCCTTGACGTGCCCGATGTTCTCCGCGATCAACGCGATCACGGCGGGGAGCACCAGCAGCACGGCGGAGGTCCTGAAGTCGGGCCCGTGGAAGTCCGGCAGCCCGAACCAGGGCGCGGCGGCCACCGCGTCGAAGCTCACCCGGTCGTGCGGGAAGGCCGTGGCCACGCAGTACGTCCCCTCGGCCGGGCAGCTCGCCCCGGCCGCGTCGCGCAGGTTGACCCCCGGCAGCACGGACGTGACCGGCCCCGCGACCCGATCCAGCACCCACGACAGCCCGAACCCGGCCACGAGCCCGACCAGCACCCCGACCCGCCCGAGGAACCCCTTGAACAGCACGATCACCACGAACGTGATCAGCATCGTGGCGAACGCCATCCAGTGGTCCTGCGGCCAGTAGGTGTCCGCCGCCACGAACGCCAGCCCGAACCCGATCAGCATCACGACCGCGCCGGTCACCACGGGCGGGAAGACCCGGTGGATGACGCCCACGCCGAGGAAGTGGATGGCCAGCCCGGCCAGCGCCAGCACCAGCCCGGCGACCAGGATGGCGCCGGTCACCAGGGCGTCCGCGCCGCCGGTGTCGCCGCCCGCCGCGGCCCTGATGGCGACCACGCCGCCCAGGAAGGAGGCGCTGGTGCCCAGGTAGCTGGGGACCTTGCCCTTCACGATGAGCAGGAACAGGATCGTCGCGACACCCGACATCATCACGGCCACGTTCGGGTCCAGCCCCATGACGAGGGGGAAGACGAACGTCGCGCCGAACATCGCGATCACGTGCTGCGCCCCGAACCCCACCATCCGGGGCCAGCTCAGCCTCTCGTCGGGCCTGACCACCTCGCCGGGAGCCAGGTGCTTGCCGTCACCGTGTTTGGTCCATCCCACAACCATGCGAGCCCCTCTTGTGCTGGGCGCTGGGCCGGCGACCCGTTCCGTTGCGGGCACATTAGGCCCGCCGGCCCGCTCCTACACGGGCATGATCTGCCAAATCCGCCCCGCCCACCAGAGAAAACCTCGCAGAGAACGACCACTCTCACCGTTCGGCTTGTCACGCACCGCCATGCCCTCCTAGCCTGAGGGCAGAACGCCCGGCACTCAGCTCCCGGGCCTTACGGCCCTCACCACGAGGGCCGTTTCTTCTTGCCCAGCGCACCCAACGCGCAAAGGCCCTCAGTTCCTGTACGCGGGACCGCTCCCGGTCTCCTGCCTGATGGAGTGGATCGCGGCGCACAGGTCGGAGTCGGCCGGGACGAGCATGACCATGTCCATCCTGCCGTCGCGCACCGCCATCACGTCCTAACATGTAGCTACCCGCCCGGGGCTATGATCCCGGGTACTACGGCCCCCGTCACGGGGGCCGTTTCTTTTCGTGGGCGCGCCCGACACCGCGCCCCCTCGCGTCACTCCACCCTGATCGAGAAGCCGTCGCCGCTGACCACCTGACCCGACCGGATCTTGGCTCGCTTGCGCAGCTCCACCTCTCCGTCCACCCGCACCAGCCCTTCGGCGATGAGGTGCTTGGCCATGCCGCCCGTCTCCGTGATCCCGCAGTACTTCAGCAGGTCACACAGCGGGATGAAGTCGGAGCGCAGTTCGAAGTCCACGCTGCCCAAGCCTAGGACCACGGCCAGGGACCCCGGCCAGGGACCACGACGGTCAGATCCCCCGCATGCGCAGCACGTGAAGGGCCAGCGTGAGGTTGAGGCGCAGGTGCGGGTCGTCGGTGAAGGTGCCGAGCAGCCGCTCCAGCTTCCCGATGCGGTAGCGCAGCGTGTTGTAGTGGAAGTGCAGCCGCCGCGCCGTCTCGGCCACGTTGAGGTTGGTCTCCAGGAGCGCCTGCAGCGTACGGCGCAGGTCCGCGTTCTCGGCGTCGTCGTCGGAGGCGAGCGGCCCGAGCGTCTCGCGGACGAACGCGTGCAGTTCGTCGGTGTCGTTCACCAGCGACAGCAGCCGGTACACCCCGAGCTGGTCGAAGTGGGCCACCGCCCCCGGCCCGTGGAGCTGGCGGCCCACCCGGGCGGCCTTGAGCGCCTGCGAGTACGCCTCCGGCAGCGTCTCCGCCCCCGGGCTCGGCCGCGAGGTGCCGGTCGAGAACGTGGCGGGCGGCACGTCGAGGAAGGCCGCGGCGGCGTCCCTGGCCACCCTGGCGGCGTCGGTGGCGGCGCCCACGACGGCCACCACCTCGTGCGAGAACCCCGCCACCGCCCCCTGCGGGTCGTGCCTGCGGATGGCGGCGGTCCAGCACGACACCAGCCGGTCCTGGGCGCTGCGCTCGTCGCCGTCGGGGTCCAGCTCGGCGACCAGGACGACCACCGGCCGCGCCAGGTCCCACCCGAACGCCCCGGCCCTGGCGGTCACCCGGTCGGCCGCGCCGGCCCGTCCGGTGAGCACGTCGCGCAGGAAGTCGGCGCGGTACTTGCTCTCGACGGCGTTGACCGCCTCCTGCCGGGTGACGACGAGCGCGGCGACGGTGGCGGCGCGTTCGAGGATGCCGACGTCGCTGTCCCTGATGGCTCCCGACGGGCTGTAGGCCACGATCCTGCCGTGGTGGTGGCCGCCGGCCAGGACGGGCACGGAGGCGAACGCGCGTACCCGTCCCGGCGGGCCCTCGCTGGAGATCGACTCGCACAGGACGGTCACGTGGTCGGCGGGACCGGCGGTGGCCAGCACCCGGCCGGAGCCGTCCACGGCGGCCACGGACACGTCGAGGAGCGTGGCCACCTCGGCGGTGACCTCGTCGAGCCCGCCCCCGGCCAGCACCACCTGCACCAGCGCCCGGTGGGCCTCCTCGGCGCGGGCGAGCACGGCGGCCTGGCGGTTGAGTATGTCGGTGAGCACCTGGTTGAGGATGTCGTCGAAGCCGACGTCGTTCGGCAGCAGGATGAGGGGGAAGCCGAGCCGGTCGGCCTGCTCGGTCATCTCGTCGGGCAGCTTGTCCACGTACCGGCCGAGTTTGATGGCCAGGGCGGCCAGGCCGCGCTCGTCCAGGTCGGCGACCAGCCGGCCGAGCGACTGCGGGGTGTTGCGCAGCGGGTAGCCGGTGGTGAGCAGCAGCTCGTGCGGCTTGACCCAGGGCAGGATGTCGGGCACCTCCATCACGTTGAGCCGCTGCACGATGCGGCCCAGCCCGCTCTCCCCCGCGATCAGCCTGGCCTCGGCGAGGGTGGACACGCCGAGCACCTCCTCGACGGACACGCCGTGAATGATCGTGCCGGTGCTGGCGAGGCGGACGGGGGGTTCCATGGGGAGATTGTGACCCCGGAAGCGGTCTGTCAGGAAGAGCCAACCTTCCCGCTCACTGTTGGCAAATTTACCCGTACGGAGGGTTCAACGGTCGTTCTACGGTCAGGTCCAAGGTCGGTTGGGAGGTCAGGTGACCGTCAGTACTCATGCGCGGCGTACCCGCGCCCACGTCACGGGCGCGGCCAGCACGGCGGTGCGGCCCGTGCTGGAGGGCCAGCGTCGTCCCGCCCGCGTCCTGGCGACGTTCGCCGAGGGGATTTATCTCGAGGTCAGGACCGATGTGGAGCCTACGGTGATCGCCGTCATCACCGGTGAGGCGACGCGGCTGCCGAACTCCGTACTGCTGGCCACCCCGCTGCCGCACGTCACGGTGGGTGACGAAGCCTCGGTGGGCGACCGGGTGATCGACCTGGGCCCGCTGAGCCTGGGCGTGCGCCGCTGGTGGGACCCCTCGCCGCCGCTGGGCCGGGTGGATCGGGACCGGCTGGCGCAGGTGGCGGCCGTGCTGGGCGACCCGCCGGGGGCGGGGCTGGCGGGCGACGCCGCCGTGGAGCTGCTCGCCGACAGTTGCGCGAAGGGCTGGCTGCTGGGTGTGGTGACGGCGGCGGAGCGGCTCGTCGGCCTCGGGCCCGGCCTGACGCCGAGCGGTGACGACGTGCTGGCGGGGCTGCTGGTGGCGTTGCGGCATCTGGGCGCGGCGGCGGGCACACGACGGGCGGTCTGGCTGGCCGACTGGCTGGCGGCGACCGTCACGTACGACGCCCGCACCCGTACGACGCCGATCTCGGCCACGCTCCTGCACTGCGCGGCCAAGGGCGAGGCCAGCCCCGAGGTGATCGCGGTGCTGCGCGGCGTCGCCGGACGGCAGGCGCTCGAACCGGCCCTGCGCCGCCTGCACCGCCTCGGTCACACCTCGGGCGCCGACCTGGCCCAGGGCGTCACCATCGGCGTACGGGCGGTGCTGTCGCTGAGCGGTGGCCGGTGAACGGCCTGCCGCAGGCGGTGCTCGTACGGAGGGGCGCCTACCACGACTCGGTCACCCTCATGCGGGTCAGCCGCGCGCTGACGGAGCTGCCCGGCGTGCAGGCCGCCATGGTCGCGATGGCGACCGACCTCAACGTCTCGATCCTGCGGGAGCTGGGCTTCGGCGTTCAGGAGGCGGGTCCGGGCGACCTGGTGATCGCCGTACGGGCCCGCGACACGGACGCGGCCGTCCGGGAGGCCGACCGGCGGCTGGCCGCCTCCTCCTCCCGCGCGCACGCCGCGCCCGGGGACCAGCCGCCGCTGACCACCCGTTCCGCCGCCGCCCGCGGGCCCGCCGACCTCGTCCTGATCTCCACGCCCGGCGAGTACGCCTTCTTCGAGGCCCTGGACGCCGTCGAGGCCGGGCTGCCGGTCATGATCTTCAGCGACGGCGTGCCCGTCGAGCGCGAGCGCCTGCTCAAGGAGCTGGCCGAGGCCAGGGACGTCCTGGTCATGGGGCCGGACTGCGGCACCGCCGTGATCGCCGGGGCCGGTCTGGGCTTCGCGAACGTCCTGTCCCCCGGCCCGGTCGGGGTGGTGGCCGCGTCGGGCACGGGCGCGCAGCAGGTGACGTGCCTGCTCGACTGGGCGGGCACGGGCGTCAGCCACGTGCTCGGGGTGGGCGGGCGCGACCTGTCGGCCGAGGTGGGCGGCCTGTCCACGCGGCGCGCGCTGCGCATGCTGGACGACGACCCGGCGACCGAGCTGATCGTGCTGGTCTCCAAGCCGCCCGACCCCGAGGTGGCGCGGGCCCTGGAGGCGGAGCCGCCGCGCACGCCCGTGGTCCTGGCCCTGCTCGGGGAAGGGACGCCCGACCTGACCCAGGCGACCGAGCAGGCGCTGCGCGCGCTCGGCCGGCCCGTCCCCGAGTGGCCGTCGTGGCCCGCCTGGCGCGGTACGCGTCCCGCGCCCGAGCGGATCAGGGGCCTGTACGCCGGTGGCACGTTGAGCGCGGAGGCGGCGCTGCTGGCCGGGAGCGGCGACTTCGTGGACTTCGGCGACGACGCCTACACCAGGGGCAGGGCGCATCCGATGATCGATCCGGCGCTGCGGGTGGAGGCCCTGGGCCGGGCCTGTGAGCGGGACGTGGTGCTCATGGACGTCGTGCTCGGCCACGGCGCCGACCCCGACCCGGCGGCCTCGCTGGCGCACGCGGTCGCCCGTACGCCGGCCACGGTCGTGATCGCCCTGATCGGCACCGAGGGCGACCCGCAGGACCTGCACCGGCAGGCCGCGGCCTTCCGCGAGGCGGGCGCGGCCGTCTTCACCTCCAACGCCCAGGCCGCCCGCCACGCGAGGAGCCTCCTGTGACCCTGCTCAACTCCGCCCCCCGCGTGATCACCGTCGGCACGGGGCTGCTGGACGAGGCGCTGCGCGCGCAGGCCGTCGCGACGGTGCCGGTCGAGTGGCGTCCGCCGCTGCCCGGCACCGCGCAGGCGCTGGAGCGGGTGCTGTCCGATCCGCGCAGGGAGGCGGCCAACGAGCTGGCCGTGGGCAGGCTGGTCTCCGCGCGCCCGCACCTGGTGGGCGTGCGGCGGGCGTCGGAGGTGCTGGAGGCGGGCACGTTCCTGCACGCGGGCCCGCCGATCACGTGGGAACGCGCCTCGGGCCCCATGCGCGGCGCGCTGATCGGCGCGATGGTGCTGGAGGGCCTGGCCGCGGACGAGCACGAGGCAGGCGAGGCGCTCGCGGCGGGCGCGGTCACGCTGAGCCCCTGTCACGAGCACGCCGCCGTGGGCCCGATGGCGGGCGTGGTGAGCCCGTCCATGTGGCTGTTCGAGGTGCGCGACGACGAGCACGGCGGCACCGCCTACTGCTCGCTGAACGAGGGACTCGGCAAGGTGCTCAGGTACGGCGCGTACGGCCCCGAGGTCCTCGACCGGCTGCGCTGGATGGACCGCGTGCTCGGCCCGGCCCTGGCGGCGGCGCTGGAGCGTACGGGCCCGATCGACCTGCGCTCGCTGATCGCGCAGGCCCTGCAGATGGGCGACGAGCTGCACAACCGCAACCGGGCCGCCACCTCGCTCCTGCTGCGCGAGCTGGCCCCGGCCGTGGTGGAGGCGGCCCCCGGCGAGGCCGCCGGCGTGCTGCGGTTCATCGGCGGCAACGACCACTTCTTCCTCAACGCCGGCATGGCCGCGGCCAAGGTCAGCACCGACGCGGCCCGCGACGTGCCCGGCTCCTCGCTGGTCGTCGCGATGGCGAGGAACGGCACCGACTTCGGCGTGCAGGTGTCGGGGCTGGGCGGGCGCTGGTTCACCGGCCCCGCGGGGGTGCCCGACGGGCTCTACCTGGGTTCGTACGGCCCGGCCGACGCCAACCCGGACATCGGCGACTCCACGATCACCGAGACGTCGGGGCTGGGCGGGTTCGCGATGGCGGCCTCGCCGGCGATCGTCCGGTTCGTCGGCGGCGAGGTCGAGGACGCGGTACGGGCCACCCGCTCCATGTACGAGATCACGCTCACCGAGCACCCCGCCTACCAGATCCCCGGCCTCGGATTCCGGGGCACGCCAGTCGGCATCGACCTCACGCTCGTGGCGCGTACGGGCCTGCTGCCGGTGGTCAACACGGGGATCGCGGGCCGCGTCGCGGGCACTGGCCAGGTCGGCGCGGGCCTGGTCGAACCGCCGGTCGAGGCGTTCACCGATGCTCTGCGCGCGCTGGCCGATCTGAGTAAGTGATCAATTTTATTTGCGATATTTCAGCACGTCAGAGCCGCTGTAAAGCGACTTCACCTTCCCTTGTGCATTCCCCGCAGATATCGTGTCGATCCTCCACAATCTGCAAGTAGCGTGATGAACGCACGTGACGGATGAGGCGAGATGGGGGCGGGAACATGGCAGCCGACCGCTTGCTCAGCGGACCCGGCCCAGAAGGAGGTGCCGCGGGAGGCCCGCCGCAGGGCGGCCAGGGCCGGCTCGTGGGACGGCGCTACCGGCTGATGTCGCCGGTCGGCAGGGGCGGCATGGGCATGGTGTGGCACGCCCACGACGTGCTGCTCGACCGCGACGTGGCGGTCAAGGAGCTGATCCTCCCGTACGGGCTCGACCACGCGGGCAAACAGGTGGCGCACCGGCGCATGCTGCGCGAGGCCCGATCCGCCGCGCGGCTGACCCATCCCGGCATCGTGACCGTGCACGACGTGGTCGAGGAGGACGGCCGCCCCTGGATCGTGATGGAACTGGTCCGGGCGTGGTCGCTGGAGCAGGCCGTACGCCAGAGCGGGCCGCTGCCGGTGATCCAGGCCGCCGAGATCGGCATCCGGGTGCTGGACGCCCTCATGCACGCCCACGCCGCCGGGATCCTGCACCGCGACATCAAGCCGGGCAACGTGCTGCTGACCTCCGACCGGGTGGTGCTGACCGACTTCGGCATCGCGGCCATCGAGGGCGACGTCACGATCACGCAGACCGGGCTGCTCATGGGGTCGCCCGCGTACATCCCGCCGGAGCGCCTGTCCGGCCGGCCGATCACGCAGGCGGCCGACCTGTGGTCGTTCGGGGCCACCCTGTACACCTCCGTCGAGGGGCGGCCGCCGTACGAGGGGCCCGACCCGGTGGCGGTGCTGGGCTCCGTCCTCACGCAGGACCCGATCAGGCCGCAGCGCGCCGGGTCGCTGCTGCCGGTGATCGAGGGCCTGCTGCGCAAGAACCCGGCGGAACGGCTGACCTCTGCCCAGGTCATCGAGCTGCTGGAGACGGTGTTGCGGGCGCACGGCGCGCCCAGGCCGCCTACCCCCGAGGTGCTGCCCAGCCCGGTCGACCCCACGCCCGCCGGGCTGCTGCCGCCGCTGGACACCCCGTCGGGGCCGATGCCCTCGCGGATCGTGGAGACCCCCTCGGGGCCGGTACGGGTGCCGTACGACCCGGCGACCGGCCGGCCGATCGACCCGCTCGCGAACACCTCCGGCACGTACGACTCCCTGGCAAGCACCTCAGGCCCGTACGACTCATTGGCGAGCAGCTCAGGTCCATACGACTCACTCGCGAGCACCTCAGGCCCATACGACTCCCTGGCGAGCGCCTCGGGCCCTCAGCCGTCCTTCGGCGCGCCCACGGGGCCCAGGATCGGCCGTGATCCCGACAACGACCTCGACGCGCCTCGGGGCCCCCATCCGCCGCCGATCCTGCCCCTGACCAGCGACAGCCGCACCTCCGGCGGGACCGGCAGGACCGGCGGGGCCACCCCGTGGCCGCTGGCCTCGGCCGACGACCTGCGGGAGCAGTCGCGCGGCCTGTCGGACGACGTCGGCCGCGGCCGCCCGGCGACGCTGCCCGGCACCGGCCCCCGCACAGGGAAGAGCCGCCGGAGGGAGGACGACGACGGCCCCTGGGTGCGCGGCGGCCGTCCCACGCCGCTCACGATCGTCAGCGCCCTGCTGGCCGTGGCCGTCGTCGTGGGCGCCGTGGCGATCATCCTCTCCGGCGTCCTCTCCGGCGTCCTGTCCGGCGGCTCCGCCGAGTCGCCGCCCGCGACCACGTCCGGCACCGCCGAGAGCCCCGCGGCCGTGCGGCCGACGGACCCCTCCCCCGTGCCCGCCGGTTACACCGAGCACGCCGGCACCGGGTTCGCCGCCGCCGTGCCGGAGGACTGGAAGCTCGCCACGGCTGACGGCGTGGCGACGTTCAGCGGGCCGAAGGACTCCGGCATGCGCGTCCTCGTCGAACGGGCCGGCCCGCAGGCCGACGGCGGCCTCGCGGAGCTGGGCCGCCAGGAGGCGGAAGGCGGGCTGGAGAGCTACATCCAGGTGCGGTTGCAGGCCGTGGACCACCGGGGCCGGCCGGCCGCCGACTGGGAGTACACCTACACGACCGGCAACGGCGTCCCCATGCACGCGCTCACCAGGTACGTCTCGGTCGACGACGAGACAGCGTACAAGATCACGTTCGACCTGCCCGAGCTGAAGTGGGACGACCAGGCCGGCACCCGCAGGGTGTTCCTGGACACGTTCCGGCAGGCCCACTGAGATATTGAACTGATCTGTACAGAACGTGTAGCGTACCGGTCGTGGCGCGACCGAGGAAGTTCGAGGAGGAACGGGCGGTCGAGGCTGCCATGCTGGCGTTCTGGGACGCCGGCTACGAGGCCACCTCGACGCAGGACCTGTGCACCGCGACCGGCCTCGGCCGCAGCAGCATCTACAACACGTTCGCGAGCAAGCACGACCTGTACGAGCGTGCGCTACGCCACTACATGGCCGGCCAGAACGCGCAACTCGTCGAGCTGATGGAGAGCGAGCTGCCCATCCAGGAGAAGATCCGCACGGTGCTGCGATGGGCGATCGATCCCGATCCGGACGACCCGGCGGGCTGCATGGTGATCAACGCGCTGGTCGAGCTGGGCCCGCACGATCCGGAGATCTCGGAGTTGCTGCGCCGCAACAACGACAGCCGGATCCAGACGTTCAGGGCCGCGATCGAGACCGCCCGCGCGCGCGGCGAACTCGGCACCACGCACGACCCGCTGGCCCTGGCCCACTTCGTCTCCACCACGATCGGCGGCCTGCGCGTCGCGGCACGCGGCGGGGCCGACCTGGCCACGCTCGAGTCGATCGCGAACGTCGCACTGGCCGCCTTCTGAATTTTTCGCGCCCTGATTTTGAACTGATCAATCTAAAACTGTCCGAGGAGTGTCTCCATGCCGTTGGCCGTCTACATACTGGGCATTTCGATCTTCGCTCAGGGCACCTCTGAGCTGATGCTGGCCGGACTGCTCCCCGAGCTGGCCAGAGACCTCGGGGTGTCCGTGCCGGACGCGGGGCTGCTGATCTCGGCGTTCGCGATGGGAATGCTGGTGGGCGCGCCGGTGCTGGCCGTCGTCACGTTGCGCCTGCCCCGCCGTACGGTGCTGCTCGCGTTCCTGGCGATCTTCGCCCTCACGCACGTCGCGGGCGCGCTGACGTCGAGCTACGCGGTGTTGTTCGCCACGCGCGTGGCGGGCGCCTTCGTGTACGCCGGATTCTGGGCCGTGGCCACCAGCGCCGCGATGGGCCTGGTGCCCGCCAACGCCCGCGCCAGGGCCATGAGCGTGCTGGCCGGCGGGCTGACCGTGGCCACGATCGTCGGCCTGTCCGCCGGTACGGTGATCGGCCAGCACCTGGGCTGGCGGGCCGCGTTCTGGGCGGTCGCCGGCCTGTCGGCGCTGGCCGGCATCGGCGTGCTGGCCACGATTCCGGGCGGCCGTCCCGCCGCGGGGGCCGTGCCGCGCGTCTCCGTCGAGCTGCGCGCGATGCGCCTGCCCCGGCTCTGGCTCGCCTACGCCACCACCGCGCTGACCATAGGCGCGCTGCTGGCCTCCTTCAGCTACCTGAGCCCGTTCCTGACGGACGCCACCGGCCTGGACGCGGCCTGGGTGCCCGCCGTCCTGGCCCTGTACGGCGTGGGCTCGCTGATCGGGATCACCGTCGGCGGCCGGATCGCGGACGCGCGGCCGTTCGCGGTGCTGTCCGTCGGGGTCGTCGGCCTCGTCCTGACCTCGGCCGCGCTGGCCCTGTCGGCCTCCGTCGCGCTGCTCGCCATCCCGCTGATCTTCCTGCTCGGCCTGTTCGGGTTCGGCACCAACCCGGTGGTCAGCTCCCGCCCCTTCACGCTGGCCAAGAACGCCCCCACGCTGGCCGCCGCGGTGAACGTCGCCGCCTTCAACGTCGGCATCACCGTCGGCCCGTGGCTCGGCGGCGTGGCCATCGACGCCGGACTCGGCTACCCCTCCGTGGCCTGGGTCGGCGCCGCGATCGGCGTGGTCGCCCTGGCGGCCGTGGCGCTCGCCGCGGCCCTGCACCGCGGGGACTCGCCCGCGCCGGAGTCCGCCGAGATCGCTGAGATACGGTCTGCCGTGTGAAGCCTCCGCGTGGCCAAGGGCTGCGACCGCTGCGTGCTGACGACGGTCGACACGACGACCTACCGCAAGGGCAAGGAGCCGATCAGGACGCTGTCGCGACACCGCAAGCGCGACGGCAAGGTCTGGTTCGGCGTCAACCTGATCCCCGACGGGCCCGGCCGCATCGCGCAGGGCGACCCCGTCGTGGTGCTGTGAGAGAGATCGCGCGGCGAAGGAAGCCGCGCCGTGAGGGAAGTCGTGCCGTGAGGAAATCGGCGTGATGTGCGGGAAAGTCACCTTTCCCGATCAAAGAGGTCTACATCCCCTTTGGGGGGTGTTAGGAGCTATGCGAGACTTCACGGGTGACCAATGCCCCCACAAAGCCCGCTGTCTCCTCCTCTGACCGGATTCGGCACGTCCAGCGCCGCACCCTGGTGGTCCTGTCAGCGGCGCAGATCGTGGGTGGCGTGGGAGTCGCCGTCGGGCTGGCGCTCAGCTCCGTGGTGGTGGACGAGCTGTCGGGCTCCACCGTGATCAGCGGCTTCGCGGGCACGGCCACCGTGCTCGGCGCGGCGCTGCTGGCCCTGCCGACGGCCAGGGCGTCCGGCCGGAGCGGGCGGCGGGCGGGGTTGTCGCTCGCGTACGTGGCGGCGCTGGCGGGCTGCGCGATCTCGGTGCTGGCCATCAGCCTGCGGACGTGGCCCCTGCTGCTGGTCGGGCTCGTCCTGGTGGGCGGCGGCAGCGCCGCCGGGCTGGCGGCCCGCTACTCGGCCACCGACCTGTCGCCCCGCGACCGCTCGGCCCGGCACCTGTCGCTGGTCGTCTGGGCCACCACGATCGGCTCCGTGGCGGGCCCCAACCTGGCCAAGCCCGCCGACCAGATCGGCATGCGGCTCGGGCTGGTGGAGAAGGCGGGGCCGTTCGCGTTCGCGGCGCTGGCGTTCGCCCTCGCGCTGGTCGTCATCGTCGGGTTCCTCCGTCCCGACCCGCTCACGCTGGCCCGCGAGGTGACCGGCGAGCGGGACGCGGACGCGGGGCGGGGCCGGACGGTCCGTACGGCCTGGCAGACGTTGCGTGCCACGCCGATGGCCCGCCGCGCCCTCGTCATGATCGCCGTCAGCCACACGGCCATGGTCTCCGTCATGTCCATGACTCCGGTCAAGCTCCACCACGACGGCTCGAACCTGGACGTCATCGGCCTGGTGATCAGCCTGCACATCGCCGGGATGTACGTGATGTCACCCGTCGTGGGCTGGCTGGCCGACAAGGCGGGCAAGGTGCCGGTGCTGTTGCTCGGCATGGCCCTGCTGCTGAGCGCCGCCGCCCTGGCGGGCACGGCGGGGCACCGGGTGTGGCAGGTGACGGCGGCACTGGTGCTGCTGGGGCTGGGCTGGTCGTGCGGGCTGGTGGCGGGCTCGGCGCTGGTCACGGAGTCGGTCCCGCTCGACCGGCGGCCCGCCGTGCAAGGACTGTCGGACCTGCTCATGAACGTCTGCGGCGCCACGGGCACGATCGTGGCGGGCGCGATCGTGGGCTGGCTGGGGTTCGGCATGCTCGGCCTGGTGGTCGGCGTCATGGTCGCCCTGGCCGCCCTCTGGCTCGCCGCCACCCGCCGCCCCCACCACACCTGACGCCCACAACCCCCGCCGGGCTCACTTGGCGTCGGCGTAGGAGGCGACCGCCACCGCCTCCATCGGGAAGCGCACCGGGCTCTGCCCGAACAGCAGCCTGCTGGCCTCGGCCGCCGACGCCGCCACGGCCGCGATCACGTCGTCGGCCAGCGCCTCAGGACAGTGCACCATCACCTCGTCGTGCTGGAAGAACACCAGCCGGGCCGGCTCGGGCAGCCGCCCCCTCAGCACGGCCAGCAGCGCCAGCGCCCACTCCGCCGCGGTGCCCTGCACCACGAAGTTCCGGGTGAAGCGCCCCCGGTCGCGGGCCGCGCGCCCGCCCTCGGGCCCCGACACCAGCTCCCGCCACCGCTCCGACGGAGGCGGGCTGGTGCGCCCCAGCCACGACCGGACGATCCGCCCGTCCTCCCCCGCCTTGGCCGCGTCTTCGACGAACTGGTACGCCTTCGGGAAGCGCTGCCGCATCACGGCCAGCAGCTTCGAGGCGTCGCCGCTGGTGCCGCCGTACATGGCGGACAGCATCGCGATCTTGGCGTTGGCGCGCTCCCCGCCGAACGACTGTGCCAGCGCCGAGTACAGGTCGATCTCCCCTGCCGCCTTGGCCAGCCCCACGTCACCGGCCATCGCGGCCAGCACCCGCGGTTCGAGCTGCGCCGCGTCGGCCACGACGAGCCGCCATCCGTCGTCGGCCACCACCACCCGCCGCATCACCTTGGGGATCTGCAGGGCCCCGCCCCCGTTGGTGGCCCACCGCCCGGACACGACCCCGCCCACCACGTATTCCGGCCGGAACCGCCCCCCGCGCACCCACTGGTCGGCCCACACCCATCCGTGGAAGCTGAACAGCCGCGCCAGCTCCTTGTAGGCCAGCAGGGGCGCCACCGCCGGGTGGTCGATCTGCTTCAGCTCCCACGACCTGGTCGTCTTCAGCGCCACCCCCGCCCCCCTGAACGCCTTGACGAGCTGCTGCACGGAGTCGGGGTTGACCGGACGCCCGAACGCCGCCGCCACCTCGTCGGCCAGCGCCTGCAGCTTGACCGGGCGCATGCCGTGCACGGGACGCGGCCCGAGCAGCTCGGTCAGCAGCGCGTCGTGCGCGTCGCGCCGCCACGGCATGCCGTCGTGCGCCATCTCGGCGGCGACCAGCGCCCCCGCCGACTCGGCCGCCACCAGCAGCCGGAACCGGCCGGGCTCGGGCAGCGCGGCGATGCGCCGGAGCTGGTCGGCCAGCACCTCGGCGACGGCCTGCGCGCCGAGCGGCTCGGGCGCGAACAGCGTGCCCGGCTCGCTCGGCCGCTCCTCCGGCACCGGCAGGCCGTGCAGCCTGGCGTGCGCGGCCCGCGCCGAGCGGGGCTCGCCGTAGCGGCCCTCGTAGGCCAGCAGCAGGCCCTCGGTGAGCGCGAGGTCGTGGCAGCGCGCGACGCGTACGCCCCGCTCCAGCAGCGGCGGGTACGTCTCTCGCGCGTCGGCCCACACCCACCGCGGCCGCTCGGCCGCCTCCAGCTCGCGCACCGCCGCGCCCAGGTCGGCGGGACGGCGCGCGGTGCCCCCGACCGGCAGCACCGTCTCTCCTGCGACCACCACGTACACGTGGTCAAGAGTGCCAAACGCCGCCGACAGAACCGTAGGTCAGGGCCCCGGGGTGACGGCGCGCCGTAACCCCGGCCGCCGGTCAGGGCGCCAGGCTGATGCGCACCTCGTCCTCCAGCGGCGGTTCCAGCTCCTGCCCCAGGCAGCCGGTGGCCGCGAAGCAGCGCAGGGTCAGCTCATCCGGCGTCACCGTGGCGTGCAGGAACTGCTTGAAGAACGGCGGCGTGTCCCAGTCGGACAGCTCGGACAGGTAGCGGTGGAACACCCGGTCCACCGGCAGCCGCAGCGGCCACGGCCAGGCCCCGAGCAGCCGCGCCGCCCACCGCATGCGGCGGGTGATCCGGACGTCGGCCCCCGGGTTCCTGGCGGGCGCGTTCTTGATGTGCTCCGACATGACGCGCAGCGCCTCGGACGGCGTCAGGTAGAGCCACCGCATCCGCAACCGTTTGGCGTAGAGCTGGCTGTAGAACGACAGCGAGTCGCCGCGCAGCGGGTAGCACTTGAAGTCGTCCTCGTGCACGCCCGCCACGTCCACCCGCTGGATGGTGTGCGTCGCGTGCATGAACGCCCCGCCGCCGCCCGAGACGATGTACTGGATCACCCGGTCGCCCACCTTGACCGGATAGCGCTGGTAGTTGTGCACGTCGCCGCCGATGACCGCGACGTACCGGTGGGCCGGGTCACGCACGATGTCGTCGATCGTCCCGCCTTCTTCCAGCGGCGATGGTTTGTACGCGTTCCCGGTGTAGATGGGCTTGCCGGTCACGAGGAGCTTCGGCCGGGGATCGAGCGACACCCGGCGCAGCCACGCGGTCTGGGCCCTGTCGATGACGTTCCTGATGCCGGTGTCGACGCCCACGACGAGCAGGCTGTCGTTCTCGATCACCCAGTACGGCCCCGGCTGCGCCGCCTGCCCGCCCGCCTGCTGCGACGGCCTGCCGCGCAGCGCCCGCGCCTCGGCCAGCCGCGCCTCGTCGATGGCCTCCGGCTTGCGCCACAGCAGCCCGCGCAGCCCCCGGTCCGGCTTCGGCCTGAGCGGCGGCGCGTCGCAGAAGACCCGCATGAACCCGCCCAGCCCGTCGTACCAGTCGTGGTTGCCGGGGATCGCGTAGATGGGGGCGTCGTAGTCCTGGTACGGGCGGAAGAACTTGTCCCCGTAGTCGTTGCCCGATCCCGTGGGATAGATCACGTCGCTGGCGATGATGGCGAAGGATGTATGTTCGCCCAGTTTCAGCAGGCCGGGGACGACGGCGTACTGGGAGGCGTCGCCTTCTCCGGTATCGCCCAGCAGAAGAAAACTGAAATTTCCCCCAATGGCTGGCTTGATGCGAAATTCCAGATCAATCCCGCGCGCTTCCTGGGCCGCCACCCACCGCGCCCGCACCTCCCCCGAAGGATCGCCGAACAACCCCGCGAGGATCTCGTTGCGAGAGAGCCAGAGCGTCCGTAAATTCAGCCAACTGAATCCCTGGGCATTGGGCCTGAGCTGCGCGAACGTACCCGTCTGCGAGCACGCCCACCCGGCGCCCTCCTCCGACACGCGGGAGGAGTGCTGCTTCCCGCGCTCGGCCGCGACTTCCACCATGTCCACATCTTTACCGTGATCTTCCATTCGCGCATCCGAAACGCTGCGTACCGCGGGGAACACAGAAGGTTCGCCATGGTGTACCCTCACCCCCCAAACAAGCGGTTGGGACCGCCGAGGGGAGGCTCCCGTGACCCGGAAAGGCCCGGACGACCGGACCAGAAAAGGCACTTCCGACGTGGAGGCCATCGAGGGTCTGCTCGCGTTCGCCGTGACCCGGCCCCGCTGGGGCGGCCGCGCGGCGCTCAAGAGCGCGAGCGAGGCGATCACGCGGAGCCGGGCGCTGGCCCGGCGGTCGCCGGGCGACTACACCGTGCTCCTCTCCCGATGCCTGCTCACGGCCGCGAAGCTGCTGCTCGGGCGGGGCCGGGCGGCGGAGGCCCTGCCGCTGGCGGAGGAGGCGGTGGCGCTCACCCGCCCAATCGGCGGCGCGCCGCTGATCGTCTCACTCGGCTGCCTGGCCGCCGCCCTGGAGGCCCTGCACCGCTACAGCGACGCCGCCGCCACCCACGCCGAGGTCGACCGCGTCCCCCCGCCGCCCGACTGACCGCAGATCAGCCCGTCATCCCCGACGAGATGTAGCCCTCGATGAACCGGCGCTGCAGCAGGAGGAAGGCGACCAGCACCGGGATGACCATGATCAGGCCACCGGCGCTGATGAGCGTGTAGTCCTGGGTGTAGCCGGACTTGAACGCGAAGAACGCGGTGGAGACGGGCATCTTGTCCGCGCTCTGGATGAAGGTCACGGCGAGCAGGAACTCGTTGTACGCCGACAGCCCCGCCACCAGCGCGGCCGTCAGGAAGCCCGGCCAGACCATCGGCAGCACCACGCGGGCGAACACCTTCCACTCGCCCGCCCCGTCGAGCCTGGCGGCCTCCTCGTACTCCTTGGGCAGTCCGACCATGTACGAGCGGATGAGGAGCGTGGCGAACGGGCTGAACACCGCCCAGTAGATGATGATCAGGCCGAGCAGGTTGTCGTAGAGCCCGAGGTTGGTCCACAGGTAGAACAGCGGCACCAGGAAGAGCTGGATCGGCAGCGCCGAGGTGACCAGCAGGTAGAAGATGAGGAAGTTGCTGCCGGGCACGCGCAGCCGTCCCATGGCGTAGGCCGCGCACCCGGAGATCACGCACACTCCGAGCGCGGTGGCGATCACCACCACGACGCTGTTGGCCAGCCCGACGCCCATGGCGGCCTCCTGCCAGGCGTCGGCGAAGTTGTGCCACTGGGGGGCCGCCGGGAGGCCGAGCGGTGAGGTGGCCAGCTCCGACGGCGTCTTCAGCGCGTTGAAGGCGAACACCAGCATCGGGCCGACGGCGAAGAGCGCGAGCAGCAGCAGGACGCCGTACGTCGCGTACCGTCCGAGCGACAGTGCCCCGGCGCGTGCCGGTCGAGTCGTCAGAGCGGTCGAAGTGGTCGACGTGGTCAAATGTCCCACCCCCGGCGGCGCAGGTAGAGGAAGCCGGAGACCGCGATCACGCTGACCAGGGCCATGACGACGCCGATGGACGCCGCGTAGCCGGCTTGCAGGTTGGCGAAGGCGTTGCGATAGAGCAGGGTGCCGAGCACGTCGGTGGATCCCGCCGGGCCGCCCTGGGTGAGGATGTAGATGTAGTCGAAGATCAGGAACGACCAGATGACGGTCATCAGCCCCAGGAACATCAGGGTCGGCCTGATGCCGGGCAGCGTGATGTGCCAGAACTCGCGCCACCTGTTCGCGCCGTCGAGCCGGGCCGCCTCGTAGAGCTGCGGGCTCACCGCCTGCATCGAGGCCAGGAAGATCACGACGAGGAACCCCCACCACTGCCACGTGTTGACGAACGCGACCGTGCCCAGTGCCAGGTCCGGATCGCCGAGGAAGTTGACGTCCTTCAGCCAGGGCAGCCCGATCGCGGCCAGCCCGTCGCCGATTCCCTGGTCGGGGCTGAGCAGGCTCTCCCAGATCGAGCCGGACACGACGGTCGCGACGACGTACGGGATGAAGTAGGCGACGCGGAAGAGCATCTGGAAGCGTCTGATGTGGGAGAGGAGGAACGCTCCGAACAGCCCCATCGCCATGGGCACCGTGAGGAAGAAGAGCGTCCACAGCGTGTTGTGCAGGAGCGCGTTGTGGAACTCGGGGTCGCCGAGCAGGTTCGTGTAGTTGTCCAGGCCGACGAAGCTCGCCGGGCCGAGCCCGGTCCAGTCGGTGAACGAGTACCAGATCGACATCGCGCCCGGCGCGGCGATGACGACGACGTTCACCACCAGCAGCGGCGCCATGAAGGCGAATCCGACGGCGGCCCGGCGCAGCCTGGCGCGGCGCTCCGCGTGGCCGGGCCGCGCGGCCGGCGCCGCGGGCCGGTGGACCTGCAGGATGGCCATGGATCACGCCCCCGTCGGAGCGGGCACGGGCGGCCGCTGGCCGGCCTTCAGCTCCTCCTGGAACACCTTGTCCAGGCCCGCGCAGTAGTCCTGCGGGCTGAGCTGGCCGACGAGCACCTTCTCCATCTGCTCGTAGATGTAGGTGTCCGACTTGGGTGGCCAGAAGGTCCAGGTCGTGTAGCCGATGTTCGCGCCCGAGCTGAGCGCCAGGTACTGGCGCCTGACGCGGGGGTCGGTGGACGCGGGGAAGTCCTTCTCCGCCACCTTGACGGGGGCGGGCGGCAGGCCGGTCGCGGCCAGCGTCCCCAGTTGGCGGGCCGGGTCGGTGACGAAGTAGTTGAGCACGTCCGCGGCCCGCGCGGGCTGCGCGCAGTCCTTGTTGATGGAGTAGGCGGCGCCGACCGACAGCGGCTGCACCCCGGCGGGCACGCCGTCGCCCAGCGACGGCAGGGGCGCGAAGTCCCAGGTCGCGTCGTTCCCCGCGGCCTCGCCGAAGTACGGGCCGATCTCGGCGAACGCCCACGACCCGTTGAAGATCAGGGCCGCCCCGCCGCTCGCGAGCTGCGAGTACACGGTCGAGGTCTTGTTGGTGAAGTAGCGGTCCGTGCTGCCGCCGAACCAGCCCTTGTCGAACCAGCCCTTGAGCAGGTTGATCGCGTCGACGAAGACGGGGTCGGTCCACCTGCGCTCGCCGGTGAGCGCCTCGTAGAGCGCCTCGGGTCCGGCGAAGGTGTTCCAGACCCAGGTCACGTCCCACTCGGTGGCGGGCTTCCACTCCGCGTTGCCCGCGCCGACCGGGACCATGCCCTTGCCCTTGGCGTCCTGGCAGAGCGCCTCGAACTCGGCCAGGGTCGTCGGCGGCTTCCAGCCGTGCTGCGCGAAGGTGGCCGGGTTGTAGAAGACGGCCATGGTCTCGAGGTTGGCCGGCAGCGAGTAGAGCTTGCCGTCGACCCGTCCCGCGTCCAGCGCCCACGGCAGGAAGGCGTCCTGCCAGCCGTACTGCTCCACGTACGGGTCCAGCGGGAGCAGGTTGCCGTTGCCCACGTAGTTCAGGGTCTGCGCCGGGCCGAAGGTGGCGATGAGGTCGGGGCCGCTGCCCGAGGCGACCGCCGTCTGGGTGAGCCGGTCGATGGTCTCGATCTGCTTGACCGTCATGTTCACCTTGAGGGCGTCCGCTCCGGTCGCGGCTTTGTTGTAGGCGTCGATGAAGTGCTCCTTGAAGTACTTCTCGAGGTCCTTGGTCTGGAACGCGCCCCAGTAGGTGATCTGGTCGCCGCCGGCGGCGCCCCCTGAGCCGCAGGCGGCCAGGGCCGTCGCGCCCAGGGCGGCCGCGCCGGACAGTTGGAGGAATCGGCGGCGGGAGAGTGGTTCGGACATGGGGTGGCCTCCGAGTTCTGGCGTGCCCGTCTCCGGGGAAGGTGGCTGGTTACTTGCTCATCGCCAGCCGTACGGCCCGGTCGGCGAGTTCGGAGATGCGGGAGCCGTCGAAGCCGCGGATCGCGCTGCGTGCGGTGTCGTTGAGCGGCTCGGTCCAGTGCGACGGCAGCCGCTTCGCGCCGGAGATGATCCCGGCGACGCTGCCGGCGGTGGCGCCGTTGGAGTCGGTGTCCCAGCCGCCCTGCACGGTGAGCCCGATCGTGGCGGAGAAGTCGCCGTCGCCCCAGAGGAGCCCGGCCACGACGAGCGTCGCGTTGTTGACCGTGTGGACCCAGGAGTAGTGGCCGTAGCGCTCCTCGATGGCCGCCCTGGCCTGCTCCCAGGTCACGCCGGCCGCGTGCCGCTCCAGGACGAACCTGATCGCCTCGGCCAGCCTGCTGCCGGGCGGCACGCAGGTCAGCGACGTCTCGACCGCCTGCCGCGCGTCGCCGGTGAACGCGGCGGCCACCAGCGCGGCCGCCCACATCGACCCGTACACGCCGTTGGCGGTGTGGGACAGCGTGGCGTCGCGGTAGGCGAGTTCGGCGGCGGCGCGCGGGTCGCCCGGGTGGACGTAGCCGAAGACGTCGGCGCGGATCTGGGCCCCGATCCACTCCCGGTGAGGGTTGTCGGCCTTGCCCGCCTCGTCCGGCGGGAGTCCGATCACCAGGTTGCGGTAGGTGAGCCGCTCGGCGGTGTAGGTCTGGGTGTAGGGCAGCCGGTCGAGCCACTCCGCGGCGACGTCGGCGGTGCCGAAGCCGAGCCCGTAGGTCTCGAGGATGTGCAGGCCGAGGATCGTGTAGTCGAGGTCGTCGTCGCGCGCGCTCTCCGTGATCCGGCCGCGGGTGGTGTAGGGCCAGAACTCGCGCAGTTCGAAGCGCTCGGGCATGGGGTCCAGGACGGGGATGTAGTCGCGCAGCGGGTAGGCGCCGGCCAGCTCCAGGTAGTCGCGCAGGTGCGCGGCCGTCCAGTGGTCGCCGTACTCGACCGGTTTGCCGAGGTTGCAGCCCGCGCAGCGGCCGAGCCAGGCGCCGAGCATCCGGTCCCGCAGCTCCGCCTCGCCGACGGCGGTCGCCGGGGCGGCGCCGGGCAGGGTGGCGAGGATGCCGTCGAGGTCCTCCGGCTCGTCGCGGGCCCAGCGCTCGTCGCGGGTGGTGGCGTCGAGCTCGTCGAGGAGGGCGCGGGCCACCGCGGGGTCGTCGCCGTCGACCGCGGGCCGGGCCGCCGCGGGGAGGTCGCCGAGGTCGAATCCGCTCTCCTCGCGCTGGGCCAGCTCCCAGCGCAGCAGCTCACGAGGATCATGTGGTGGGTGGTTTCGCACCATTAGTGCTCCTGTCGGTTCACGTTCGGAGTGACGGGAAGGGCTTCGGAGTGACGCGTGGGCTTCGGCGTCACGGGCTTCGGCGTCACGGGCGGGGAGGGGTCAGGCCGAGTCACGGCGGACGATGGAGTTGGCGATGACGACCTCCCGGTAGGGCTCGGCCGCGTCGGCGGTCAGCCGCCGCAGCAACGCCTCGCCGCAGGCCCGGCCCACCTCGCGCGCCGGGTTCACCACGGTGGTGAGCGCCGGGGTCACGAGCGAGGCGGCGTCGATGTCGTCGTAGCCGGTGACGGCGAGGTCGCCGGGCACGCTCAGGTCGAGCTTCCTGGCGGCGTCGAGCACGCCGATGGCGATGAGGTCGTTGGCGCAGGCGATCGCGTCCGGCCGGTCCGCCCGGCCGAGCAGGACCTCGGCCGCCTCCCGTCCCGCGTCCCGGGTGAAGCCGCCGCGGATGACGAGGTCGTCATCGGCCACCCGGCCGACCTCGGCCAGGGCCCGGTGGAAGCCCGCCTCGCGCTGGTCGCTGGGGCCGGTGTGCCGGGGGCCGCCGATGTACGCCACCCGGCGGCTGCCCCGTTCGAGCAGGTAGCGGACGATCTGCGCCATGCCGTCCTCGCCGCCGCTGCTGACCAGGTCGCCGAGGTCGGCGTCGAGCGGCCCGTCGCCGAGCCGTACCAGCGGCACGGCCTTCGCGTACGACAGGAGGTCCTTCCTGGTGAGCTGGAACGGGGCGATGACCATGCCGTCGACCTGCCGCGTCGCCATCTCCCGCAGGAAGGCCAGCTCCTGCTCGCGGGTCCCGTCGGTGTCGCAGACGATCGCGTGGTACCCGGCGGGCACGAGCACGTCGTTCAGGCCGCGCAGGACCATCGGGTAGAAGGGGTTGGTCAGGTCGGGCACCAGCAACCCGACGGTCATCGTGCGCCGGGTGCGCAGCCCCCTGGCGAGCGTGTCGGGCTGGTAGCCGAGCTGCTCGATCACCTGGAGCACCCTGGCCCTGGTGCTCTCCGCGACCGGCCGGCGTCCCGACAGCACGTGGGAGACCGTGGTGACGGAAACACCGGCCCTGGCGGCGACCTCTGTCATCCCGACCCGTGCCAAGTCGACCTCCGAATACAAAACGTTTGGTGTGACGTGGGCGACACCCTCCCTCTCCGCTTCGGCATTGTCAATAGGCATGAGCAGCGATTTCAGGATCATGCGCGATTTCTCCGAGCGGTCTTGACGGCGTTCCAGGGCATCCGCTTCAGTGGGGATGCAAAACGTCTTGCAAGGAGATGGCGCCAGTGACCTCATCCTTCGAGCGCGTGTACGGCGCGCTCATCGGGCAGGCCGTGGGCGACGCGCTCGGCGCGCCGACCGAGGGCCTCACCCGGGCGCAGATCGTCGAGCGGCACGGATGGGTGTCCGGCTTCGTCGACGACGACCCGGCCGGCACCGACGACACCGAGTACGCGGTGCTGACCGCCCGGCTGATGCTGGCCCACGGCACGAGCCTCACCCCCGACCAGGTGGGGGCCGCCTGGACCGCCAACCTGGTCAACCAGGTGGGCGGCTTCCACGGCGGCGGGTTCAGCGAGATGACCGCGATCAACAACCTCCGTGCCGGACTCGCCCCGCCGGTCACGGGAAGCGACAACCACGAGATGTGGAGCGACGGCGCGGCGATGCGGATCGCGCCGGTCGGCATCCTGTGCGCCGGCGACCCGGCCGAGGCCGCCAGGCTGGCCGCGGTCGACGCCCAGGTGTCCCATGCCAAGGACGGCGTCTACTGCGCGCAGGTCGTCGCCGCCGGGGTCGCCGCGGCGATGACCGCCGACTCGTGGGAGCAGGTGGTGGCAGCCGCGCTCGCCGCCGCGCCCGCCGGCTCCTGGTCGGCGCGGACCATCGGGCGGGCCGTCGACATCGGCTCCTCGCACCAGGAGCTGCCCGCCGCCCTGGACGAGCTGTACGAGCGGATCTCGATCTCCCACTACCCCTTCGCCGACGTGGGGCCGGAGGCGACGGCACTGGCGATGGGCGTCTTCGCGGCGGCACGTGGCGAGTACGTCCCCGCGGTGCTCGGCGGCGCCAACATCGGCCGCGACGCCGACACCATCGCCGCGATGGCCGGGGCCATGGCCGGCGCCCTGCACGGCTCCGAGGCGGTGCCGGAACGGTGGCGGCGGCGCATCAACGTCGTACGCGGCCACTGCATCCGCTCGACGGCCGGGACCGACCTGGCCGAGCTGGCCCGCGACCTGCACGCGGCGCTGCTCACCAAGGCAGGTGCCGCATGAGCGCGCCGGCCGTCCCCGCCCTGTCCCCGCGCGACCGCGCCCGCGGAGCCCTGCTCGGCCTGGCCATCGGCGACGCGGCCGGGATGCCCGCCCTCTACCACCGTTCCGCCCGCCTCGGCGGGCCGCGCGCGTGGCTGTGGCGGCTCGGCGCCGAGGCCGACGCCAACCAGGTGCTCCGCTTCCCCCTGCCGTTCACGCTCGGACGCCCGGAGCCGCTGGAGCTGTCCGGGACCGACGACACCGAGTTCGCCGTGGCCGCGGCGCGCATCCTGCTCGGCTCCGGCGCCGACGCCACCCGGGAGGAGCTGTTCGCGGGCTGGCGCGAGATGGTGGTCGACCGGGCCGGGGAGGTGTGGTCGGGCATCGCGGAACGCTCCTCGATCGTCAACGCCGAGGAGGGTCTCACGCCCCCGGCGACCGGCAACGACAATCCCGCGCACTTCGACGACGGCGCCGTGGCGCGGGCGGTGCCCGTGGGGATCCGCCACGCCGGTCGCCCCGATCGGGCGGCCGACGTCGCCGCCCGCCTCGCCGAGATCACCCACGCCGACGACGGCGTGTGGGCGGCGGCCGCGATGGCGGCGAGCGTCGCGGCGGCGCTGTCGGGCGCGGACGCCGCCGCCGCCGTCGCCACCGGGGCCGACCGGATCCCGGCCGGGTCGTGGCTCTCCCGGCAGACGGCGCGGGCGCTCGTCCTCGCCGCGGCGGCCCCGTCGCCGCTGGACCTCGTCGCCGAACTCAACGACCAGGTGGCGAACGCCTCCTACAGCTTCGGCACCGTCGCCCCTGAGACGCTCGCGTCGGCGTACGCGATCGTCCTGGCGACCGGCGGCGACCCGGTCACCGCGCTGCCGCTGGCCGGAATGGTCGCCAAGCAGAGCGACAGCATGCCCGCGATGGTGGGCGCGCTCACCGGCGCCCTGCGCGGCGCCGAGGCGCTGCCGGCCACGTGGCGGGCGAAGGTCGACCGGGTACGCGGCCACTGCCTGCCGCATCTCTCCGGCACGTCGCTCGCCGCGGTCGCCGACGACCTCGTCACCGCGAACGAGCGGGACGCCGACCAGACCGAGCGGAGGGACGCCTAGGGGACGAGGACGCCGGGGTTGAGCACCCCGGCAGGGTCCAGCTCGGCCTTGACCGCCCGCAGGACGCGCACCCCCACGGCCCCGATCTCCTCCGCGTACGCGCCGAGGTGGTCGCGCCCCACCCCGTGGTGGTGGGTGATCGTGCCGCCCGCCGTCACGATCGCCGCGCTCACCGCCGCCTTCGCCCGCTCCCACTGCGCCACCGGGTCGGCGTCCTGCGGGGTGACGACGGTGAAGTAGAGCGAGGCGCCCGTCTCGTACACGTGCGAGATGTGGCACATCACCAGCGGCGACCCGAGCGAGCCCAGCAGGGCCAGGCGGACGGCGTCGTACAGCCGGGGCAGGTTCGCCCAGAAGCCGGCCGTCTCCAGCGTCTCGACGGTGGCCCCGGCCGCGAGCAGGGAGTCGCGCAGGTAGGGCGCGGAGAAACGGCCGTGCTCCCAGGCCCGTCCCGGCTCCGGCCCCAGGGCCCGGCCTCCCGCCCGGGTCAGCACGGCGGAGGCGGCGGCGTGCCTGGTCGCCACCCGGGCGCCCTCGTACCCGGCGATCAGCAGGCAGCCGGAGCCGCCGGAGCCGATCTCCTCAGGCTTGGCCAGGCCGATCATCGTCTCGGTCTCGTCGGAGAGCCTCAGCACGGTCGGCAGCGGGCCTTCCTGGGCCAGCGCCCGCACGGCGGCGGACCCGGCGGCGAACGACGCGAAGTGCCATCCCTCGTACCGCCGCTCGGCGGGGGCGCGGCGGACCCGCAGCCGCAGCGAGGTGATCACGCCGAACGCGCCCTCCGAGCCGAGGACGAGCTGGCGCAGGTCGGGCCCGGCGGCCGACTTGGGGGCGCGGCCGAGTTCCAGGGTGCCCGACGGGGTGGCCAGGGTGAGGCCCACGACCATGTCGTCGAAGCGGCCGTACCCGGCCGAGCCCTGGCCGCTGGAGCGGGCCGCGGCGAAGCCGCCGAGCGTGGCGTACTCGAAGGACTGGGGGAAGTGCCCCAGCGTGAGCCCGTGCCCGGCGAGCAGCCGCTCGGCGTCGGGAGCCCGCACGCCGGGCTCGAACTCGGCCACCATCGACCGCGCGTCCACCGACCGCAGCCGGTCGAGCCTGCCCAGGTCGAGCGCGACCACCCCGGCGAAGCCCGCGCGGGCGGCGGCGAGCCCGCCCACCACGGAGGTGCCGCCGCCGAACGGCACGACCGCGATCCGCTCCCGCGAGCACAGCCGCAGCAGCTCGGCCACCTCGTCGTGCGAGCCTGGCAGCACCACGGCGTCGGGCGCGTCGGAGCCGTCGCCCGCGCGCATGCGCAGCAGGTCGGGGGTCGACTTGCCGCGCGTGTGCCGGACCCGGTCCTCGTGCCCGGTCAGGACGTGCCCGGGACCCGTGACGCCGGCGAGCGCGGCGAGCTGCGGCTCCGTCAGCGCGACCGGCGGCAGCCGTACCGACTCCAGGGAGGCGGCGGGGACGGCGGGGGCACGCACGCCGAGCAGGTCGCGCAGCAGCTCGCGTACGCGTTCCGGCAGCTCACGGGCCTTGCCGGGGTCGCCCCACCCCGACCACAGCATGGGTTCTCCAGTCACGCTTACACTGTGACACATGACGTCGATTCGTCACAATGAGGGCGTACTGGACGCGGCCCGCGACTGCGTGCTGGCGTACGGGGTGCGCAGGACGACGCTCACCGATGTGGCCCGCCGGGCGGGAGTGTCGCGGATGACGCTCTACCGCCGCTGGCCCGACGTGCGCACGCTGGTCGCCGACGTGATGACGCGGGAGTGGGTGCGCGTGGTGGCCGGGCTCGACACGTCCGACCCGGTGCGCGCGGTCGTGGCCGGGGTGAGGGGGCTGCGCGAACACCCGCTGTGGCGCAAGATCGTGGAGGCGGACCCCGAACTGCTCATGCCGTATCTGCTGGACCGGCGCGGCACGACCCACGAGGCCGTGCTGGAGGTGCTGGAGCGGGCCGTCGGCGACCCGCGCAAGGCCAGGGCGGTGCTGCTGGTCGCCCAGTCGTTCCTGCTGTCGGCCCCGACCATGCTCGACCCCGTGACGATGGACGAACTCGACACCGAACTCGCCACACTGCTGGAGGCGTATCTTGGACAGCTCGCTGAACGCCGCCCGACGCTCGCGTGAGCTGCGCCGGGTGGCGGAGGAACGGCTGGACGTGCTGGTCGTGGGCATCGGTGCGACGGGCGCGGGCGCCGCACTCGACTCTCTCTCCCGGGGGTTGAGTGTAGCGGCGATCGACGCGCACGACCTGGCTTTCGGCACCTCCAGATGGAGCTCCAAAATGGCGCACGGCGGCCTGCGCTACCTGGCCAAGGGGCAGGTGGACGTGGCCTACGAGAGCGCGGTCGAGCGCGGCATCCTGCTCCGCAGGACGGCGCCGCACCTCGTCAGAGCGCACCCGTACGTGCTGCCGCTGACGCCGGCCGTCACCCGGCGGCAGGCGGCGCTGGTGATGGCCGGCTACCGGCTGGGCGACGGGCTGCGTGCCGCCGCGCGCACCCCGCGCCGCCTGCTGCCAGGCCCGACCCGGCTCAACGCGGCCCGCGCCCGCACGCTGGCGCCCGTCCTGTCCCGCGACGGCCTGCGCGGCGCGCTCCTGTCGTGGGACGGCCGGCTGCTCGACGACGCCCGCCTGGTGGTGGCCATCGCCAGGACCGCCGCCGCGCACGGGGCGTACGTGCTGACCCGGTGCCGCGCGCTCCGGCTGACCGATCAGGGCGCCGAGGTGCGCGACGAGCTGACGGGCGAGGAGTTCGCCATCCGCGCCAGGGTGGTGATCAACGCCACCGGGGTGTGGGCGGGCACGCTGGATCCGCAGGTGGAGCTGCGACCGTCCCGTGGCACGCACCTCGTCCTGCCGCAGGGGACGCTGCCGGGGCTGATCGCGGGGCTGCACCTGCCGCTGCCGGGCGAGAGCAACCGGTTCGCGCTCGTGCTGCCCCAGCCCGACGGCCGCGTCCACGTCGGCCTGACCGACGAACCGGTGGACGGGCCCGTGCCCGACGTCCCCGAAGCGCCCGAGGAGGACGTGAGAGCGCTTCTGGAGGTGTTGAACGGGGTGGTTGAGGTCCCGGTGACCAGAGAGGCGGTTGCGGGCGCGTACGCGGGCCTCAGGCCCCTTCTGGCGGCAGACGGCAGGACGGCCGACCTGTCGCGCAGGCACGCGGTGTTCTCCGAGGGCGCACTCGTGACCGTCGTGGGGGGCAAGCTGACGACATATCGGCGCATGGCCGAGGACGCGGTGGATCGAGCGGTCTCGGCCGGGGACCTCCGGGCCGGGCGGTGCCGTACGCGGCGGATCCCGCTCGTGGGCGCGGGGCCACGGCCGCCGGGGGTGCCGCGCCGCCTGGCCGAGCGGTACGGCGCGGAGGCCGCCCTCGTGCGCGAACTCGTCGAGAAGCACCCCGAGGAGGTCGGGCTCGGGCTCACCAAGGGCGAGCTGCTCTGGTCGGTCCTGCACGAGGGCGCGCTCGACGAGGGCGACCTCCTGGACCGGCGGACCAGGATCGGCCTGGTCGAGCGGGACAGGGCCCGCGCGCTGCCCGCCGCACGGGAGGTGCTGGACGGAATCCCCCGCGCGTAAACCCACTGATCCGTTAGGTTAGTCTTACCTAAGTCGGATCAAGGAAGGGGTACGCGCGTTGGCAAGCGGCTGCGAGCATCCGATCGGGTGCCACACCGGGGAGATGCCCACGCTGGCCAGCGCCACCGTGGGAGCCAGGCTGTGGCTGCTCGTCGAATACACCGGAGCCTGGCCTTCGCGCTTGGAAAACAACGAACTTCCTGAAGAAATCTCGAAACTCGTCCAGAGAGCGCTCGAACGCGGTATCAGGCCCCAGTTGATCCGCCGCCCCGGCAGGCGGACCCGCCCACGGGAGCAGGGGATCCGTGTGCTAGTGGCGTACGCGGAGGGCGATCGCCCATGGCTGGCGCAGGGCGTCGTCGCAGGTCCCGACGATCTTGACCTGGACGCGCTGGTGGCCGGAGTGGTCCCGGAGTCCTGCATACTTGAAGACGAGCCGGTATTTCTGGTCTGCACGCACGCCAAGCGCAATGTGTGCTGCGCCCGCATTGGACTACCCCTCGCCCGGTCCCTGGCCGAAAGTCTGCCGGACAGAGTGTGGGAAACGTCACACGTTGGCGGCGATCGTTACGCCGCCAACCTCGTGTGCTTGCCACACGGAATTTTCTACGGCAGCATGTCTCAGGCTGCTGCACTGGCAGCGGCTAACGCGTACCGGTCGGGCGAGGTCACCCTCGACCGCTACCGGGGGCGCGCAGGCATCCCTGAGCCATTGCAGGCCGTCGAGCACTTCGCCCGAGCCCATACGGGAGAGTGCTCCGTCGGCGCGGTGGCCGTGGAATCCTCCAGGACGGACGGCGACGTCACCGAAGCGATCGTGCGCTGCGGCGACGTCCGGCTCCAGGTTGTGGTTGAGCCATCGGCGTTCACAGCGCCGTGTGGTACGGCTTGCGCCGAGACGATCACCACCTACCGGCTGGTTTCGCTGGACAGGCTCACGCCTGTACGGTACGCCACGCCCGCCCTCACCTGACCAGGGAACATCACGGCCCGGCATTGCGTTGGAACAGTGACGCCAAAAGCGTCCAATGCGGCTCAATTACGAAATACCTCTCACGAAGGTGGTTTTCTCATGTCTCAGGTACGTCGGCAGCTCGCCCGCCCCCGCCCCAGTTGGGGTTGGCAGGATGATGCCGCGTGCCGGGGTGAGGACCTCGTGCTCTTCTTCGGCCCTGATGGGGAGCGGCAGCCCGAGCGTGACGTACGTGAGCGGAAGGCCAAGGCGATCTGCGCCCAGTGCCCTGTCCGCAACGAGTGCCTTGACTACGCGCTGTCCCGGCCCGAGAAGTACGGCACGTGGGGCGGTCTCAACGAGGACGAGCGCGCCAGCGAGCGTCGCCGTCGCATGCGCCGCGCGGCCAGCGCCGGCATCTCCGCCGCCTGACACACCCGGCAGCGTCACCATCATCGCGTGATCACGCAGTTGTCCCGATGAACCGGCGCCTGGCCCTCCATGCCCAGGCTCCGGCGAACCCGGTCGGGACAACTGCCTGATCAGGTGAGTCCCTTCACGGTCCCCGCGCCCGACGGCAGGGGAAGCACGTGATCGCGCACCGATGGCGGCGGCCTCCGCCCGAGGCCGTCGCGTCCGTCGGTCCAGCCCGGCGCCGCCTGTTCGGCGCCCGGCTCCGGACTCCCGCCCAGCCTGGCGGTGCATATCGCCATGCGCATGGGCACGCCCTCCAGCCCGGCCGCGTCCTCCACGTGGCCGTGCTGGTACGGCTTCACCGGCGGCACGCCCATGCCCATCCGGCATCCCCGCGTCCTGTCCTCACGGGTGGCACATTAGCGGACCGGCCCGACAAATTCGCCGACGCACACTTTCTCCGCATACGCCCGAACCTCGCGCGTGCCCGGACTCCGTATGCGCCCGGAGGACTCGTACAACCCGACGAACCCGACACAGAGCCACTCTCCCGCCCATCCGGACCCGTCAGACACTCTGCCGTAATTGTCCGTTGCCGTCCGTTCGGGATGGCGTCATGTGGCCGCCCTAGGGTGCCCGCCATGAAACGCATCGCCACCCTCATGTGCGCGGGCGCGCTGGCCCTCGGTCTGGCCGCCGCCCCCGCCGCCGCGACCCCCGACCGGAGCGGCTTCGGCCAGGCCACGCTCACCGGGTTCGCCTCACTGCCCGCGCTGACCTTCGTCCCCGGCAGCGAGCCCTCAGGGTCGCTCCTCGGCACCGCCCCGGTCAACGGCGTCACGCCGCCCTTCTCCGGCCAGCCCGTGCAGGGCTTCAGCGGCATCGTGCGCCGCGACGACGGCACGTTCGACGTCCTGTCCGACAACGGCTACGGCAACAAGGCCAACAGCTCGGACTTCCTGCTCCGCGTCCACCGCGTCAAGCCGGACTTCTCGGCCAAGTCCGTCAAGGTGGTCGGCGGCTTCAACCTCACCGACCCGCGCGGGCTGGTGCCGTTCCCGCTGACCCGCCAGGACCGTACGCTGACCGGCGCCGACTTCGACGTCGAGTCGATCGTGCGCACGGTGGACGGCACGTACTGGATCGGCGACGAGTTCGGCCCGTTCCTGCTGCACTTCGACCACAAGGGCCGCCTGATGGAGGCCCCGATCGCGCTGCCCGGCGTCAAGGCCCCGGAGAACCCCGACCTGAACGGCGGCCAGCCCAACCTCGGCAGCAGCAAGGGCTTCGAGGGCATGGCCAGGTCCGTGGACGGCCGCCGCCTCTACCCGCTGCTCGAGGGCACGGTGACCGGCGACCCCGCGGGCACGCTGCGCATGTACGAGTTCGACCTGCGCAAGCGGTCCTACACGAACCACCGCTGGACGTACCGGCTGGACGACCCCTCGCACGCCATCGGCGACGCGATCGCGGTGGACGCGAACCGCTTCCTGATCATCGAGCGGGACAACCTGCAGGGCGACGCCGCCAAGGTCAAGCGCATCTACCTGGCCGACACGCGCGACAAGGACCACGACGGCGCGCTGGACAAGACCCTGGTCGCCGACCTGCTCGACCTCGCCGACCCGCGTGGGCTCGGCGGCGCGCCGGGCACGTTCAGGTTCCCGTTCCAGACGATCGAGGACGTGGTCATCCTGAACGACCGCACGCTCGGCGTCCTCGACGACAACAACTTCCCCTTCTCCAACGGCCGCACGCCCGGCAAGCCGGACAACAACGAGTTCATCACCGTACGGCTGACGCGCGGCCTGCAGGCCGACCCCCGCGTCTACCGGTAACGCCGCCCATGGTGGCGCGGCCCACCCGCGCCACCACCGGGGCCGCTCTCCTTGCCGAGTCTCCGGACCTCGGGGCGATCTCCGTCGCGAGAACCGTGTCCGAAAACCGTCCCCAAGCCGACCGTAATAGGGTCGGCCGGGCGGGGGTCAGACGATGAGATCGTCGAACTCCCCGTCCTTGGCCCCGAGGACGAACGCGGCGATCTCGGCCCGGGTGTAGACCAGCGCGGGCCCTTCGGGGAAGCGTGAGTTACGCATGGCGATGTCCCCCGTGGGCAGGTCCGCGACCTCGACGCAGTTGCCGTTGGGGTTGCTCCTCTTGCTCTTACGCCAGACGACGGGAAGGCGGCCGGCGGGCGTTCCGTTCCGGAACTCGTGCATGGGGGCAGCTCCTCGCGCTCTCGCGGATGCACGTGCATCCGCGTTTGCGAGCAGACAATACGGCAGCTAGAAGTGCTCCATATACCGGATGACCAAAAATCCCGCTATGGAGTGGATCACAGGTGATATCGGCGGCTTATCCGGAAAGTAGGCGTTCCAGGAAGCGTCTGGTCGCCTCAGGCTCGTCCGCCTGGATGCTCAGCCGGTCCATGACCTCCATGTAGTGGTCGGAGTCGGCGGGTTTGTCCAGGTAGAGGGCGCTGGTGAGCTGCTCCATGTAGACGACGTCGGGCAACTCGCGCTCGGGGAAACGCAGAATGCTGAACGGGCCCCCGGCCGCCGCGTGCCCGCCGCGGTCGAACGGGATGATCTGCACGGTGACGTTGTGCTCCTCGGTGATGTCGAGGAGATGGGTGATCTGCTCGCGCATGGTGTCGGGGCCGCCCAGCATGCGGCGCACGACGGCCTCGTCGATCACGGCCCAGAGCTTCAGGCCGCTCCGCAGCCGCTCCTGCCGGGTGGTGCGCAGCGTCACGCGGCGGTCCAGCTCGGCTCTGGGAGCCTTCTCGTGGGCCAGCTCGATCACCGCCCTGGCGTAGGCGGGGGTCTGGAGCAGGCCGGGGACGAACTGGTTCTCATAGGTACGGATGCCGGAGGCCGCGCCCTCCAGCCCGATGTAGACCTCGAACCAGGCGGGCAGCAGGTCTCCGTACTTGTGCCACCAGCCGGGGGCGTTGGCCTGCTTGGCCAGGTCGAGCAGGGCCTCGCGCTCGGCGGGGTCGGTGACGCCGTACAGGGTCAGCAGGTCGGCCACGTCGCGCTGCTTGAAGCTGACCTGCCCGAGCTCCAGCCGGCTGATCTTGGCGTGGGACGCGCGAATCGAATATCCCGCGTCTTCGCGCGAGATGCCCTTCTCCGTACGGAGCCTGCGCAATTGGGTCCCCAACAGGATCCGCAGCACCGTCGGGCTTCCCTGCGAATGGCTGAGAAGTTTCCCTTCAGTGCTCTGAGCGCTCACGCCGTCCGCTCCCCTAGATCGTCTGCACGTGCATTTGCTCTTCGCATCCGTAAACTACGAAAAGTCTTGCATCGGTCAGCACTCCCCGTAAAGATGGGCATTGGATCACCAGACCGCGCTTCGGGGGCCAGGATGACGACTTTCGACGCACGGCCGCAGGCCGCCATCGGTGCCCGGCCACCAGGATGGCTCTCCACCATCCTGGTGGAGGGCCATCCCAGTGAGTGTGACGCCGTTTTCCCGTTTCAGCAACGTACGGCGCTGGAGCCCGCGTGCGTCGCGACGGCCCGGCGGTTCGTCGATCAGACGCTCAGCGCCTGGGGGGCGCCTGAGCTGGCGTTCGACGCCCAGTTGGTCGTCTCGGAGCTGGTCACCAACGCGATGCGGCACGGGGGCGGGGCCGCGCAGTTGCGCCTGCTCTGCCACGGGCCGGAGCTGGCGTGCGTGGTGGCCGACCACAGCCGCACCGTGCCGGTGGCGGCCACACCCGACGTGTTCTCCGAGTACGGGCGGGGGTTACGACTGGTGGACGCCCTCTGCTCGGCGTGGGGATGGCTCTCGCCGGGGGGCGCCCGCAAGCTCGTCTGGGCCGTCATCACGGGCTGACCGGCCACAGCCCCCGGTACGCTCCCCGATCAGTCGCGGCCCAGCAGGCGGAGGACGTCGGCGTCGGTGAGCTGGTCGAAGTGCTCGTACCACTGGCCGACCGCCCTGAAGTCGGGTGGCGTGCTCAGCACCACCACCTCGTCGGCCTCCTCCCGCAGCGACTCGACGGTGGCCCGCGTGCCCACGGGCACGGCCAGCGTCACCTTGGCGGGCTTCGCCGCGGGGACCCGCGCCACCGCCCTGAGCGCCGCCCGCGCGGTGCCGCCGGTGGCCAGGCCGTCGTCCACCACGATCACCTCCCGCCCTTCGAGCGGCGGCAGGGGCCGGTCGCCGCGATAGGCGCGCACCCTGCGGGCCAGCTCGCGCCGCTCGTGCTCCACCACGTCGGCGACGGACTCGGGCGTCATGCCCAGGCGCTCCAGCAGCCCCAGGTCGAACACCGGCTCGCCGCCCTCCGCGATCGCGCCGACCCCCAGCTCGGGGGCCAGGGGGTAGCCGATCTTCCTGGTCACCAGCACGTCGAGCACGGCGCCGAGGCGGCGCGCGATGGGTACGGCCACCGCCACGCCGCCACGGGGCAGGGCGAGGATCACGGGGTCGTGCGTGTCCCTCAGCCGCCTGGCGAGCAGCTCCCCCGCCTCGGCCCGGTCCGCGAAGAGCTCCATAGCCTCTGCCTACCCGCTGACACCCGCTCCTCGCCTCCCACACCCACGCGTCCGCGCCCCTCCGCGCCCGCGCGGTCCGGGCCGGGGCGGGGCGATCCCGGCCCGAAGCTCGCACATCCGCCCCATCTGCCCCAGCGCTCGCTCCAGTCAGGGGCTGGTAAGGGGCCGATAAGGGGCAGGCGTGGGTCAGGGGCGGCTGCGGCCGGAGCGGCGCATTTCCTTGGTGATGACCTTCCATTTGTTCTGCTGCTCTTTACGCAGCCGGGCGTCCGTCCTGGAGGCCATCCAGGCCGCCTCGCGCTGGAGCTTGCGCCAGCTCTCCAGGCGCCGTTCGGGCAGCTCCCCGCTCTCCAGCGCCGTCAGCACCGCGCATCCCGGCTCGCTGGTGTGCCCGCAGTCGCCGAACCGGCACCGCTCGGCCAGCTCCTCGATGTCGGCGAAGACGCGGTCGACGCCCTCCCCGATGTCGTAGAGGCCGATCCGCCGGATGCCCGGCGTGTCGATGACCAGCCCGCCCCCGGGCAGCAGGATCAGCTCGCGGTGCACGGTGGTGTGCCTGCCACGGCCGTCACCCGCGCGTACCTGCTGGGTCTCCATGGCCTCGCCCCCTGCCAGCGCGTTGACCAGGGTGGACTTGCCCGCCCCCGACGGGCCCAGGATGACGGCGGTACGCGAGCCGCCGAGGTAGCCGGCGGCCAGCTCCACCCCGTCGCCGAGCAGCGAGGAGACCGCGTGCACGGCCACGCCGGGCGCGGCCGTGCGGACGTCGGCGAGCAGGTCGTCGAGGCCGTTCTCGAACAGGTCGGACTTGGTGACGAGCACCACGGGCGTGCCGCCGGACTCCCAGGCCAGGGCGACGAGGCGCTCGATGCGGCCGAGATCGGCGAAGTCCGCCGCGTGCATCGACGGCTCGGCCACGAAGACGACGTCGACGTTGGCCGCGAGCACCTGGCCCTGGCCGTCGCCCGACAGGCCGCCGACCGAGTCGCGGCTCACGCCGCCCCGGACGAACGCGGTGCTCCTCGGCAGCACCTCGTCCAGCTCGTAGCGGCCCTCGGGCAGCCATCTGAGCGCGGCCCAGTCGCCGACGCACGGCAGCGCGACGGGGTCGGTGGCGGAGGCCCGGCGTACGCGGGCGCCGTATTTGGCATGGTGCTGGCCGTCGGCCGCGATCACCTCGGCGGCGCCGCGGTCGACGCGCGAGACGCGGGCGGGGACGGTGTCGGTGGGCAGGTCGGCGGCGCGCAGGTCGTTCCAGCCGAGCAGCGAAAGATCGTAAGACAACGTAGTGAGACCTTTGATCGAGAAGAAGGTGAAACGGGGTCGCTCAGACGAGCGCCCGGAGGTGGACTGAAGGCACGCTGAAGACGGTGACCCGCATAGCCCTCACCTCCTCGATCGGTTTCCGAGGCGACTTTAGCTCACCCCGTCCCCGCTGACGCAAACGGATTATCTTCCGCGATCCGTTGAACCGTGCCGGGGCGGCCGGCCGTACCACCTGCCGACGGACTGAGAAAGGGGAATGATGCGAACCAGCGCGTATCCCCCGCCCTCGGCCGAGGGAGCCGCCCCGATGGGCAAGCCGCGCTTACGTCACCGGATCCGGCGCGTACGCCCGGACGACGAGGTGGTCGTGTCCGCGCTCTACCGGGAATACCACGGGCCGCTGCTGGCCTTCGTGATCCGGCTGACCGCGGGCGATCGGCAGTGGGCGGAAGACGTGGTGCAGGAGACCATGATCCGGGCGTGGCGCAGCGCGGAGCGGCTCGACCCGGACGCGGTGTCGTTGATGCCCTGGCTCGCCACGGTCGCCAGACGTATCGTGATCGATGAGCGGCGGCGCAGGGACGTCCGTCCCCGGGAGTCGGGCGACGGGCCTCTGAAAAGTCTGCCCGTCCCTGACGAGATGGAGGGACTGCTGCACCAGGTGGTCGTGTCCGAGGCGTTGAAGGCGCTGTCACCGGCGCACCGCGAGATCCTCAACGAGACGATCCTGCGCGATCGGTCAGTCAACGACGCCGCCGAGGCGCTGGGCATCCCGGTGGGCACCGTGAAGTCCCGGGTCTACTACGCCGTACGCGCGCTGCGTATCGCGCTGGAGGAGCGGGGGGTGAGGGTATGACGTCGAGAGTCGAGCACACGGACGTGGGCGCGTACGCGCTCGGACTGCTGGACGAGGACGACCGGCTGGCCTTCGACACCCACCTCCTCGGCTGCGCCTCCTGCCGGCGCGAGCTGACGGAGCTGGCAGGGGTGGCCGACGTGCTGCACGAGATCAGCTCCGTCGCGAACCTGGCTCTCCCCTACGACGGCCGCTCCGACGACCGTACCGACGGCCACTTCGGCGACCGTACCGACGACCGCTTCGGAGACCCCTTCGGCGACCGTTCCGACGACGGCGAGGACGACGTCGTCGACCTGCTGCGGCGCAAGCGGGTGGCCGACCGGCGGACGCGGCGGGGGACGTTCGTGATCGGGGTGGCGGCGGCGGTCACCCTGGTGGCGGGCGGCCTGGCGATCGGCACCCAGCTCGCCACCGGCGAGCAACCCCAGGTCGCGCAGGGGCACGGCGGCCACACGGGCGCCCATCCTGGCCCTGCCGAGCAGTTCTACGCCGAGGGCCGCCCCATCGAGGGCAAGGGGGTCGACGGCGTGACCGGCGGGCTGGTCGTGGAGTCCAAGGGATGGGGCACGCACGCGGCGCTCAGGCTGGCCGGGGTGAAGGGACCGCTGGAATGCGAGCTGGTCTCGGTCGCCAGGTCGGGCGAGCGGCGGGTGATGACCGGGTGGTCCGTACCTCCAGCCGGGTACGGAGTGCCGGGCTCGCCCGACCCGCTCTACATGCACGGCGGCAGCGCCACGAAGCTCACGGACGTCGACCACTTCGAGGTGGTCACCTCCGAGGGCAGGACGCTGCTCACCATCACGCTCTGACCGGCTCGGCGAAGGCCCTCACCGCTGGTGGGAGGGCACTTCGCGGCCCCGGGTCGTTACAGGCCAGGGGTGGGGAACTGGGCCGTCAGCTCGCTGACCTCGTGGTGGACCCGGGTGATGACGTCTTCGGCGTCGCCCTTGGCCAGGGCCGTGACGACCTCGTCCATCCAGGCGCCGATCTGCCGCATCTCCGCCTCGCCCATGCCGCGCGAGGTGACCGACGGCGTGCCGATGCGGATGCCCGAGGGGTCGAAGGGCTTGCGGGTGTCGAAGGGCACCGTGTTGTAGTTGGTCTCCAGCCCGGCGCGGTCGAGCGCCTGCGCGGCCGGCTTGCCGCCGATGCCCTTGGGCGTGAGGTCGAGCAGGATCAGGTGGTTGTCGGTGCCGCCGGAGACGAGGTCGAAGCCGCGCGAGCCCAGCTCGTCGGCCAGGGCCTTGGCGTTGCGCACGATCTGGTGGGCGTAGTCGCGGAAGGCCGGCTGGGCGGCCTCGTGCAGCGCGACGGCGATGGCGGCGGTGGTGTGGTTGTGGGGGCCGCCCTGCAGGCCGGGGAAGACCGCCTTGTTGAGCGCCGTGGCGTGCTCGTCGGCCGTGGCCATGAGCATGGCGCCGCGCGGGCCGCGCAGGGTCTTGTGGGTGGTCGTGGAGATCACGTCGGCGTGACCGACCGGGGACGGGTGGGCGCCGCCGGCGACCAGGCCCGCGATGTGGGCGATGTCGGCCGCCAGCACGGCGCCGACCTCGCGGGCGATCGACGCGAAGCCCTCGAAGTCGATCGTGCGCGGGATCGCGGTGCCGCCGCAGAAGATCAGCTTGGGCCGGTGCTCCAGCGCGAGCGCGCGGACCTCGTCGAGGTCGATGCGCCCGGTGTCCTTGCGTACGCCGTAGCGGACCGGGGTGAACCACTTGCCGGTGGCCGAGACCGACCAGCCGTGGGTCAGGTGGCCGCCGAACGGCAGGCCCATGCCCATCACGGTGTCGCCGGGCTGCAGGAAGGCCATGTAGACGGCGAGGTTGGCGGGCGAGCCGGAGTAGGGCTGGACGTTGGCGTGGTTGACGCCGAACAGCGACTTGGCGCGCTCGATCGCCAGGGTCTCGATCTGGTCGATGACCTGCTGGCCCTCGTAGTAGCGCTTGCCCGCGTAGCCCTCGGAGTATTTGTTGGTCAGCACGGTGCCGGTGGCCTCGAGCACGGCCTTGGACACGTAGTTTTCGGACGCGATCAGCTTGACGGTGTCAGCCTGACGACGCTCCTCCGCCTTGATGAGCTCGGCGATCTGCGGGTCGACGCTGGCGAGAGAACCCATGACTCTCCTGTCATCATTGACGATCTGCGAAGACCCAGGCGCACGGCCTCCGCTCCCTCCGCTCCCTGGTGGTCGATCCCACCCAATGCGCCAGTCGCGTCTCGCCTAGCACCCTATCGGGCCTGAGGTCAGCCCTGCGACGTACGGCTCACGCCGGGCCAGAGCCGATCCACCTCGGCGTTGAGTATGGCCCCGATGAGCACGGCCAGCGCCGTGATGTAGAGCCAGAGCAGCAGCGCGATGGGGGCGGCCAGCGAGCCGTACACCGAGACGGGCGAGAACCACGCGGCCAGCACCGCGCGCAGCACCGCCGCGCACACGATCCACAGGAACAGCGCCAGGATGGCCCCGGGCAGCTCGCGGTACCACTTCGTGCGCACGGGGACGCTGACGTGGTAGAGCACGGTCAGGAACAGCACCGAGCCGACGATGACGATCGGCCAGTAGAGCACGTCGATCAGGACGCCGTAGTCGGCGGGGAGCGCGTCTCTGATCAGCGTGGGACCGACGACGAGGATCGGCATGACGATGATCCCGACGAGCAGGCCGATGACGTAGAGGCCGAACGACATCAGCCGGGTGCGGATGATGCCGCGCTCCTCCCCCAGCCCGTAGGCGACCGAGATGAGGTCGACGAAGACGTACAGGGCCCGGGAGCCGGACCAGAGCGACAGCAGGAAGCCCAGCGAGATGATCGACACCTTGCCCGCGTCGTCGCTGAGCACGTCGGTGATGAGCGGGTTGATCACCTTGTTGACGGCGTCGTCGGTGAACAGCAGCCCCGCCTGCTCGATCACCCACGTCTTCACCTGGGTGACCACGCCGGGCCCGAGCCAGGTGCCGAGCTTGCCCAGCACGCCGATCAGGCCCAGCACGAACGGGGGCAGCGACAGCAGCGCGAAGAACGCGGCCTCACCGGCCAGGCCGGTGACGCGGTAGGTGACGCCGGCGTTCGTGGCCGCGCGCACGGTCGCCCACGACTTGGTGTCGAGCACCCAGGTCAGCCTGGCGCGGGCGTTGGAGACGAGCCCGCGCTTGGCTCGGGGAGGCGCTTCGGTGGACGTCATGGCACCCAACGGTATTTCGCAGTGAGTCTCCGGGACAGCTTACGTCCCATCACCTGTGCTCAGTCGTTGTCCACGATGCGTGCGCCCAGCGGGAGGAGGGAGACGGGGATGAGCTTGAGGTTGGCCACGCCCATGGGGATGCCGATGATGGAGATGAACAGGGGGATCGAGGTGATGACGTGGCCGATGGCGAGCCAGATGCCGGCGACGACGCACCAGATGACGTTGCCCAGCAGGGAGAACACACCGGCGTCCGGGTCACGTACGACGGTGCGGCCGAAGGGCCACAGCGCGTAGGCGGCGATCCTGAACGAGGCGATGCCGAACGGGATCGTGACGATGAGGATGCAGCAGATGATCCCGGCCAGGGCATACCCGATGGCCAGCCAGACTCCCGCGAACACCAGCCAGATGACGTTCAGGATTGTGCGCATGCTCACAGGATGTCACGGATCATGCCGTACGCGTCATCCGGTATGCCCCTGATATTCCCCTGACTTGGGGCTTCGCCCCTGCCCAGGAGGCCCGGCGAACGCCTGCGCGATCTCCATCCAGGCCCGCGCGGGCTCGCCGGTCAGCTCCAGGCCGGTGTCCGACAGGTGGATGCGCTGGGTGACGACGAGGCAGAAGTCGAGCAGGCTCCCGCGTACGACGCCGGACGCCTCCGGCGGCCCCGCCGTCCAGGTGCCGCCGCCCGGCACGGCCAGCTCCACGCGTACGGGGTCGGTCGGCACGGGCAGCCCCCGCGCGGCGAAGCTGTACGGGCGGGCCCTGAACCCCAGCATGGCCACGTGCCGCAGCCGGGCCGTCGGCTCCCTGGTGACGCCGAGCGCGTCGGCCACGTCCTGGCCGTGCGCCCACGTCTCCATGAGCCGCGCGGTGACGAACGAGGCGGCCGACATGTCCGGTCCGAACCACGGCAGCCGGTCGCGGGCGCCCAGCGTGGCGAACACCTCCAGGCTCCTGGCCCGCGACGCCAGGAACCAGGCGCGCAGCTCGCCGGGCGGCATCCCGCGCGACCGGACCGCGATCTCGTCGACCGAGCGCATGCCCGCCACCGAGGCGTGGTAGGCGGCCGGGTCGGTGGCCGCCAGCACGGCGGCGTCGTCGAACCAGGCCAGATGGCTCACCTGGTCGCGGATCGCCCATCCCACCGCGGGCGTGGGCCGCTCCCAGTCGCCGTCGCCGAGTGGCTGGAGCAGCGCCGCGAAGGACTCCGTCTCCGCGCGCAGGTCACCGAGTAATTCCGCCATGAGGTCCACGCGCGCCAGCCTAACCAGAGCAACGTTCCGGGAGAATAATGCGAAATGTGATCTGTGAGAGCTGCAAGGACAAGCGGCACGAGGACTGCCGTGGCGGCTCCTGGTGCGACTGCCAGCACCAGACGAAAACCCGCCACGAGGATAGCGCGCCCGACGATCGGGAGGAGCACGAGTCTGAGCCGGTCGTGAACTGGCTCCGCCAGGGCTAGCCAGGACCGAGGCGCCATGGGCGCGGCCACCGCCCTGAGCCTATGCGTGAACGCGCATGAGGCTTGATCCGGAGCCAGGGGCTCACCTAGCGTCCCAGTCACGAACGTGACTAGGAAGGGCGGGGCTCATGCGGCTCAGACTGATCGCTGACGACGACTGCAAGAGCGGGGACTGTCCCAAGATCTACGCAACGGATCGAGGCACAATCGCCGTACAGGGCTACACGGTCACCGATCACGGCCTGGCCCTACCCGATGGGGAGACCATGGTCGAAATCCCCCTCACCGTGCTTCTCAAGGCCGCACATGCCGACTTGGCTTGAGGGCAACGACTGGTCGCGCATGTTCCGCGACTTCCGCCGGTCCGTGTTCCGTCTGGAAACCAGAGATCTCTACACCATGCCGGACGAGGAAGACGAGTTCCGGCGGTTCCTGGAAGGCGAGAAGCCCCCGGCCGATCTCTGGTACCCCTGGTTGGACACCGTGGCTCAGGCCGTGCAGTCGGGCAAGAGCGTGCAACGGGTCCACGTTGTCACCTCTCCCCTGTCTTCGTACATTCGCTACGAGGCCGAATGGGGGTATGTGTTCAACGTTCAGGTCGGGGAGGACATTCGCATCCTGGATCTGGCAACCATGCCCGACCCCGGTCTACCAGCACAGGACTTCTTCCTGTTCGACGACACTCATGTCGTCCTCATGCACTACCGCGACGACGGCACGCAGATAGGCAGGGAACTGCTCGACGCCGCCGACATCACGCGGTACGTCGAGTGGAAGTGCCTGGCCCTTGAGACTTCTACGCCTTTCGTGGACTACTACCAAGCGTGAAGGTAGATCCGAGTCAGGCCGGACAGCACAGGCAAGACCTTGCGGACGCACTGCGAACTCTGCGCACCGCTACCGGCCTTTCCGGAGAACGTCTGGCCCGCCGGGTCAACATGAGCCAGTCCAAGGTCTCTCGGATCGAGAACGGCAAAGTCCTGCCGAGCCTGGCCGATGTCGAGCGCATTCTCCAGGCCCTTGATGTGGACCGGAAGACGGCCGACCAGCTTCTTCATCTGGCCAGGGTCGCCAATACGGAGTTCCGTGATATTCGCGCCTCGGTTCGCAGAGGACTGCATCATCTCCAGGGCGAGATCCGTTCGCTGGAGGCCGGGGCCTCTCGTATGCGGTTCTTCCTGCCGTCGATGATTACGGGGCTCCTTCAGACTCCTGAATACATGCGGGCTGCCATGAGCACACCCGTCATGCCCATGAGCGGCGATGTTTCACGCGCCATGGCGATCAAGCTGGAGCGTCAGGCGGTCTTGCATGACCCCTCCAAGCGTTTCCATTTTTTGCTCACCGAGTCGGCGCTGCGTTGGAAACTCTGTCCGGCTTCCGTCATGGCCCTCCAGACAGACCGGTTGGCAAGCCTGTCTCGCCTGCCAACCGTCACCCTCAGCATCCTGCCCCTCGCCGCGCACGTCACGGACGGTCCGTTGAACGGCTTCACCTTGTACGACGATCGTCTGGTTACGGTGGAGACCTTCACCGGCGACATCGTCCTTCGTGATCCCAAGGACACCGGATATTACGCAGAGCTATTCGATTTCTTCGCTGGCCATGCCTGGCACGGCGACCGTGTACGGGCATTCTTGGCAGAGGTAGCGAGCGGCTTTATGCGAGAACGTGACTCCCTGTAGAAGGTCCCTGATCAGGCTGCCTACGGTCGATGCATGGCGGGCACACACACAAGAGGATCGGACGCTGATCTGCTCTGTCAGCCGATCACCGAAGAAGCGGCCACAGGGCAGAACGCTGCCCTTAACCGCGTCATCACGCACCTGAGGGCGCGCGGTATCCACGCGGAACTGATCAGGCGTCGTGCCGACCGGTGCGAGGTCAAGCCCTACGGCAGCGCCGAGACGCTGTGGCATCCGCCGCAGCTCACCATCTTCGCTGACGCCGGATGGAGGGTGGCGACGGTGTCCATCGGGCCGCGTTCCGGTAGCTACATGGTGGAGTTGCCGAGTGTCGGGGCGGACGGCGAGCCCCAGGCCAGCAGGGTGGAGGTCGTCTCACCCGACCAGCCGCAACGTGTGGGCGTGCTGGTCGCGCAGAACGCGGGGTGAGCTAGTGGGCTCCAGCAAGACGGCCCGCCGCGCAGCCGTCCACGTTCCCGAACTCGTCTGGGTCGTCCGTGACAAGCGGACCCAGTACGGCATGCTCGGGTGCATCAAGGCGTTCTCCATCCACGACCAGGGCGGTCGTTGGCGTCTCGATCCCCGGCTGCCCGCCCGCGATGGCGTGGCCTACCCGTCCCGGGAGTTCAGGGAGACGGAAGACGCGAAGGCGTTAGCAGAGATCATCCGCGCCGAGTGGTTGAAGGACGTGCAAACGCCCTACGAAGGTCAATTTAGCTGCGCTCCCTAAACCCTCCCGGCCAAGTACGTTGTGCCGCTCTCAGCCGGGGTGCAGTACCCCCAGCGATCTTCCCCGCTGGGGCGGGAGCCCTGGTCGCCTGGCTCACACCACGTCCAATCCCGGCCAGGGCTCCCGGTACACAGACGCGCGACTGGTGGCTGCGAACCCCGTCACCAGCCGTGTCACCACCTCGGGCCGCCCGGCCCGGGTGAAGGAGGGCAGGCAGATGGATCTGTACGCGAAGGATCTCGGAGCCCTGGAGTTCCGCCGCCTGTGCGGCGGCAACCAGCAGGAGGAGGAGATGGACACCTGCGTGGAGATCGCGCCGATTCCCGGCATGGGCGACGTGTTCGCCCTGCGGGACTCGAAGAACCCGGACGCCGGGACACTCCGGTTCACCGGTGCCGAGCTTCGCGCCGCTGGGATGAGCACCATCTAGTACGCCATCGGCGGCCCCTGCCCGCCTGAATCAGGCAGGGGCCGCCTCCTTCGACTGTATGGGGAGTCATGCACTGGCACGGCTACACGTGGCTCGGGATCGGGCAGGACCTCAAGCGCGAGGCCGAGCGCCGTCCCGGCTCACCTGACTTCGCCACCTCTCCACTGCCGCCGCTACGGACGGGAGACTGGCTGGCCAAGCCACGGTCGAGGATCGCTGAGACGTTCGACGACGCGGCCAAGGCCGGTGAGTGGATGGGAAACACGTATGCCCTGCATCGCCCGGACAGTGATGTGATCCCCCTGCTGCATCGCCTGGCGGGGGCCGCTGATGTGCTGCCCGGTGGTGTGGATGTCCAGTGGGGTGAATGGCTGCACGGCGGGCGTTTCATCGCCGTGGGCGTGATCTGTTGCCCGAACCGTCATGTGGACCATCCGTGCCCGATGGTCCGCTAGAGCGGCGCAGGCCGGTCCTCGCGTACGTCACCGAATTCACGTACGAGGTTGACGTACAGATGAGATTGGCCCCCGACCGTGAAGCCGGGGGCCGTGTTGCCCAACGGCTACGCCGCTACCTCAGGGGCCTGGAACAGCACCTCAGGCGTGGCCTTGGCCCGGCTCCTGCGAGGAGCCTTGGCCGCCGCACCTTCCTGGGGAGCGCTGGCTGCAGCCTGCTTGGCCATCATGGACATGAGGATCTCCTGAAGCATCTCAGTTCCGGCCGGGGTGGTCAGGAACGCCCGCACGGCGTTCTCCGTGACAGCCGTCTCGGTGGCAGGTTGCTCGGTGGCCGGGCTGAACTGTTCGGACCAACCGCGCCGCCCGGCTTCTCCTGAGGTCCAAGCGAGCTGACGCTCTGGGCTGGTGGTCTCGTCGGTCATGACCGACAGACGGATGGCGAGCAGCGCATGCACCGGCAATACCCTTCATGCCTGAATGTCCGTTTTGGACATGCAACGGATGTTATGGGTATTTGTTCAGTGCTACTGCCAGCACCAGGAGGACCCGCGGCCCGAGGAGTCGGACCTCGACTGGCCGCGCCAGGGCTGAGCCCGGACGCCCGAGAAGCCTGGACGGTAAGAAACCCGCCAGAAGGCCGCCAGAGGGCCCTCAGGCGGCCCGCAGGAGGCCCCGTGGGCGGGATCGGGCGGCTGACACTATCCCACACTCTGGACCCCGTCTTGGACATCCCGGACAGCCGGAGTAATCTCGAAGCATGCCAGCGGACCCCATGCTCGTCGGTCGACGCCACGTCGACCTTCAGCGTGTCCGCAGTGCCCTCTGTTGCGACGCCCGCTAATCCACATCTTTTCCGCTGAGCGCGTCGCACTCCACCATCCAGCCCTGCACTCGATGACGAGGCAGGAGGACGCTGCGCGCGCCCATGATCCGAAGGACGCGCAATGAGCACCCCTGCCAGCCGCACTCCTGCCAGCCGGCACCACAAACGCCCGCGCGGCGAAGGCCAGTGGGCTCTCGGTTACCGTGAGCCGCTCAACAAGAACGAAGAGAACAAGAAGAACGACGACGGCCTCAACGTCCGCCAGCGCATCATCGACGTCTACTCCAAGCGGGGCTTCGACTCGATCGACCCGGCCGACCTGCGTGGCCGCATGCGCTGGTACGGCCTCTACACCCAGCGCAAGCCGGGCATCGACGGTGGCAAGACCGCGATCCTCGAGCCGGAGGAGCTCGACGACCGCTACTTCATGCTGCGCGTGCGCATCGACGGCGGCCAGCTCGACCTGGCCCAGCTCCGTACGATCGCCGACATCTCCAACGAATACGGCCGCGGCACGGCCGACCTGACCGACCGGCAGAACATCCAGCTCCACTGGATCGAGATCGAGTCGGTGCCCGACATCTGGGAGCGTCTGGAGGCGGTGGGCCTGTCCACCACCGAGGCGTGCGGCGACACCCCGCGGGTGATCCTGGGCTGCCCGCTGGCCGGGATCGACTCCGACGAGGTGCTCGACGCCACCGAGCAGATCTGGGAGATCAACGAGCGGGTCGTGGGCAACCCGGCGTTCTCGAACCTGCCGCGCAAGTTCAAGTCGGCGCTGAGCGGCTGCCCGGCGCACTGCACGGTGCACGAGATCAACGACGTGGCCTTCGTCGGCGTGGTCAACGAGCACGGCGAGACGGGTTACGACCTGTGGGTGGGCGGCGGCCTGTCCACCAACCCGATGCTGGGCAAGCGGCTGGGCGTGTTCGTCCGGCCGGAGCAGGCGGCCGACGTCTACGAGGGCGTGGTCGGCGTCTTCCGCGACTACGGCTACCGGCGGCTGCGGCACCGGGCGCGGATCAAGTTCCTGGTCAACGACTGGGGCCCGGAGCGGTTTCGTGAGGTCCTGGAGACGGAATACCTCAAGGAGCAACTGCCCGACGGGCCCGCGCCAGAGCTGCCGCGCGGCAGCCGCCGCGACCACGTCGGCGTGTTCCCGCAGAAGGACGGCAACTTCTACGTCGGCTTCGCACCCAAGGTGGGCCGGCTCGACGGCGACAAGCTGCACGCGATCGCCGACATTGCCGAGCGGCACGGCTCCGACCGGGTCCGCACGACGGTCGAGCAGAAGATGGTCGTCCTCGACGTCGCGCCCGACCGGGTCGACTCGATCGTGGCCGCGCTGGAGGCCGTCGACCTGCAGGTCAAGCCGTCCACGTTCCGCCGCCAGACGATGGCCTGCACCGGCATCGAGTACTGCAAGCTCGCCATCGTCGAGACCAAGGCCACCGCGATGGACCTGATCGACGAGCTGGAGCGGCGGCTGCCCGCCTTCGAGGAGCCGCTGACCATCAACGTCAACGGGTGCCCCAACTCCTGCGCCCGCATCCAGGTCGCCGACATCGGGCTGAAGGGCCAGCTCGTCGTGGACGAGAACGGCGACCAGGTCGAGGGCTTCCAGATCCACCTGGGCGGTTCCCTGGGGGTCAACGCGGGGTTCGGCCGCAAAGTACGCGGGCTCAAGACCACGGCCAAGGCGCTGCCCGACTACGTGGCGCGGGTCGTGTCCAACTACGACAGCCAGAAGAAAGAGGGCGAGTCGTTCGCCGACTGGGTCCAGCGAGCAGACGAGGCCGATCTGAAATGACCACACGAGCGGTTCCCTTTCACTGCCCCTACTGCGGTGACGAAGACCTCGAGCCCTACGAGGGCGAGCCGAACGTCCCGGGGTCCGCGGCGGGAGGCGGCTGGTACTGCCGCGCCTGCGCTCGTGCCTTCAAGCTGAAATTCCTGGGAATCGGAGTGAAGATATGACGCTCGTCGACCTCGAGGTCGGGTTGCGGGAGCAGCGCGGCGCGCTCGACCTGCAGGACATCGTCGAGTCCGCCGCCAGGTTCCTGGACGACGCCCCCGCCCGCGAGATCATCCGCTGGGCGGCGGCGACGTTCGGCGACCGGCTGTGCCTGACCTCCTCGATGAGCGACGCCCTGCTCATCGACCTGGTGAGCAGGGTCAAGCCCGGCGTCGACGTGCTGTTCATCGACACCGGTTACCATTTCGCCGAGACGATCGGCACCCGTGACGCCGTGCGGCAGGTCTATGACGTCAACGTGATCGACATCAAGCCGTCCCGCACGGTCGAGGAGCAAGACCGCGACCTCGGCCCGCGCCTGTTCGGCCGCAACCCCGACCTGTGCTGCTACCTGCGCAAGGTGGAGCCGCTCAACCGGGCGCTCGAGCCGTACCTGGCGTGGATCTCCGGCATCCGCCGCGACGAGTCGCCCAGCCGCACCGGCACCAAGGTCGTGGAGTGGGACGCCAAGCGGCAGATGGTGAAGGTCAACCCGATCGCCTCCTGGACACAGGACGACGTCGACAACTACATCGCCGACAACGGGGTGCTGATCAACCCGTTGCACTACGACAACTACCCCTCGATCGGCTGCGGGCCGTGCACGCGGCAGGTCGCGGAGGGAGAGGATCCGCGCAGCGGACGCTGGGCGGGCCTGGGGAAGGTCGAATGCGGCATTCACCTGTGATCCCCAGCGGGGGACCCGTCCCGTTGGCAGGCGGGGCGGCCCCCGGCCGCGTGCCACTGGTGGCGGTGGCGCACGGGTCGCGAGACCCTCGCGCCGCCGCCACCGTGGCCGCGTTGCTCGACCAGGTGCCGCTGGACGTGCGGGTGGCGTACCTGGATCACTGCGCCCCGACGCTGGGGCAGGCCCTGGGCGGGCTGCGGGCGGCCGTGGTGCTGCCGCTGCTGCTCACCGAGGCGTACCACAGCCGGGTGGACCTGCCGGCGGCGCTCAACGAGGCCCGCGCGCGCGACCCCCGGCTGCGGGTGAGCTACGGCCACACGCTGGGCCCGCACCCCCTGCTGCTGCCGGCGCTGGAACGGCGGCTGGGCGAGGCGGGTGTGCCGGCGGGCGATCCGGACACGGCCGTGGTGCTGGTGTCGGCGGGTTCGAGCGACGCGCGGGCCAACGGGGTGGTCGCGGAGACGGCGCGGGCGTGGCGGCGGTCGGGCTGGTGGACCGTGACGCCCGCGTACGCCTCCGCCGCCGGTCCCACCCCGGCCGCCGCGGTGGCGGAGCTGCTGAGGGCCGGGGCGCCGCGGGTGGTGGTGGCGCCGTACCTGCTGGCTCCTGGATACTTCGCCGACAAGGTGCGGCGCGAGACGCTGGAGGCGGGCGCCGAGGTCGTGGCCGACGTGCTCGGGGCGGCTCCCGAGCTGGTGGAGGTGCTGCTGGAGCGGTACACGGCGGCGCTGCGGCAGCCGGAGCCTGTGTCGCTCGCGGGGTGACCCACGAGCCTGAGCGGGCGTCCCGGGGGCCTGAGCGGGCGTCCTGAGGGCTGAGCGGGGCGTCCCGGGGGCTGAGCTGGCCGTGGGCGGCTTGCCGGGGTCAGTGGCCGCCGTGGAGGCCGCGGCGGTCGTCGTTGAGCTGTCTGCGCAGCTCACGGCCCTCCGCGCGAAGCTGGCGGCCGAGCTGCCGCCAGTCGTCGCCGTGCATCCGCCGCCAGTGCTCGCGCCAGGCCGCGAACCCGCGCTGCAGCGGCTGGGCCTGCGCGTCGCCGATCACCTTGACGTCGCCCATCACCGCGTACGCCTGCACCCGCACCACGGGAACGTTCATGCCGGGGGGCGCCTGCTGGACGTCGACCTTCTTGTCGCCCATGATCGCCATGCCGTCGAGGTCGACGTACACCCCGTCGGGCACGATGATCTTCACGTCGCCCATGACGGAGACGGCCAGGATGTCCACCTGGTTCGTACGCACCTCGGCCTCGCGCAGGTCGAGCAGGACGTCGCCCATCACCGCGACCGCGCCCAGCTCCTGCTCGATCCGCCAGGTGCCGCGCCGTTTGGAGTCGCCCATGACGCCGACGAACCACCGCCGCTTCCTGCCCTCGGGACGCGGGGCGGGGGCGGGCCCGGGGGCGGACACCGGGGCGGACACGGCGCCCGCGGGCAGATCCTGGGTGAGCAGGGCCAGCTCGGCATGGGTGGTCGCGGTGTAGGCGGCCTCGGTGCGGTCGGTCAGCTCGACGAGGGTGAGCCGGCCCTCGACCGAGGCGACCCGGAGCTGCTCGACGACGGCCTCGCGCTCGGCGTCCGACGCGCGGATCTCCCCCGGTTCAGTCATACTCGCAACATATCGCGTCTTGGCCGGATTACAGCTCCTCCTTGGGAAGGAATCGGGCCATCCATCGAAACATGCACGTTCCCGGAGGAGTCTGAACCACTTCGGGGGTGGGGCGCGTACCACGCCATGACACGGGGCCCTGGCGTGGTCCGGGGCGCGGCCGGACCAGGCTAGGGTCCCTGTCATGCATGAGGAACAGCTCTACCGCGCGGCGTTGAACGGCGAGACCGAGACCGTGGGCAAGCTGCTGGCCAGTGGCGCCGACCCCAACACCCCCAGCGAGGGCGAGGAGGCGGGCCTGCCGCTGTGCGCGGCCGCCGCCTGGGACCGTACGGAGGTGGCGGGCGCGCTGCTGGCGGGCGGTGCCGACGTCAACGGCCGGGAGGACGGCGGCTGGACGGCGCTGCTGTGGGCCGCCGCCAACGGCCAGGCCGCCGTCGCCAAGGTGCTGATCGAGGCAGGCGCCGAGGTCGACGCGACCAACGACGACGGCGACACCCCGCTCACGCTGGCCGCCAGGCGCGGCGCCCTGGGCGTGGTGCGGACGCTGCTGGAGGCGGGCGCCGACCACGAGAAGTACGACGGCGACGGTGACACGCCGCTGGAGATCGCCGTCGACTGGGTGGGCGTGCACCTGGAGAGCGCGCTGCTCGACCAGATCGAGAAGGACGGCTGGGAGTACGTCGTGGCCCGCCAGTACGCCAAGGACGGCACCGAGCTGGTCACGGTGGCCGGGCGCGCGGCCGATGGCTCCGAGGGCGAGCAAGTGCAGGCCCAGCGCGGCCACGCCGCCATCGCGACCCTGCTGGAGGAGGCGTCCGGCGGCCACACCCCGGTCGAACGGCTGGTGGCGCGGGCCCTGGCGCACCGCGACATCGACGAGGACGCCGAGACCTGGTGGATCGTGGCCGACGCGCTGGGCAAGCGGGCCGACGAGGAGACGTTCGAGGCGCTGGCCGCGCTGTGCGTGAGCGAGGACGCCAGGGAGCGGGAGTTCGGCGTGGACGCGATCGCCCAGTTCGGGTTCTCCGACGGCGAGAAGCCGTACCTCGACCGGACCCTGCCGCTGTTGCAGAAGATGGTCACCACGGAGGGCAACCCGCAGGTGCTGCGCTCGGTGCTTTCGGCGCTCGGGCACCAGGGCGACCCGCGGGCGCTGCCGTACGTGCTGGACATCGTCGGGCGGCCCGGCCACAAGCGCACGATGACCGACCCGATCGCGCTGGCCGACGTGCTGCCGCCCGAGCACGAGGAGGGGCTGGCGCTGCTGATCGCGATGACCGGGGACGACGACTCCGAGGTCCGCGACTGGGCCACCGCCGGGCTGGCCGGGCTGAGCGCCGACACGCCGGTGATCAGGGAGGCGCTGGCGGCCCGGCTGTCCGACACCGACCTGCGTACGGTGGCCGAGGCCACGCGCGGGCTGGCCGACCGCGGCGACGAGCGGGCCGCCCAGGGCGCCGAGCGGGTGCTGGCGGAGAGCGACGACGACTACGCCAGAGAGCTGGTCAGCCGCCCCGCCGCCTCCTGACCTGGCCGGGCGCTCCCCTCCTCCCGGCCGAGACCTCGTCAGCCACCCCCAGCCCGCTCCCGACCGGGCCGGGCAGATCAGTCGCCGTTGAGCACGCGGGTCACCCAGTCGAGGGTCCCCGTGCTCAGGGCCTCCTCGGCCAGGCGTTTGCCCGTCGTGGTGGTGATCGCGGCGAGCGAGCTGTCGATCCAGCCCTGCACGTTCTGGTGCCCCTGCTCGCGGTACTCGACGGCCTGCAGGAGGCATTCCAGCTTGTCGGCGTCGCGCGCGCAGACGGCCTCCACGCTGGCCTTCTCCTCGTACTCGGCCACGGCGTCGCCCAGCATGTCCGCCACCTCGGCGGGCAGGCCGCGTACCTGGTCGGCGGTGACGGCCTCGTTGGAGGCCGGTTGGAGATAACGCTTACCGATGTACGGGATATCGGTGATGCGCGTCTCCTGCGTGTCGTGGAACAGGCTCATGAACGCGGCCCGCTCCGGATCACCGCCCTCGAGCCTGGCGATCACGGCGGCGATCACGGCCGCGCGGAACGAGTGCTCCGCGATGCTCTCCGGATCGCGTACGCCCGCCACCAGCCACCCCGTGCGCTTGTAGCGCTTGAGCAGGCCGAACTCGTAGAACAGTCCGGCCAGACCCGTCACGTCGTCCGCCACGAGGACCCCCCTCTCGTCATGTGCGGACCCTAGAGCCTAGACGACGAGACCCTCTTTCGCCGGGAACGCCCCGCCAGGGCAAGCCCGTGGCGTCCCGCCCGTGCTCACGCGACCCAGGGCTCAGCCGCTCAGGGGCCGGAGAAGGCGGGGGCCGCGGTCAGGACGTCCCTGGCCAGCGAGAGGTCTCCGGCCAGGTCGGCGGGGAAGCCGGCCGGGTCTCCCCTGCCGCCGAGCAGGAAGCAGAACCCCACCACGTCCGCCGTGATGTGGGCGTCGGGCTCGCCGGGCGCCGCGTCCCGCACGCCCAGGGCGATCCGCCACTCGCCGCCGCCCGCGCCCGTCAGCGTGAGGCGCAGCGTGCGGCCGGCGCCGTCCAGGCCGGACAGGAGCATCGTCCAGGGCAGCAGGCGGGCGCACAGGTCGGCCGTGGGGTGGATGTGCTCGGCGATCGGGTCGGGCAGGCGGAGCCGGGCCGTCCTGGCCGCGTCCGCCGTGTGGATCCACGTCTCCAGCCCTCTGGCCAGGAGGTGGTCGCTGACCGACACCTCCATGCCGTCCAGCGTGGCCGGGGTGGTGGCGGGCAGGTCGGCCAGGTGGCGGCAGAGGGCGTCGGCCTGGGCGCGCCAGTCGCGCCGCGTCTGCTCGGGGCTGCGGGCCCGCTCGTACGCCTGCACCTCGCTCGTACGGCCCAGCGAGTCGGCCGCCGTAATCGGCGGACCCAGTACGGGAGCGCCCACGGAGGCGGCCAGGAGACCGTCCTTGGCGGCCAGGTGCGCGACCAGCTCCTGAAGCGTCCAGCCCTCGACGATCACCCGCGACCAGTCGTCGTCGACCGCGGAGGTCAGCAGCGCGTCCATGGCGGCCACCCTGGCGGCGTACGGCTGCGCCCAGGCGGCGGTGTGGGCCGCGGGCCGGCGCCTGGCACGGGCCCCGGCCAGGAGCTGGGGCCGCAACGAGTGGGCCGGCGCCGCCGGGTCCTCCATCATCGCGTCCAGGTAGAGACGCTCGACGGCGTCCATCACACTTCCTCCTCCGCCAGCGCGTCCGCCAGGCGTCGCAGCGCCAGCCGGATGCGCGACTTGGCCGTTCCCTCGGGCACGCCCAGCTCCTCGCCGACCTGCCGGTAGGTACGCCCGCCGAAGTAGGCCAGCTCGATCGCCTGCCGCAGCCCCTCGGGCAGGGACGTCACCGCCTGACGCACCCGGTCGGCCTCGTCGGCGGCGAGGACGTCGTCCTCCAGTCTCGCGGGTTCGCGCTCGAACAGCCTGGGTCCTAGGGCGGACACCCGCCTGCGCTCCTCGGCCCGTACGTGGTCGACCGCGCGGCGGTGCGCGATCGTGGCCAGCCAGGCGCGCAGCGTGCCCCGGTCGGGGTCGTAGGCGAGCGGCCGTTCCCAGAAGACCAGGAACACCTCCTGCGTGATGTCCTCGGCGATCACCCGGTCCCTGGTGACCCTCAGGGAGAGACCGAAGATCAGCGAGGAGAGCCGATCGTAGATCTCGCCCAGCGCGGACTCGTCGCCGCCGACCACCCGCTGGTGTAACAGGCGGTCGTCGTACGGTGCCTCCACTGGCACCACGCTCCCGTGTTTTCCGGACCAAGGCGGCAGGGGCGCCGCGACCCGAGCATGTCATTATTCGCGGCAAATGTAGAGCCGGATGACCGCCCGCCGGGACTCATTCGGGCCACGATGTGGTCGGCGAGCGTGGCCCGCGTGGCCGGGGAGCGTCGCCCGCACTCCGCCGGAGTCGTCGCGTACGACGGAGCGCGATCGGACCGTTGCGCGACCAGAAGTGTCTCCGCGTGCGACAATCGGGTCACATGCGCGAGGTCTGGCCGGGCGAGCCCTATCCACTCGGCGGCACCTGGGATGGCGTGGGCACCAGCTTTTCGGTGTTCTCCGAGGTCGCCGAGCGGGTCGAGCTGTGCCTTTTCCACGATGACGGCTCCGAGGAGCGCGTCGAGCTGCCCGAGGTCGACGGGTTCGTCTGGCATGGCTATCTGCCGGGCATCCAGCCGGGGCAGCGTTACGGCTATCGCGTGCACGGCCCTTACGAGCCGTCGCACGGTCACCGGTCCAACCCGGCCAAGCTGCTGCTCGACCCCTACGCCAAGGCCATCGACGGCGAGCTGACCTGGAACCAGGCGCTGTTCCCCTACTACTTCACCGATCCCACCAGGCGCAACACCGAGGACAGCGCGCCTTACATGCCGAAGAACGTGGTGGTCAACCCGTTCTTCGAGTGGGGCAACGACCGGCCGCCGCGCATCCCGTACCACCAGACCGTGATCTACGAGGCGCACGTGCGCGGGCTCACCATGCGGCACCCCGACGTGCCGCCCGATCTGCGGGGCACGTACGCGGCGGTGGGGCATCCGGCGATCATCGAGCACCTGCTGTCGCTCGGCGTGACGGCGGTCGAGCTGATGCCGGTGCACCACTACATCCCCGAGCACTTCCTGGTGGCGCGCGGGCTGACCAACTACTGGGGCTACAACACGATGGCCTACCTGGCGCCCCACGGCCGCTACTCCAGCGCGGGGACGCGGGGGCAGCAGGTGCTGGAGTTCAAGGCCATGGTGCGGGCGCTGCACGAGGCGGGCATCGAGGTCATCCTCGACGTGGTCTACAACCACACCGCCGAGGGCGACCACATGGGGCCCACGCTCGGGTTCAGGGGCATCGACAACGCCGCCTACTACCGGCTGCACGACGGCGACCGGCGCTACTACCTCGACTACACCGGGTGCGGAAACTCGCTCAACGTACGCTCGCCGCACGCCCTGCAGCTCATCATGGACTCGCTGCGCTACTGGGTGCTGGAGATGCACGTCGACGGGTTCCGGTTCGACCTGGCCTCGGCGCTGGCCAGGGAGTTGCACGACGTCGACCGGCTGAGCGCGTTCTTCGACCTGATCCAGCAGGACCCGGTGATCTCGCAGGTCAAGCTCATCGCGGAGCCGTGGGACGTCGGGCCGGGCGGATATCAGGTCGGGAACTTCCCGCCCCTGTGGACGGAGTGGAACGGGAAATATCGCGACATCGTCCGCGACTTCTGGCGGGGCACCCACTCGGCGCTGCCCGAGTTCGCCTCCCGCCTGACCGGCTCCGCCGACCTGTACGAATCCTCCGGCCGCCGCCCTGTCGCCTCGATCAACTTCGTCACCTGCCACGACGGCTTCACGCTCAACGACCTGGTCTCGTACGACCACAAGCACAACGAGGCCAACGGCGAGGACAACCGCGACGGCACCAACGACAACCGGTCCTGGAACTGCGGCGCGGAGGGGCCCGTCGAGGACCCGTCCATCGTCACGCTCCGCCGCCGCCAGCGCCGCAACTTCCTGGCCACGCTGTTCCTGTCGCAGGGCGTGCCCATGCTGTCGCACGGCGACGAGATCGGGCGCACGCAGCGGGGCAACAACAACGCCTACTGCCAGGACAACGAGCTGGCCTGGGTCGACTGGTCGCTGGTGCAGGCCGAGTCGGGCCTGCTGGAGTTCGTCCGCGCGCTGTCGAAGCTGCGCAGCGAGCACCCGGTCTTCCAGCGCCGTCGCTTCTTCCACGGACGCCATCCCGACAACGGCGCCCGCGACCTGGTGTGGCTCACGCCCGGCGGGCACGAGATGACGGCGGGCGACTGGCACATCAGCTACGCGAAGTCGCTCATGGTGTACCTGAACGGCGAGGCGATCACCGAGCCGGGGCCGCGCGGGGAGCGGATCGTGGACGACTCGTTCCTGCTGCTGATCAACGCGCACCACGAGAACATGCCGTTCACGCTGCCGGGCGAGGAGTTCGGGAGCGACTGGATCCCGGTGCTGGACACGACGAGCGACACCGTCGAGGACGTCTTCATCGACGAGCGGTGGCCGGCGGGCGGCCTGGTCGCGGTGACGGCCCGCTCGCTCCAGCTCCTTCGCCGTCCGCGCAAGGCCAAGTCCCCACCCTCGAGCTGACCTTGAGCTGACCTCGATCTGACCTCGATCTCCGGCCGACGCTCGTCAGAAGCCGCGGACGGCGCTGGCGGTGAGCAGGACCAGGGTGAAGGCCGTCACCCCGGCCAGGCCGTGCAGCGCGACCACCAGCACCGGGACCGCGCGGCCCGTGGTCGCGTGGCGGCCCGCGCCGAGCCAGCGGGTGGACATCGCGAACCCCAGCAGCGCCGCCGCCGCGAGCCCAGCGAAGGCGAGCCAGGCCAGGGCCCGGCTGCCCGTGAGCAGGCTCGCCACCCAGCACGCCAGCGACGTGACCGCCAGCGCCGGATGGGAGAAGACCAGGGCCGCCGGGAAGCGGGTGACCTTGGCGTGGCGCAGGCCCCCTCCCGCCAGCCAGAACGACAATAGGTACACCCCGGCGAGTGCGGCGATCGTCCACGCGACGGCGGTGGCCAGGCTCACGGCACGCCCCTCTCAATCCATCCCTATCGTCACGTTTAGCAAAGAAACGGTGACAAGTCCGCCGATACGCAAATTGTCATCCGCCGAAAACCCCATGCGGCTGGATGTCGGAGGCGTGTGCCAAGGTAGAGGGGTGCGGCGCATCTATCCCGACATTCAAGACAACCCGGACATCGCGCAGGCGTACGCCTACCCCGAGGGGCGGCCGTGGCTGCGGCTCAACATGGTCGCGAGCGTCGACGGCGCGGCCTGGCTCAAGGGGCGCTCGGGTCCGCTGTCGAGCAAGGGCGACCGGCGGATCTTCCAGACCCTGCGCGGCCTGGCCGACGTCGTCGTGGCGGGCGCGGCGACCGTACGCAAGGAAGGCTACGGGCCGGTGCCGCCGCGCGACGCCTGGGCCGAGCTGCGCGAGGGCCGGCCGGAGGTGCCGCCCATCGCCGTGATCACCCGTAGCCTGGCGCTCGACCTCGACAGCGACCTGTTCGACGCGCCCAGCAGGACGATCGTGATCACCTGTGAGGCCGCGCCGCACGAGCGGCGCAAGGAGACGGCCAAGCGCGCCGACCTGATCGTGGCCGGCGACGAGGGCGTCGACCTGCGCCGGGCCGTGGCCGAGTTGCACGACCGGGGCCTGACCAGGGTCCTGTGCGAGGGCGGGCCCCGGGTCAACGCCCAGCTCTCGGCCTGCGGCCTGGTCGACGAGCTGTGCCTGTCGGTCAGCCCGCTGCTGGTCGGCGGCGGCGCGGCGCGCATCCAGAACGGCGAGCCCGCGCAGGTCGCGCTGGCTCTCCGCCAGGTGCTGGAAGAGGAGGGGGTCCTCTTCTGCAAGTACACGAGGGAGCAGAGCCATGACCGAGCCGACCACTGAGCCGACCACCGATCCGGCCGCCGATCCGGCGCCTGAGCCGGTGCCCGGCCTGCCGGTACGCCCACCGGTCGCGCCGATGCTGGCCAAGCCGGTCAAGGCCATGCCGAAGCAGGACGGCACGCTGTTCTACGAGCCCAAGTGGGACGGCTTCCGCTGCATCGTCTTCCGCGACGGCGACGAGGTCTACCTCGGCAGCCGCAACGAGCGGCCGTTCACCCGCTACTTCCCCGAGCTGGTCGAGGCGGTCAGGGCCGAGCTGCCCGACAAGGCGGTGGTCGACGGCGAGATCGTGCTGCCCATGGGCTCGCAGCTCGACTTCGAGGCGTTGCAGCAGCGCATCCACCCGGCCAAGTCGCGGGTGACGATGCTGGCGGAGCGCACGCCTGCCCAGTTCGTCGCGTTCGACCTGCTGGCGCTGGGTGACGAGTCGCTGATGGAGACGCCCTTCGCCGAGCGGCGGGCCCGGCTGGAGGGGCTCTTCCCCGAGAAGGGCGGCTCGATCCGGCTGACCCCGGTCACCACCAGCGACGCGCAGGCCGCCGAGTGGTTCGAGACGTTCGAGGGGGCCGGGCTCGACGGCATCATCGTCAAGCCGGGCGACCAGCCTTACCTGCCCGACAAGCGCACGATGTTCAAGGTCAAGCACGAGCGCACGGCCGACGTGGTGATCTGCGGCTACCGTGAGCACAAGTCGGGGCCGATCGTGGGCTCGCTGCTGCTCGGCCTCTACGGCGACGACGGCCGGCTGCACCACGTGGGCGTGGCGGCCTCGTTCCCGATGAAGCGCAGGGCCGAGCTGGTGGAGGAGGTCAGGCCGTACCTCGCCGAGCTGAGCGAGCACCCCTGGGGGCACTGGGCCGCGCAGGCGACGGCCAACCTGGGCCAGCCGGCCGCCGGGCCGGCGACGGGCGGGCAGCGGGTGCCGGGCGCGATCTCGCGGTGGAACGCCAAGAAGGACCTGTCGTTCATCCCGCTCAGGCCGGAGCTGGTGATCGAGGTGGCCTACGACCAGATGGAGGGCGACCGGTTCCGGCACACGGCACAGTTCCGGCGGTGGCGGCCCGACCGTACGCCCGAATCGTGCACATATGAGCAGTTGGATCGTCCGGTGAATTACAACCTCGACGACATCCTTGCCCGATAGCCCGGCGACCCGTTATATCTCGATATGTGACCACAGGGGATGAGTTTCGAGCCGCCGTGTCCGCGCGCCGCGACCTCGGGCCCGAATTCGAAGACGCGGTTGTGGAGTCGTTCCTCGACAAGATGGGCAAGGAGATCGATCGGCGGGTGGACGAGCGGCTGGCCGAGGTCGCCCCGAAGGCGCGCCAGGCGGCCCGTCAGGGCCCGGCCGACGCGCAGCGGCTCGCCCTGGCGATCGTGTCGGTGGCGCTCGGCACCGTCTCCACCCTGCTGCTCGTGCTGCTCGGCGACGGGGACCCGAGCGCGCTGGTCCCGATCTGGATCGGGATCATCGTCGTGAACGCGATCTTCAACGGTCCCAGGAAGAACTAGCCGGGGCCGGTCGTCAATCCAGCCAGATGAGCCCGGCGAACCGGCCGCCGGGCTGCTCACGGCGGTGGGAGTAGAGCGCCGCCGACTCGATGGTGCAGCGCGCGTCATGGCGTACGTCGGCCACCCCAGCCGCCCTGAGCTGGGCCTCGATACCGGCCCGCAGGTCGAGCGCGGGCGTCTGCCACGACGTCGTGGACCAGGTCGCCGGCACCTTCGAGGCCACCCGTTCGCGCAGGTCGGCGGGCACCTCGTAGCAGCGGCCGCACGCGCCGGGCCCGATCAGCGCGACCATCCTGCCCGGCTCGGCCCCCTTGGCGGCCATGGCCGCCACCAGGGCCGTGGCGATGCCCGCCTCGGTGCCGGGACGGCCGGAGTGGGCCGCGCCCGCCATCCGGGCCACCGGGTCGGCCACCAGCACAGCGGGACAGTCGGCCCCGAGCGAGGCCAGCGCCAGGCGGGGCTCGGTGGTGAACACGCCGTCGAGCGGCGGCGGGTCGTCGCCGAACGGCTCGCTCACGTAGGCGACGTCGGCACCGTGGACCTGGCGCATGAACACCACGGCCCGCACACCCAACTCGGTCACCAGCCCCTCGCGGTTGGCCCGCACGGCCGCCGGATCGTCGCCGACCACGCCACCGAGATTGCGCGAACCGTAGGGCGGCGCGCTGACGCCTCCGTGGCGGTCGGTGACGGCGACGTGGACGCCGAGGGCGAGCTGCATACTTCCGATCTTAGGCGAGCCAAGACCATCGAGAACAAGTTCGAAGCAGCGTGCGTCAAACGCCCTTCAGAACACGATCAAGTGCCGCCCGGCCTGCGGGTCCCCAGTTCGGCTTACCGCCGGGAAGGCCCCGATCTCCGTTCTGCCCCATGAGCATCAGGAAGAGGCTCTTCATGGCGGCCAGCCCGCGGGCGCGCCGGATCGTTGCCTCGTCCGCGTGCGCGTAGGCGTCGAAGAACCGTGCGGCGACGCCCGCGGGGAGCAGCACCCACGCGGCGCCGAGGTCCCACGCGGGGTCGCCGGCGAACAAGGCATCGAAATCGATCACGCCCGAGAGCGTTCCGTCCGAGACGACGACATTCGCGGGATGGAGGTCGCCATGCACCCACACCGGCGGGCCCTCCCACTCGGGGGCCGCGACGGCATCGGCCCAGACGGCCCGGACGGCGCGGACGTCGCCGACGGCGTCGGGGTCAATGGCCTGCAAGAACTGCTCGAAGCCGCCCGTGCAGCCCTTGGGGTGGGCGCCGCGGTCCGAACTGGCCGGGGCCTCGGCGGGCGCCTCCACATGGAGCGCCTGGAGGAAGCCCGCCAGCGTGTCGGCCGCATGGGTGCCGCGGCTGATCGTGCCGTGGTCCCCCGGCTCGCCGGGAACCCACGTCATCACGGTCCAGTGCTTGGGAAAGCGCTCGGACGGTTCGCCGAACCGCACCGGGGTCGGCACCGGGAGCGGCAGACGCGGGGCCAGCACGGGCAGCCACCGCCGCTCCTTGAGCTGGAGCTCCGGGGTTGGGGCCATGCGCTGCATGCGCACCACCAACTCGTCCCCAAGGCGCCACATTTGGTTGCCCCAGCCGCCCTCCACCTCGCGAATGGTCAGCCCTGCCAGGTCTGGATGTTGCTCCTGCAGCAGTTCGCGGACCAGGTCTGCGGTGATCTCGATCTCGGCCATGCGAAGTCAGTGTACTGAGGCGGCATGCACAGTGGCAGATCAGCGGCTTTGCGACGGAACGGCCGTTCAGACGAGCCTGCATCCGCTGCCCGATGCTGTCGATCAACCCCAAGATGGCACCGCGCTTGGACGAACTGGAGGCCGACCTGCCGACTCGCCGCCAACGCGCGCTTGGCAAGGGCCGGCACGGCGAGCTTGTGGGTTCCCGGCGTTTGCGATGATCGCCGGGCACTGGCCGGTCGAGTTGAGCAAGCATATGCTTGGTTTCGTGTCTGACTATCGCAACCTCATCGGCGGCGAGCTGGTCCCCGCCGCGCGCACCATGGACACGGTCAACCCCGCCACCGGCGAGGCGTGGGCCCGCATCCCGGCCTCCGGCGCGGCCGAGGCCGAGGCGGCGGTCGAGGCGGCCCGCCGCGCGTTCCCCGCCTGGTCGGCGCTGCCCGCCGCGGCCAGGGCCCACTTCCTGCGCGAGGTGTCGGAGCTGTTCGTCCGCCACACCGACGAACTGGCCAGGCTGGAGACGCGCGACAACGGCCGGATCCTGCGCGACACGCTCAGGCGGGACCTGCCGGGCATGGCGTACCTGTGGCAACTGGCCGCCGGGCAGTGCCTGGACGCGGTCAAGGGCGACACCGTCGTGCTCGGGCCGGACACGCTCGGGCTGACGCGGCGCGAGCCGTACGGGGTGGCGGTCTGCATCATCCCGTGGAACTCCCCCATCTCGACCTTCTCGGCCAAGGCCGCGTACGCGCTGGCCGCCGGGAACACCGTGATCGTCAAGCCCGCCGAGCAGGCCGCCGCGTCGGTGCTGCGGCTGGGCGAGCTGTTGGCGGAGGTGCTGCCGCCCGGCGTGCTGAACATCGTCAGCGGCCTGGGCGAGGAGGTCGGCGACGCCCTGGTGCGCCACCGCAGCGTCGGCAAGATCAGCCTCACCGGCTCGACCGCCACCGGCCAGGCCATCACGCGGGCCTCGGCCGACGCGCTGAAGCCGATGACGTTCGAGCTGGGGGGCAAGTCGCCCAACATCGTCTTCCCCGACGCCGACCTCGACGCCGCCACCAGGGGCGTCACCGTGAACTCCGTCTACACGGGCAACGCCGGGCAGGTGTGCGTGGCGGGCTCGCGCATCCTCCTCCACCGCTCGATCTGGGACGAGATGCTCGGCCGCATCGAGCGCGCCTGCGCGGACCTCGTCCTGGGCGACCCGCTGGACCTGGGCACGACGATGGGGCCGATCGTGTCCGCCGGGCAGTACGAGCGCGTGACCTCCTACCTGGAGCTGGCCGAGAAGGAGGGCGCGCGGCTGGTCTTCGGCGGCCGTACCGGCGCGGACGTGGTGCCCGCGCTGCCCGGCGGCTACTGGGTGGCGCCCACGCTCTACGCGAGCGAGGACAACGCGCTGCGTGTGTGCCAGGAGGAGATCTTCGGGCCGGTGGCGGTCGCGCTGCCGTTCTCGACGGAGGAGGAGGCGCTGGCGATCGCGAACGACTCCCCGTACGGGCTGGCCGCCGGGCTGTGGACCCGTGACCTGGGGCGGGCGCACCGGTTCGTACGGGATCTGCACAGCGGCACGGTCTGGGTGAACACCTTCCGCCAGATGCCGCCGGGGCTGCCGTTCGGCGGGGTGAAGGACAGCGGGTACGGCCACGATTCAGTGCTGGAATACACCCGCGAAAAGGCAGCCATCATCCAGATTTAGTCGGATAGATTTACCCCTCGTGAGCGAGGGGATCAAGGACCATTCCGAGCCGTCCGAGCCGTCCGGGCTGTCCGAACCGTCCGAACCGTCCGAACTGTCCGAGGCGGCCGCACAGTCCCGGGCCTCGGTGTTGCGCAGCCGGGCCGAATCGTACATCGCGCTGTCCCGCCACGACGCCGCGATCGCGGACCTGACGGAGTCGATCGCACTGGCGCCCGACCACGCCCGCGCCTGGCGGCTGCGCGGTGAGAGCCATCGGGTGCTCGAACGGCACGAGGCCGCGCTGGAGGACTTCGGCGAGGCGCTGAAGCTGGAGCCGGACAGCGCGTACGCGCTCGGCTCGCGCGGCCAGACCCATGCCGCGATGGGGCGTCTGGAGGAGGCCATGGCCGACTTCGAGCACGCGCTCACCCTCGCCCCCGACTCGTTGTGGATCCTGGAGGCCAAGGCGGACGTCCTGGTGGACCTGGACCGGCTGGACGAGGCGCTGACCGAGCACTCCAAGATCATCTCGCTGGACGAGGAGCTGGCGTACTCGTGGGTGGCCAGGGGCGACCTGTACCAGCGCATGAAGCTCTACGCGGAGGCCATCGACGACTACACCAGGGCGCTGGAGGCCGACCCCGACTACGCGCGGGCGCTGAGCCGCAGGGGCGAGGCGCTGCGCATGGCCGAACGCTACGAGCAGGCGCTCGCCGACCTGAACCGGGCGCTCGAACTGGACCCGGCCAACGACCGGGCGCTCGGGAGCCGGGGGGCGGTGCTGAGCGAGCTGGGCGACAACGAGGGGGCGCTGAAGGACCTGGACAGCGCGATAGAGCTGGACCCCGACTACAACTGGGCCTTCCGGGTGCGGGGGGAGATCCTCCAGGAGCTCGACCGGCACGAGGAGGCGGTGTCGGACTTCACCCGGGTCCTGCACCTGGAGTTCGGCGACTGAGCCACGCGGGGACGGCGGCGCACGCGGCGGGCGGTGTTCCAACGTGGGACGGCCGCCCCCTCCGTGCCGGAGTCCGGTGAGTCCGGGCCCCGGCACGGAGGGGGGTCACAGGGCCAGCAGGGCGCTGACCGGGAGGCGGGAGTCCGACAGCGGACGCATCGCGATGCGCAGCAGCGCCAGCGCGTTGTCGTCGCCCGCGATGCGGTTCGCGCTGAGCCCGCCGCACGACTGGCAGCAGTGGATGATCAGCCACTCACCGTCCGGCCGGACGGTGACGCTCAGCGCCGACATCCGGCCCCGGCAGCCCGCCCGCCGGTCCCCCGGGACGCGGTGGTCGAGGTGCAGGCTGGTCAGGCAGTGCGGGCAGTGGTTGCGATGGGCCGTGCCCGGCGCGGACATCGGCACGTCCAGCCGGCACCCGACGCACCGGAACGCGTCTCCCGGCTCCGCGTGCTGTGCCTTCTTGCGCCGTTGCGGCCGTTCGCGGCCTGGGTTCCTCCTGGGCATGTCACAGGTCGCCGAACGCCTCGAGCGGGAACGGCGGCTGCGCCAGCGGCCTGACGGCCATGCGCATGAGGATGAGCTGGTTGTCGTCGCCGCAGATGGGGTTCGACGTCAGCTCGCCGCACCGGGTGCAGCGATGGATGAGCATCCACTCCCCGGTGCGCAGGACGGCGATCGAGATGGGAATCATCCGTGCCCTGCACTCCGACGGGCCGCCTTCCACGCGGTCGAGCACGTGCAGCGAGTGCAGGCAGCTCGGGCAGTGGTTGCGGCGTACGCCGTCGGGTGCGTTCACCGTGACCGTCAGGCCGCAGCGTACGCACGCGAAGGTGTTCAGGGTGGACGGGGACTTGCCGTTGGTGGACAACCTTGGTACTCCTTGCCGGAAAACAGCTCATAGGGCAGCAAGGAAGCGCCAAGCGGCCTCGCGGGCACGCTGTGGTTGATGACGACAGGCGGTCCGGCCCGTCTGGGGACGGTGTGGTGGTCGTCCTGGTCAGGGGCGGGATCCGCCGGTGGCACGACTGCGAGGCGCACTTGGCGCGGTGCCGGGCATAAATCCCCCTCCTCCACGGGCATGACGGCCCAAAGGTTCCACTGAACGGACGGATCCGACCCTAACCGGGCACGGCGATCGGCCGCCAACCATTTTTTCGAGGCCGGTCGGCGGACGTACCTGGGTCACTGGCTGCTCTCGCGCCACCTCACCGACTCGCGCGGAGAACCGCCGGCTACGTGACCCAAGTCCGTCCATGTGCGTTACAGGGCCATTACTGGACCATCAAGGCGTACTTGTGGGGTGGGATCGCCCCGTGCCGCTGGCAGTACCACGAGTACCACGCCCCTGTGGCCACGCCCTTTCTCCCGACGGCCGCGCAGTCCGCGTCCGACAGGTAATAGCCGTGCAGCCTGTAGGCCGCCGCAGTGCTGGGCGAACCGGCGAGTGTCTCTGCGAGGTTCCCGGCGTCGGCGTTCGCCTGTGCGGGCACCGACACCATCACGCAGGCCCAGACAGCCACCGCTGCCGCCCCCGCCGCCCGTCTCGACCACCGCTGAGCTTTCAGCAATCTCGGCTCCTCTTTCCCCTGACTGGCATGAATGGGAATGCGACACCAGTGACCTTGTCTGTCGCACTTCGAGGATCAGGCGTCGGTGGCATGCAGCGCAAAGTCCCGAATGGACTCCCGACATACCCGCAAGGTATGGACGACCCGCGGCGGGCTCAGGCGGTCGCGGTTCCGGGCCCAGGTGTGCTTCCCGGGGCGATCAGGCCGGTCTCGTAGGCGAGGACGACCGCCTGCACCCGGTCCCTGAGGCCGAGCTTGGACAGGATGCGCGCGACATGGGTCTTCACCGTCGTCGGGCTGAGGGTCAGCCGGTCGGCGAGTTCGGCGTTGCTGAGCCCGGTGGCGAGCAGGCGCAGCACCTCCAGTTCCCGGGGCGTCAGGTCCGACAGATCCCGGTGCACGGTCGCCCTGGCCTCGTCGCGGCGGGCGAACCGTTCGACCAGGCGGCGCGTGATCGTCGGGGCGAGCAGGGCGTCCCCCGCGCGCACCAGGCGCACCGCGGCCACCAGGTGCTCGGGGGTGACGTCCTTGAGCAGGAAGCCGCTGGCCCCCGCGGTGAGCGCGGCGTAGACGTAGTGGTCGAGGTCGTACGTGGTCAAGATGAGGACGCGGGTCCCGGTCGCGCCCTCCGCCATGATCTGCCGGGTGGCCTCCAGTCCGTCCATCTGCGGCATCCTGATGTCCATCAGCACGACGTCGGGCCGCGTACGCCGGACGGCGGCGACGGCCTGCGCCCCGTTGGCCGCCTCGGCCGTCACCTCGATGCCGTCCGCGGCGAGGATCATCCCGAACCCGCTGCGTACCAGGGCTTGATCGTCGGCGATGACCACGCGCAGCGGCCCGCTCACGTCGTCGTCCACGGAACTTGCGCCTCGATCCGGTAGCCGCCGTCGCTCCGCGGCCCCGCCAGCAGGGTGCCGCCGTAGAGGGCGAGCCGCTCCCGCAGCCCGATGAGGCCCCGGCCCTGGCCGTCTCCGGCGCGCGCCGTCCGCCTGCCGCCGGTGTCGGTGATCTCGATCTCCAGCCGGTCGCCGCGGTGGCCGATGGTGACGGACGCCGCCGCACCGGACGCGTGCTTGATCGTGTTGGTCAGCGCCTCCTGAACGACGCGGTAGACGGTCAGGTCCACGCCGGGCGGAAGGGGATCGGGCGGCGGATTGATCGCGACGGTGACCGGCACTCCGGCCGCGCGAACCCGTTCGATCAAGGAGTCGAGCTGGTCGAGCCCGGGTTGCGGTTCGAGCCCGTCGGCGCCGGCGGCCGCCCGCTCGCTCTCCGGCCCGGCGAGCAGGCCCATGACGTGGCGCAACTCGGCCATGGCGGCCCGGCCGCCGGCCTCGACCGCGAGTATGGCCTGCTTCGACCGGTCCGGGGCCGTGTCCATCACCTTGCGTGCCGCTCCGGCCTGGATCACCATCACGTTCACATTGTGGGTGACGACATCGTGCAGTTCGGCGGCGATCCGGGAGCGCTCTTCCCGAACCGCCCCGCGCAGGGCCTCCTCCTGTGCGCGCTGCAGTTCGGCGAGTCGACGGCGGCCGGCGTCCAGTTGCGCCCGCCAGGACCGCACGAAGCTGGCGGCGACCCCGGCGCACACCACCACCACGAACGGCCCCAGCCAGCTCGGCAACGCCGGAACGGAGTCCTGGAAGGCGACGCCCGCCGGCACGGTGGCGACGACGAGCCCGCCGAAGGCCGTCGCACGGTGCCGGCTGTGGGCGACAGCGCCGTAGGCGGCGATGGCGAACGCCAGCACGGTGATCCACGTCGCGTCGTCGTGGGCGGCCAACGCCGCGGCCAGCACCACCCAGAAGGTGGCCAGCGGGTACAGCCGTCGCACCGCCAGCGGCAGAGCCGTCAGGACCACCAGGAGCGGAAGCGGGCCCGGAGTCTCCCGGTCGTCGGCGGGGATGACGGGCCGTTCGAGACGGTCGGGCGGGGCGTCGGTGCTCCGTGGCGGTGGAGACGGCCGCAGTTGCAAGGGCGCCAGGAGGGAGGGGCGCAGGACGTCGACGGGATGGGCGCCGTCCGTGGCGCCCGCCGTCGCGGCCACCGCGACGACGGTCAGGACGAGCGCGAGCAGCAGGTCGGTGACGAGCGACCGACGCGAGAGCCGGGCTGCCCGGGCTGCCCGGGTTGCCGGGGTTGGCCGGACCGGCTCGGCCGGCTGGGCGGGTTCTCGCGCGGGGCGTAGCGCGTCCAGCCAGGACTGCCACCATCCACGTCGCTCGCGCACTGTCGTCATCGGTGCATTGTCCCGGCCGTACGGTATGTCCCGCGTCAGCCCTGGTGACCGGGTCCGACGTCCGCCGGGAGTACATCGCAAGGATGACCCGGCCGAGGGCTCCTCCCCGGGAAGTGTCCTCTTTCGGCAGAACGGCCGACGCGGACGAAACCGGCTGCCCCCTAGCGTCGTTGCCGCCACCGGCCGCCCGCGGAAGCCCCCGCCGAGGCGGCCCGTACGTAGGAAGGACACATGTTGATGGAGCGGGAAAGCACGCACCGCACCGCCTCGGAGGACTCGGGGCGCGGTGGATCCGGCGCGGGAAGAGTGACGACGCCGCGCCGGATCCGCCGGAGCGCCACCACCGTCGCGGCCCTGCTCGCCGTCGTGGCCGCCGCCTCCTGCGCCGCCGCACCCGGTTCGACGGCATCCGATTCGACGGCATCGGCTTCGATGACGGTCGGTACGGTCGCGACCGAGGTGACGTCCGCCCGCACCGGTACGCCGTCCCTCCCGGAACCGACCGGACCCCAGCCGGTCGGCACCACGTCCCTCCACCTCAAGGACACCTCCCGCGCCGACCCCTGGGTCCCCGGCGCCAAGGCCAGGGAACTCATGGTGTCCCTGTGGTACCCGGCCAAGTCCCGTGGCGGGAAGCGGGCCCCGTACATGACGGCGAAGGAGTCGGAGCTCATCCTGAAGGGTGCGGAGATCACCGGCGTGCCGTACGACGCGTTGAGCAGGACGCGGACCAACGCCTTCACCGACGCCGCCCCGGCCGGACGCGCACGCGGCCTGCCCCTGGTGGTGCTCTCCCCCGGCTTCACCGAGCCCCGCAGCTCCCTCACCGCGCTGGCCGAGGAACTGGCGAGCAGGGGCTACGTGGTGGCCGGCATCGAGCACACCTACGAGAGCCTGGCCACGGCCTTCCCCGACGGCCGGGTCACCACGTGCGTCGCGTGCGCGGCGGACAAGACCCAGGAGTTCTGGAACAAGGTGGGCCAGAGCCGGGCGGCCGACGTCTCCTTCGTGCTCGACGCGCTGACCGGCAAGAACCCCCGGTGGAAGGGCGCCTCGCTGATCGCCCCGTCCCGGATCGCGATGGCCGGGCACTCGGCAGGGGGCGCGAGCGCGATCGCCGCCATGCTGAAGGACACCCGCGTACGCGCCGGGATCAACCTGGACGGCACCACGTTCGCCCCGATCCCGGAGAGCGGGCTGTCGCGGCCGTTCCTCTTCCTGGGCACGCAGGCCATGCACAGCCCCGGCGGCAGGGACACCACGTGGGAACGCGACTGGTCACATCTGACGGGATGGAAGCGCTGGCTCGTGGTGGCGGGGGCAGAGCACGCCTCCTTCACCGACACCGCGCTGCTGGTCGAGCAGCTCGGCATCCACCGCAGTCCCGACCTGTCCGGCAAGCGCGCGATCGAGATCACCCGGAGCTACGTCCGGGCCTTCTTCGACCTGCACCTGCGCGACCGGCCCCAACCCCTGCTGGACAGGCCGTCCACGCGCTACCCCGAGGTCAAGCCGTGCGACGTCGTACGGAAGACCTGCGCGTAGACCGCCCGCCGAGCCACGTCACGTGACGGCCGCGGGGCAGCCACCGCCGAACCCCTCCTACCGCGAGTACGCCAAGTGCTGGAGCGACGTTAAGCACGCCTGGGGCCTATCCATGCAGGCCAGCGAGAAGGAAGCACTCATCGAGTCGCTCGCCACCTGTTGGACGGCGACCACTGGAGTCCACGATCGGAAGGAACACCACACCATGGGTTCAGCCACCAGAGCGGCCCTGACCGCCCTCACCATCACGTGCTGCACGCTCACGCCCGTGCCCGCGCAGGCCGCGACACCCGTGGGGAACGCCCCGATGTGCGTGGCCGTCTGGCAGACCACGGGAAGGATCACCAAGACCGGACACGCCCGCAACGACTGCGACACCCGACTACGGCTGCGGATCGCCTGGTCGCGTGGGACCGACAGCGCGTGCGAAACCGTCGACCCCGGAAAGACCATCTCCTCCCGGGTGCCACGAGGTGTCCGTTCCTTCAACGGCGCTGACACCTGCTGACGACCATCCGAGCAAAGGCCCGGCCCCTTCGACTGCGCCAAGAGGGCCGGGCCGTACGACGGCTCCTTGTCCCTACCCCGGGCCCCGCAGCGTGCCGGGGGGCGGGAAGTGGACCGTCGCACCGGCCGCCCCGGCAGCAGAGCAGGGCGGCCGGAGCCGTGTTACGAGCGGCAGGCTCCGCCGGTCCCGGTGATGTGAGCCTGGTTCACCCAGAAGCGGACATTGCCCACCACGGTCGTCGTCTTCACGACCACGATGTTTCCGTGCCTGCGGGTCTCCCCCTGATAGATGTTCAGCAGGGCGCCCGTCCTGAAGAAGTTGTGGAAGGAGAAGGTGCCGTCATTCTTCAGGTACCAGCGCTGGGTGCTTTTGAGGACCTTCACCGGGCAGATGGCCGCCGCGGCCGTGGAGCCCGCTCTCGCCGCCGCCGCTTCCGACGTGCCGGCCTGGGCCGCGGGAGCCGTCAGGGCCAGGGAACCGGCGAACGCGAGCGCCGCCGCCCCGAAAACGGCCGGACGGGCTTTCCGCATGAGTTGGTGCATGACACTCCAGAAGAAATCGGTGCACACCCGCCGCGGTGGTGGCGGGCTTCTGCGCCAAGATTCGCGGCCCGCGCTTGAGTCACACTGAACAGCCGCTGAAAGTGCAGATCATGCCCGCCGGGAGCACCCCGACGCTCCGCGCCTCCCACCCGCCAGTTGGATCAGGAGGTACGTTCCTGCGCGACGCCCTTCCAAGGGGGAATTTCCGCAGCCATTCGGCGGAGACGCCGGGGGAGATCCGGGAGACGGATCAGCGCCGTCCGGACCGGAGCCGGTCCAGGAAGCGCCGGGCCCTCTGCTGGTTGCGGGGGTCACGGGCGATGCGCTTCGCCTTCTCGATGTTCTGCCTGCCTTTGGGGCTGCGCAGGTACGCGCGCACCCGATCCATGAGTCTGGTCATCTGTCTCCCCTACCCTGGCCGGTCGGCACGAATCGCCGCAGCCGCCGCACCCCGACGCTGACAACCTGGTGTCCGGACAAATCCGCAGACCACCGCGCCGCCCGGGTCGTCGGCTCAGCTTGGCTTCGAACCCCGCCTAATCGTCAGCACCATCACCCGCCCGAACCACCGATCCGGGTCGGGTGTACCCAGCCTCGCCGTCGCGGCGTGCTGCTTCGCGACGTCGCATGGCGAGCTTCCTCCCGTATGGCTGTGCCGGGTGGAAAATCTCTCCACTCAGGGGAAAGGTATTCCACCCGCGGGTGGGAAGTGGCGCCGAGCTGGGACGGCACCACGATCCGCCCGGCTGCACGCGAGTTACGTTCACATCTCTACCGCACACGAGGACGCCGCACGGCCAGACGACCCACCCCAGGCCTCACGCCTGGCCGTGTGGCCCACGGCGTTCGATCCTGCCCGTAGGCTCTGACCGTGCTCACCTTCGCCCTCGACATCGGAGAAACTCTTCTCCGCGACGACCGCTACTGGGCCTCGTGGGCCGACTGGCTCGACATCCCCCGCCACACCCTCTCAGCGCTCGTCGGCGCCGTCGTCGCCCAAGGCCGGGACAACGCCGACGCCCTCCGCCTCCTCCGTCCCGGCATCGACCTCGACGCCGAGTACGCCGCACGAGAGGCCGCCGGCCGGGGCGAGCACATCGACGAGGCCGACCTCTACCCGGACGTCCGCCCGGCGCTGATCGCACTCCGAGCGGCCGGCCACCGCCTCCTGATCGCCGGGAACCAAACGGTTCTCGCCGCCGAACTGCTGCGCGCTCTCAACCTCCCAGTCGACGCGATCGCCACGTCCGGCGAGTGGGGCGTCGCCAAGCCCGACCCGGCCTTCTTCTCCCGCCTCATCGAGCTCGCCGACGCCCCGCCGGATCGGATCGTGTACGTCGGCGACCACCCGGCCAACGACATCGGCCCTGCCATGGCGGCGGGACTGCGGGCGGCACACATCCGACGCGGCCCCTGGGGACATCTCTGGGGGGCCGAACCGGAGGCCGCCGCCGCGAACTGGCGGATCAACTCGCTGGCTGAACTGGCGGCCATCGTCGCCTGAAGGCTGGGCAGAGCTGTCACTGAGCAGCTACAGTCCGAGATGAAGCCTCGCTCCGGAGCATCCCCCATGCCCACAGCCCACGGCGGGACAGGCCGCCGCGTCGCCTATCACCGCAGCGTCGCCCGCATGACTCAGCGGCAACTGGCCGACGCCGCCGACATCCATATCGGTACGCTGCGCAAGATCGAGCAGGGGAGTCGGGGTGCTGGTGACAGCGTCCTGAAGGCGATCGCCGCCGCGCTCGGCATCGACCCGTCCCTGCTCTTGGCCGACCGCGCGCAAGCGAGCGCTCGCATCAAGGCGGCGATCCCGGTCCTGTCGGCGGCGATCGCGGTCTACGACGTGCCAGACGATGCTCCCGTCCGAGCGCTGCCACTGCTCCGCAACGCCGTCGCCGAAGCGGTTACCTGGCGGCTCGCCGCCCAGTATGTGCAGATCACCCGTCACGCGCCCGAGCTACTCACCGAGTTGTTCCGCGCCCTGCAGGCCGCACCGTCCCAGGAACAACCAGACGTGGCCCGGCTCGTCGCCTCCGCATGCCGGTCGGCCGACGCCGTCGCCTACAAGTTCGGCGCTCACGACCTGAGTGCCCGCCTCATCGACCTGATGCGTTGGGCGGCCACGCAGGCCGACGACGAACTCCTGAACAGCGTCATCGCCTATGTCCGGACAGAGACATTCTTTGCCGCGCATGCGCACGAGCACGGCCTGCGCGCACTGGAGGCCGCGCTGGACTCGGCAGCTCCGCCCAGCAGCGGGGCCACCATTGCCGCGCGCGGCACCCTCCACATGCGTGCCGCGGTCATCGCAGGCCGGGCCGCCAACCTCGACGCAGCTAACGCGCATCTCGCGGAGGCGCGACGGCTCGGCAACCAGGTGCCCGAGGCGATCTACAGCGGCACCGCGTTCGGCCCTCACTCGGTACGCATCCACGAGGTCTCCGTCGCGGTCAGCCTCGGCACCGAGCATGTGCACCGCGCCCTGGAGGTAGCCCGCGAGTGGGCACCGCCCCCGGAGCTACCCGCCGAGCGGCGATCTGGCTTCTATATCGAACTCGCCCGCGCCCAGCTATGGTCGGGCCTGCCTGACGATGCGTTCGAGTCGCTCAAGGTGGCCAGGAAGATCGCGCCACAGCACACCAGGGACCACCGCTGGGTGCGCGAGGACGCCGCGACTCTCCGCAGGCTGAAGCGCGCCGACGCCGAGAGCCTTACCAACTTCGCCGAGTGGTGTCACGCCACCTGATACCGAGGTGACCCACGCTGGGTCACTTAGCACTCTGCCAGCGTCCCAGTATCTGACTGTTCAGCCGACGGTTACAGACGGGACACGGGTCATGATGACGGCGACTGCACCGATCCTCGTGCGCGACACGTTCGGCATCGCTCCCTGCACGGCCAAGCGTGCATCGCCTGCGGCGCCGTGGCTCGACCACTGCATCCCGCAGGCGACATCTCTCATCGAGGCCGCCTTCGGGCCGCCGTCGCCTGTGACACACATCCAGCCGGTACAAGGCGCCATTGGGCACGGCGACGACACCGCCGACCCAGGCACTTGATCAGGAAACGAGGACCTGACCCATGCCGACCATAGCTCCAGGTGCAGGAACAAATCATGAAATCTGATGACGTCCTGTTTTCCTGGCACGCCCACGACCGCTCAGGCCGCGGAGCATGCGGCATCACCGACGAAGCCGAACTCGCCGCGACCCGGTTGACCACCGCCCTGAGCGGGATGGCCGGAAACGCCTGGGGTCAGATCCAGGAGGTCCGCCTGAACCGCGAGGCCCGGCAACCGGCCTACACCCACGGCCGTGTGGTGCGGCGCGTAGAGCGGGGCGAGAACGTCGACGGTCCGGCGGCGGGCTGATGTTCCCCTTCGCCGGAACCCCCGCTCCTGAGCGGATCACGGAAGGCGTGTGCCGGTTCTGTCACGTGCGGATCGTCCAAGCCAAGGCCGTGCCGATCGGCAACCTGTACTGGAACGCCGTCGAGCCGCAGCCCGCCATGACCCTGACGAACGAATGCACGGGACGTCTTTCAGACCATCACAGACTGTCCGGCCATGAGCCGACATGACGACCCGGCCTGGCGCCTGCGAGATGGCGTCTGGCCGGGTTGTGGCCCCGCGTTGCCCTCCAGCCGCGGGGCCACCCAAAGACGGTGCGGCGGCCCCACACCCAAGGTCTTGCCGCCGCACCCGGATCGCGGCCACCATCGCCACCCGTAATCAAGGAGGCGTCCGGATGGACCTGATCATGCTCGTCCTCGGGGACGCGAATCCCTGGATGCCCACCCTCGACCCCACAGATGATCCCAACCCCGCACCGCCGAACGACGACCAGGTGAGCGCCATGACCAGCAGCACGTACGGGCCACCCGACCTGACCGCCTACCTGACAGGCGCCGGAATACTCGACCCGGGAGCGCCTCGCCAGCGCATCTGGCTGCGGGCAATCGAGCAGGTGCCACGCCACCTCTTCGTGCCCACGCGGGCGTGGGCACAGCCACAGAAGGATCAGCCTGACCACCTGATCGACCTCGCGCAGAACGAGAGCGCCTGGATGCGGCAGGTGTACACGAACGCCGCGATCATCACGCAGCGCGCGGACGGCACGGCCGACATCGCCGACACCAGCGCCCACCCCACGTCGTCGCTGTCGTCTCCGCACGTCGTCGCCGAGATGCTGAACTTGCTCGACGTCGACTGGCACCATCGCGTACTGGAGATCGGCGCGGGCAGCGGCTGGACAGCCGGCCTTCTCGCATGGAGGCTCGGCGACGACCATGTGACCACGATCGAGATCGACGAGGCCGTCGCCGCGGCCGCCACGGAGAACCTCAAGGCGGCAGGCGGCGCTCCCACCCTGCTGGTGGGCGACGGTGCCCACGGTGCGCCGGACAGCGCTCCCTACGACCGGATCCACGTCACCTGCGGCGTCCGCGAGATCCCGTACGCGTGGGTCGAGCAGACCCGGCCCGGCGGCTCGATCGTCATGCCGTGGATGCCGATGCCCGGCCAGTGGGGGCATCAACTCCGTCTCGACGTGCTCGACGACGGCACCGCGGCCGGCCGTTTCCATGGCGGTTGCGGGTTCATGATGCTCCGCTCACAGCGCCGTCAGGATTGGCCACCCTACTCGGACGCCGCCGAAGTAGGCACCAGCCGGGTGGATCCGCGTGAGATGTGGGCCGCGCTCGACCACGGGTTCAGCTTGGAGTTGGCGGCGTCGGCGCCGGACCTTGTCATCACGACGGCGGGACGAGAGGAGAACGAATGGGTGATGCGGCTGCGACACCTGGAGCGGCCGGACTGGGCGATCGTCACGGTGCGGCCGGGCGAGGACACGCGAGTCGTGCAGAGCGGTGCCCGGCAACTGTGGGATGCGATGGTGACGGTGTTCATGCAGTGGCTGGGGGCGGGCCGTCCAGGGCGGTCCGCGTATCGGATGATCGTCACGCCCGGCGGTCAGGACGTGTGGCGGCTCTAGCCTCTCTGGACGACGAAGATGCCCCTTCGCGACGGTGGTGGGCGGGGTCACCTTCGTCTCACCCTTCTTGCGGGCGCCGTACTGCGGCTTGGCGAGGTTCTTCGGCTCCAGCAGACGAAGACTGCCGCCGGACTGCTTGGCGCACACACCGACAGCCTTGGGCGGAGCCGTCGCGGACTCAGTGGCCACACCACCGACGCCGAGCGTCCGGGAGAGAGCGGATAGAAGGACTGCGCTCTGGTTGAACGCCGTGATCCGGGAAGCCAAGTGGCGGAACGTGCTAGCCCTTTTGGTCGCCGTCGTACGGCAAGCCATCAACGCGGCGGTAACCTGCGCAGCCATCGACTTCCTGTTCGACCTCGACCTTGACGCCTACCCGGACTTGCTCGCGGCCGGAATGCCTGTGGGGATCGCCGCCTTCATGGCCATCGCCATGCATCAGAGCGACAACCGGCACGCCGAACTTTTCCTGCGGCACAGGATGACCTGGCAATCGTCCCGGCGTGTGACCCTTCGCCCGCCCGCCAGACTGGGCCCCTGCTCGGAGTCCGACGCGGAAACGACCTAGCCTTCAGTTCGTTACATCGATCAGCCCTGGAAGGTGTCCCTGGGCTTGGCCACTTCGGGCTCGGCATGCCGCGGAAGGCACACCAACCAGGCAGCGGCACCAGCGGGCGCACAGGCCGTCGCTCACTCACCCGCGACGTCAAGTCGGACGGTGACGGACTTGGACCTGCGCGGCAACCAGGTCCGCGCGACCGACCCGGACAAGGGCGGGACCAGAACGACCTACGACGCGAGCGCATGGTCACGCTCACCTACACCTACACCTACACCTACGACGAGCTCGACCGCAAGACCACCCTCACCGAGAGGAACTCCGCGCCGTGGCGTTTGGTCGGCCTCCATCCTCGGGTGTCGACAGTCTCGGAGGTCAGCTCCGCTTCGATCTTCTCAATCACGAGCAGCCTCCGACTTGCAGGTATAGGTGGTGAATCCTGGCTCGGCGCGCCGCCCGGGTCGTCGGCTCAGCCTGGCTTGTCTTCTCTGGTCACGGCCCTGGCCCTGCTCGGCTGGACGCGCATCGGCTCGCCGGGCATCTTCGGGTAGTTGGGCGGGTACGGCATGTCGCCGCGCTCGTCCCCGGCGTACAGCTCCAGCAGGGGCTCGATCGAGTACGCCCGGTCGTCGATGGCCGCGTGCACGTCGCCGAGCTTGGCGAAGCGGGCGGGCACCGTACGGATGTCGAAGTCGCGCGGGTCGGCGTCCGCCAGCTCGTCCCAGGTCACCGGGGTCGAGACGGGCGCGTGCGGCTGGGCGCGCACCGAGTAGGCGCTGGCCACCGTGCGGTCTCTGGCGTTCTGGTTGAAGTCGATGAAGACCCGCTCACCGCGCTCCTCCTTCCACCAGGCCGTGGTCACCAGGCCGGGGTCGCGGGCCTCGACGGCCCTGGCCAGGGCGATGCCGGCGTGGCGTACCTGGATGAAGTCCCAGCGCGGCTCGATGCGGACGGCGATGTGCACGCCGCGGTTGCCCGAGGTCTTCACGAAGCCGGTCAGGCCCAGCTCGCCGAGCACGTCCCTGGTCAGGAACGCGGCCCTGCGCGCGGCGTCGAACTCCAGGCCGGGCATCGGGTCGAGGTCGACGCGCAGCTCGTCGGGATGTTCGACGTCGGCGGCCCGCACCTGCCAGGGGTGGAAGTCGATGGTGCCGAGGTTGGCGCAGTAGGCGATGGCCGCCACCTCGGTGACGCGCAGGGACTGCGCGGTACGGCCGCTGGGGAAGGTCACGGTGACCGACTGGAGCCAGTCGGGGTGCTTGGGAGGCATGCGCTTCTGGTAGATCGCCTCGGTCTGCACGCCGTCGGGGTGGCGCTTGATGTTGGTGGGCCGGTCTCTCAGGGCCCGCAGCGCGCCCTCGCCGACGCTCACGTAGTATTCGACCAGCTCGCGCTTGGTGGCCCCGATCTCAGGAAAGTAGACCTTGTCGGGATTGGTGACCTTGACGGTCCGCTCCCCCACCTCGAGCTCAATGAACGGCGATGCCATACGCCCGAACCTACCCCCCGGCGTCAAGCAGGGTGGGCCCGCCCCGGAGCCGCCTCGGTGGCGGGACCGAGGGCTCGACGGGACGGGCCGCCAGATCGCCCGCCGCCGTTCCGGGCGCTGGCGCGCCACCCGGCCGGCCGTCACGATCCTCCGGCGGCGCCAGCACGGGCGTGGGCTGTGCCGCTCGGTGGGATCCGCGAACGATCTCACCCTTGGCAGGAGGCGATGACACCCCCTTGCCTACAAAGACGCAAATTCACCCCAGAACGGATGCTTCACCCTGCGGAGATCTCTTTTTGCCGGATCTCGTAGTCTGGACGCATGGACAAGGTGGTCAAGAACGAGGCCGAATGGCGGGCGGAGCTGTCGCCCGAGGAGTTCCACGTCCTGCGGCAGGCGGGGACCGAGCGCCCGTTCTCCGGGGAATACGTCGACACCAAGACCGAGGGCGTCTACTCGTGCCGCGCCTGCGGGGCGGAGTTGTTCCGGTCGGACACGAAGTTCGAGTCGCACTGCGGATGGCCGAGCTTCTTCGAGCCGTCCGACTCCGACGCGGTGCGGCTGATCGAGGACCGCAGCCTCGGGATGGTGCGTACCGAGGTACGTTGCGCCCGCTGCGACTCCCACCTGGGGCATGTCTTCCACGGAGAGGGCTACGCGACCCCGACCGACGATCGTTACTGCATCAACTCGATCTCGCTGCGGCTCGAACCCAAGGGGTGATCAGGTAACGACAGGGCGTATCGATCGCCTCCCACGGGTACGAGTGCCGCGTGCGCTTTGTCCATCTTCGCCACCGATGGGTGACGATCGAGACCATCGGACGGGTCGTGACTCAACGGTGCGAAGTGTGTTCGAGGACACGAGTACGGGTCCACTGACGCCTACCCACCCCTCCACCCGGGCCTCGGCCCGCTGATCCCGCATCCCGGCCGGTCAGCCCGGGGACGGGGCCGGGTGGGTGACGCGGCAACTGCGGTCGGCGGGGCCGAGGATGTTGGCGAGCACGGGATTGCCGTTCTCGCCGAACTCGGCCTGCACGAACACGACCGGATTCGCCACCCCGCGACTGTGGAGGTAGGCCAGGCCGCGTTCGCAGAGCGTGATGGCGGTCAGAGAGTTGTCCGCGCTCTCCGGCAGGTCCGTGTATATGCGCAAATATCCGCCTACTGTGCGGATGTCCTTGAGGCGTTTCATGGCCTTGTCGTCCGGGCCCCAGTGCGTCCGGAAATACCGCGCCGCCCGCTGATCGGTGTGCCGGGACGGGCCGTCGGCCCTGTAGTCGGCGCCGTCACCCGGGTCAGCGCCGCCACCCGAGTCGGGGCCGCCGCCCGAGTCGGGGCCGCCGCCCGAGTCGGGGCCATCACCCGGGTCGAGGGCGTCACCCGGGTCAGCGCCGCCACCCGAGTCGGGGCCGTCCGCCGGGTCGGCGCCGTCACCCAGCACGTCCACCGGCACGCCCGTCGGCACGTCCGCCGGGGCCGTGCCGCCCGCCACCGTGCCGGGCTCGGCCCCCTCGCGGCCCTTGCCCGGCGCCTCCGGCCCGCCCTGCTCCCGCGTCCTGGCCTGAGCGCTCGCGTCGGCGCCGGTCCCGCCATCCACACCCGGCCCCGTACCGCGCCCCGCGCCCGGCCCCGCGCCTGTGCCCGGCCCGTTGCCCGGCCCCGTCCCCGATGGCCCGCCGGGACCGGCCTCGCCGCCGCCCGGCCGCCGCCCGGCTCCTGAGCCCTCCCACGGGCTCCCCTCCGAGCCGACCCAACCCCGCGTTCCCAGCAGTCCGTGCGTACCGAGCAATCCGGGCGTACCGAGCAGTCCGTACGCGCCGGACGGGCCGAGCACCCCGCCGACGGCGAGCAGCACCACGCTCCCGCCCGCCAGCACCAGCACCAGCACCCCGGCCGCCGGCCACCTCCGACCCGGCCGGGAACCCCGCTCACCCCCCGCCCCCGTACGCCGCCGCGCATGCCGCCCCGTCGCCTGCCCCCCGGCGGCACGCCGCCCGCGACGGCCCCGCCTTCCGGACTCTCCCACCCGTCCTCCCCGCCCGCCATCTGGAACGTGCCACCCCCGCCGCACGTCCCACGACCCAGAGATTTCCCTGATTGTGACAAAGGGGATAGATCACTTCAGTTGGATCGCCGACTTGGGTCTCGTTCTTCCTCCGCCACCCGGCAGGCGACGCCTTCCCAGGCCCCGGGAAGGCCAAGGCCCCGCCCTCACGGAGGAGGGCAGGGCCTGAGGTGCAGGGGTCAGGGGAGGGCGGCGACCAGTTCCTGGAGCGGCTTGCGGGCCCCGGTGTAGAACGGGATCTCGACACGGGTGTGCCGCCGTGCCTGCGCCCCCCGCAGCGTACGCATGAGGTCGACGATCCGGTGCAGTTCGTCGGCCTCGAAGGCCAGCATCCACTCGTAGTCGTTCAGCGAGAAGCAGGCCACGGTGTTGGCCCGCACGTCGGGGTAGTCGCGGGCCATCCGCCCGTGCTCGGCCAGCATCGAGCGCCGCTCGGAGTCGTCCAGCAGGTACCACTCGTACGACCGCACGAACGGGTAGACGCTCACGTATGCCCGGGGCTCCTCCTCGGCCAGGAAGGCCGGGATGTGGGACTTGTTGAACTCGGCCGGCCGGTGCAGCGCCATCGCCGACCACACCGGCCTGGTGTGCCGCCCCAGCCGCGTACGCCGGAAGCGCGCGTAGACGTCCTGCAGATCCTCCGGCGTGGGCGCGTGCCACCAGAACATGAAGTCGGCGTCGGCCCGGAACCCGGCGACGTCGTAGACCCCCCTGGTCACGACGTCTTTCCCGGCGGCCTGGTCGAGCAGGTCTCGCACCTCGGCGGCCAGGTCGCCGCGGTCGCCCGGGCACGGCTCGGTCACCTGGAAGACCGACCACATGGTGTAACGGATCACCTGGTTGAGATCGCGGGCTTTGAGCCGCGGTGCGCCCTCTGTCATGGTGCTCATTCTCCTCGCAGGGTCAGGTGGTCCAGAATCCGGGCGGCGGCCGTACGGGCGGTGCCGACGCAGGCGGGAATGCCCAGCCCGTCGTACGCCGCCCCGCACACGGCCAGCCCCGGCTGCCCGGACACGGCGGCGCGCACCCGGGCCACCCGGTCGAGGTGGCCCACGTTGTACTGCGGCAGCCCGCCGCCCCACCGCGTGACCCTGGTGTCGACGGGCAGGCCGCTCACGCCCATGACGTCGGCCATCTCGGCCGTGGCGAGCGAGACCAGCCCGGTGTCGTCGCGCTGGAGCAGGTGCTCCTCGCCGACCCGGCCGATCGAGCAGCGCAGGATCACCAGGTCGTTCGACAGGTGCGGCCACTTCACCGAGCTGAACGTGACCGCCTTGACCGGCCGCCGCTCCACCGGCGGCACCAGGTAGCCGCTGGAGGCGGGCGGCTCGGGAAAGGCGTCGACCGGGTACGCCAGCGTGACGACGGCCATGCTCGCGTACTGGATCCTGGCCAGTTCGTCGGCCGCCTTGGGGGCCTCGTCCTTGAGCAGGCGGCTCGCGGCGGGCCCGGGGACGGCCACGACGACCGCGTCGGCCTCGACGATCTCGGGCCTCGGCACGGGGCCGGTCACCAGCAGCCAGCCGGTCTCGGTGCGGCGCAGCTCGCGTACGGTGACGCCGGTGCGCACGTCCGCGCCCGACGCCTTGGCGACCGCCTCGGGCAGGCCGCCGAGACCGTTGCGCAAGGTGGTGAAGACCGGCCCGGCGTCCTTGGGCGCCTCCTCGACGAGGAGCCGGGCGGCGCTCAGCAGCGAACGCTCGGAACGTGCCACCGCCGCCACGCGCGGCATCGTGGCCTCCAGGGACAGCAGGTCGGCCCGGCCCGCGTAGACGCCGCCGAGCAGCGGCTCGACCAGGCGGTCCACGACCTCGCCGCCCATCCGGGCACGGATGTAGGCGGCCACGGACACGTCGGTGCGTACGAGGGTCGGCGGCAGGATCTGGTCGAGCGGCACCCGCAGCAGCCCGCCGGGCGAGATGATGCCGGACTTGGCCAGCTCGGTCAGGTCGGAGGGCACGCCCATGACCTGCCCCTTCGGCAGCGGGCGCAGCGTGCCCCTGCTGTAGACGGCCGAGCGCGTGGTGCCGGGCTGGACCAGGTCGTCACCGAGCCCGACCGCCCTGGCCAGCTCTTTGCCCTCGGGCCGGCGGGCCAGCATGGCCTCGGCGCCGGCGTCCACGCGTATCCCGGCGACCTCGGAGGCGTACAGCTTGCCGCCGATGCGCGGCGAGCCCTCCAGAACCGTCACCCGGAGCCGCTCGCCCGCTCCCTGGCGGAGAAACCACGCGGCGGCGAGACCGGAGATCCCCGCGCCGACGACGACCACGTGCGCCCGATGCCCTTCCACGCTTCCTGACGCTACCGCCTCAAGGCCCCGGGCACCTGCCCGGGGCGCGTGACCGTACCGTGATGGCCCCCCGTCAAACCGGGGTGCGGCGCGCGCCGTCAATTAGGGCATGAGGACAATCCGGTACGGCATCGCGCTCTCGGCCGCGGTCTGCGTGGCTCTGGTCTCCGCGGGCTGCGGCGGTGGCGGTGGCGGGGCCTCCACCATCTCGGCCACCCAGCCGCCGCGGGCGACCTCCGAGCGCGCGCCCGCCATGAGCACCGCCGACGCCGCCGAGCAGGCCGGGCCCGAGGAGCAGGCGGGGTCCGACGAGCAGGGCATCGTCTCCGACGTCGCGGCCACCCGGCAGGCGCGGCAGGTCGTCTACACCGGCAACATGACCGTACGGACGGAGCGGGTGAGCACCGCGGCCCAGCGGGCCAAGCAGATCGTCACCGAGGCGGGCGGCCACCTGTCGGAGGAGCGTACGAACTCCGCCGACGCCACCGAGGACTCGGCCACGCTCGAGTTCAAGATCCCGCCCGACCGGTACCCCGGGGTCCTGGGCCGGTTCGGCAAGGAGCTGGGCAAGCAGCTCTCGATGGAGCAGAAGACGCAGGATGTCACGTTGCGGGTGGCCGACGTCGAGAGCCGGCTGAAGTCGGCGCAGCAGTCGCTGGAGTCGCTGCGCGCGCTGCTGAAGCGGGCCGGCACGATCGGGCAGGTGCTGGACGTCGAGCGGGAGATCTCCAAGCGCGAGGCCGACCTGGAGTCGCTGCAGGCGCAGCAGAAGGAGCTGGCCACCCAGACCGCCCTGGCCACGCTGACGTTGTTGCTGGTGGGGCCGGTCGCCGAGGTGGCGGATCCGGCGGAGGAGCCTGCCGGGTTCCTCGGCGGGCTCAGGGCGGGGTGGGACGCGCTGGTCTCGCTCACGAAGACGGCGCTGACGGTGCTCGGGGCGCTGGTGCCGTGGGCCGTCGTCTCGCTGCCGCTGGTGGTGCTGCTCGTCCTTCTCGTCCGCCGGGACCGCGCCGCGCGGGCCGCGTCGCGTCAGCGCCCCTCAGGACCGGGCCCCGAGGCCGTCTGACCCGCTCTGAGTGCCCCGCTGGCGGGGTCAGGCCGCGGGGTCGTGTTCGTGGACCAGGTCGGTCAGGCGCTTGAGCTGGTCGGGGTCGGTCGAGGGCAGCACCCCGTGCCCCAGGTTGAACACGTGCCCCTCGGCCGCGCTCCCCCGCCGCAGCACCTCGCGCGCCTTGCGCTCGACGACCTCCCAGGGCGCGAGCAGGATGGCCGGGTCGAGGTTGCCCTGCAGCGCCTTGCCCGGCCCGACCCGGCGGGCGGCCTCGTCGAGCGGGACCCGCCAGTCGACGCCCACCACGTCGGCCCCGGCCTCGCCGAGCACGCCGAGCAGCTCGCCGGTGCCCACGCCGAAGTGGATGCGCGGCACCCCGGCGACGCCCTCGAAGATGCGCCGGGTGTGCGGCAGGATGAACTCGCGGTAGTCGTCGGGCGCGACCGCCCCCACCCACGAGTCGAAGAGCTGCACCGCCGAGACCCCGGCCGCGATCTGGATGCGCAGGTGTTCCAGCACGATGCCCGACAGCCGCTCCATGAGCGCGTGCCACAGCTTCGGCTCGCCGTACATCATGGCCTTGGTGCGGTCGTGGTTCTTCGACGGGCCGCCCTCGATCAGGTAGGAGCCGAGCGTGAACGGCGCTCCCGCGAAGCCGATGAGCGGGGTGCCGCCCAACTCGCCGGTGAGCGCCCCGATCGCCTCGGTGACGTAGGCCACGTCGTCCGGCTCCAGGGGCCGCAGCACGTCGAGCCCGGCGGCGTCGCGGATGGGGTCGGCCACCACGGGCCCGACGCCGGGCTTGATGTCGAGGTCGACCCCGATGGCCTTGAGCGGCACCACGATGTCGCTGAAGAAGATGGCCGCGTCGACGCCGTAACGGCGGACCGGCTGCATGGTGATCTCGACGATCAGGTCGGGCGTCGCGCAGGCGGTGAGCATCGGGACGCCCTCGCGGACCTTGAGGTATTCCGGCAGCGACCGCCCGGCCTGGCGCATGTACCAGACTGGTGTGCGCGAGACGGGCTGGCGGCGGCAGGCACGCAGGAACGCGGAGTCGGCGAGATTCACCCCATCAGGGTCCCATGCGCGGGGGCTGGTCATGAAACCGACGCGAGGTGTCGGAAAAAGATGCATTGGACACCCCAAATCATGATCAGATAGTCAGATGAAGGTTTACCGGTCTGCTCGGCATCGGCATCGCACATGGGTCGAACACACCCCATGCCCGCCCAGAGAGCCGGTCTCGACTGGGCCAAATGTTCGCCAAGCCACCGCGCGGCACCGATTCAGCGACCACTTTCGGGACACGCCGAGCGCGTTGCGGGGAATTGTCATCGGCTCGTGCCAACGTCGGAGCCACGACCCGAAGAAAGGCCCCGGTTCGATGACTCGTGCGATGACCGCGTTGTGGATTTCCCCAGAGCGCCGCAGTGAGCCGTGCGCGTCCTGCGCCGGTGAGCGGCCTTTCGAGCAGCCGCCGTGCCTCGACGGGCACGAGCCCGGCCAGTGCCCCGAGTGGGCCTGCGTCGTCTGCGGCCACGCGATCATGCTCGGCGTGGCCGAGACCTCCCGCCCGGCACGCCGGCTGGTTACGGCAGCGGCTTGATCACGAAGGATGAGCACCCCCGTGGTCCCCTTCCGCCCGTCTTCGACCTACGCTTCGGCTATGACGCTCGGTGACCAGCCACCGCCTCCCGCCGCCTTCGCCCGCGCGGCCGAGAGCCTGCGGCTGGCCGACGTACGCCCGGAGATCGAGCTCGAAGACCTGCCCGCGCCCCAGCGGCTGGCCCCCTACTCGGCCGCCATCGGCGCGTCGGTCTACCGCGACGACGACGAGCTCGCGGTCGGCCGGCTGATCCTGCTGTACGACCCCGACGGCCAGCGCGGCTGGGAGGGCCCGTTCCGGCTGGTGGCCTACGTCAGGGCCGACATGGAGCCGGAGATCACCTCCGATCCGCTGCTCGGCCCCGTCGCGTGGAGCTGGCTGACCGAGGCTCTCGACGCCCACCAAGCCGACTACTCCGCCGCTGGCGGTACCGTGACAAGAGCCGTGTCCGAGGGGTTCGGCAACAAGGCCGACGATCCGGTCACGACCGAGCTTGAGCTGCGGGCGTCGTGGTCACCCGCCCAGGAGGATCTCTCCGGCCATGTCGCCGCCTGGTGCGACCTCATGTGCCTGGCGGCGGGGATCCCGCCGCTCCCGCCCGACGTGGCCGCCCTGCCCCGCCGACGTGATGATCCGGAGAGTGACCGAACGAAGTGAGGGCACCAGTCAAGACAGCACCCGCGTCATGAGGCCGGTGAGCTCATGACAGAAGAACGCACCGTGGAGCCGCTGCTGGAGCCGCGCGAGGGCATCCCTCCCGTCGTCGCCGACGCCGCCGGGCTGGCGGAGGTGGTGGAGAGGTTCGCCGCCGGCAGCGGTCCCGTCGCCGTGGATGCCGAGCGCGCCTCGGGCTATCGCTACGGCAACCGCGCCTATCTCGTGCAACTGCGCCGGGCGGGCGCCGGCACCGCGCTGGTCGACCCGATCGGGTGCCCCGACCTGTCCGCCCTCGACCGGGCGGTGGCCGGGGCGGAGGTCGTGCTGCACGCGGCCTCCCAGGACCTGCCGTGCCTGCTGGAGGTGGGGTTCAGGCCGCGCGAGATGTTCGACACCGAGTTGGCCGGGCGGCTGCTCGGCTACGAGCGGGTGGGGCTCGGCACGATGGTCGAGACCGTGCTCGGGCTGCGGCTGGAGAAGGGCCACTCGGCGGCCGACTGGTCCACCAGGCCGCTGCCGGAAGACTGGTTGCGCTACGCCGCGCTCGACGTGGAGGTGCTGGTCGAGCTGCGCGACGTGCTGCACCAGGAGCTGTCGGAGGCCGGGAAGCTGGAGTGGGCGCGCGAGGAGTTCGCGGCCGTGCTCGACACCCCGCCGCCGGTGCCGCGCTCCGACCCGTGGCGGCGCACGTCCGGCATCCACAAAGTACGCAACGTACGCGCCCTGGCCATCGTGCGTGAGCTGTGGACCATGCGCGACCGCATCGCCCGCGAGGCCGACCTCGCGCCCGGCCGGGTCCTGCCCGACGCCGCGATCGTCTCGGCCGCGCTGGAGGGGCCTCGTACGAAGAAGGCATTGACCGAAATTTCGGCATTCACCGGGCGAAGCGCGCGAAGGCACATGAGCGACTGGCTCGCCGCCGTGGCCAGGGCCCGCGCCCTGCCCGACGGGCAGCTCCCCCAGCCCAGCACCCCCGGTGACGGCCCGCCCCCGCCCAACCGCTGGGCCGACCGCGACCCGGCCGCCGCCAAGCGCCTGGCCGCCGCCCGCGCCGTGGTCGCCGCGCTGGCCGACGAGCACCACATGCCCACGGAGAACCTGTTGCAGCCCGACGCCGTACGCAGGCTCACGTGGGAGCCGCCCGGCGAGGTCAGCGACGAGAGCGTGACCACCAGGCTGCGCGAGCTGGGCGCCCGCGAGTGGCAGCTCTCCCTCGCCGCCCACCCCATCGCCAAGGCCCTGTCCAGGCTGGGGACGCGCGACGAGTTCTAAGCTCGTCTTGGGGGGCCTCTTCGCCGTCGTCGCCCCCCGGTCGAGGCCCACCTGAGGGTGGCGCCACTTGACGCCCTCGGTGGCCCGGCCTTACCGTCTTGGAAAGCGCTTTCCATCTGGAGCCTGAAGGGATCCCCATGAGTGTGCGCACCATCGGCGTCGTGATGAACGGCGTCACCGGGCGGATGGGCTACCGCCAGCACCTCGTCCGTTCCGTCCTGGCCATCAACGACCAGGGCGGCGTCACGCTCTCGGACGGCTCCAGGGTCACCCTCAAGCCCGTACTGGTCGGCCGTAATGCCGACAAACTTGCAAATATCGCGAATAGGCATGGGATTACGGATTTCACCACCGAACTCGACCGCGCCCTCGCCGACGACGGCAACCCGATCTACTTCGACGCCCAGGTCACCAGCGCCCGCGTGAAGGCCGTGCTGAAGGCCATCGAGGCGGGCCGGCACGTCTACGCCGAGAAGCCCATCGCCGAGACCACGCAGGAGGCGGTCGCGCTGGCCGAGGCCGCCGCCGCCAAGGGCGTCAAGAACGGCGTCGTGCAGGACAAGCTCTTCCTGCCCGGCCTGCTCAAGCTGAAGCGGCTGATCGACGGCGGCTTCTTCGGCCGGATCCTGTCGGTGCGCGGCGAGTTCGGCTACTGGGTGTTCGAGGGCGACTGGCAGGAGGCGCAGCGCCCGTCGTGGAACTACCGGGCCGAGGACGGCGGCGGCATCGTGCTCGACATGTTCCCGCACTGGCACTACGTGCTGGAGAACCTGTTCGGCCGGGTCACGTCCGTCTACGCGCGGGCCGTGACGCACATCCCCGAGCGGGTGGACGAGCAGGGCAACGCCTACCGGGCGACCGCCGACGACGCCGCGTACGGGATCTTCGAGCTGGAGGGCGGCGTGATCGCCCAGATCAACTCCTCCTGGACCGTTCGCGTGAACCGGGACGAGCTGGTCGAGTTCCAGGTGGACGGCACGCACGGCAGCGCCGTGGCGGGCCTGCGCGACTGCCGCGTCCAGCACCGCTCGGCCACCCCCAAGCCGGTCTGGAACCCCGACCTGCCCGCGACGGCGCGGTTCCGCGAGGGCTGGCAGGAGGTGCCCGACAACGCCGACTTCGACAACGGGTTCAAGATCCAGTGGGAGGCGTTCGTCCGGCACGTGGTGGAGGACGCGCCGTTCCCGAACGACTTCGCCTCCGGCGCCCGTGGGGTGCAGCTCGCCGAGCTGGGGCTGCGCTCGTCCGCCGAGGGCCGCAGGATCGAGGTGCCGCAGCTATGAGGATCGACCTTCCCGGCGTCGGCGCGTACACGCTGAACGAGCCGGTCGCCTGGCCGGCCGTCCGGACACCGGCGTCGAGCCGCGTCGTGTACGCCGCCGCCCACGTCGTGGCCGACCCCCTGGGCGACAACACGCCCGGCTCCCCCGCCGCCCTCGACTGGGACGCCACGCTGCACTTCCGCCACCACCTGTGGTCGCACGGCCTGCGCGTGGCCGACGCCATGGACACCGCCCAGCGCAACACGGGCCTGGACTGGCCGGCGACCAGAGAGCTGATCCGGCGCAGCGCCGCCGAGGCCCGCGCGTACGGCGACCCGGCCACGCTGGTCTCCTGCGGCGCGGGCACCGACCACGTGCCCGACGCCCGCGACCTGGACACCATCGCCGCCGCCTACGCCGAGCAGATCGAGACCGTGCAGTCGGCCGGGGCGGGCGTGATCGTCATGGCCTCCCGCCAGCTCGCCAGGGCCGCCTCCGGCCCCCGCGACTACCACCAGGTGTACGGCAAGCTGTTCGGCCTGGCCGAGCGGCCGGTGATCCTGCACTGGCTGGGCGAGATGTTCGACCCGAACCTGGCCGGCTACTGGGGCTCGCCCGACGTGGCGGCGGCCACGGACGCGTTCCTGGAGCTGATCCACGCCCACGCCCCGATGGTGGACGGCGTCAAGGTGTCGCTGCTGGACGAGGAGCACGAGGTCGGGCTGCGGGCCGCGCTGCCGGAGGGCGTCAGGCTGTACACGGGCGACGACTTCAACTACCCGTCGCTGATCAGGTCGGGCTCGCACGCGCTGCTGGGCATCTTCGACGCGATCGCCCCGGCCGCGGCGGCGGCTCTCCAGGTGCTGGACGCGGCCGAGGCCGCCTGTGACGCGGCGGCGCGCGAGCGGCTGCTGGCCGCGTACGACGGGATCCTCGCCCCGACCGTCGCGCTGTCGCGGAAGATCTTCGAGTCGCCGACCTACCACTACAAGACCGGCATCGTCTTCCTGGCCTGGCTGAACGGCCACCAGGACGCGTTCGCCATGGTGAACGGCGCCCAGTCGGCCCGCTCGCTGCGCCACCTGTCGGAGGTGTTCCGCCTGGCCGACCAGGCCGGGCTGCTGTCGGACCAGGAGCTGGCCGTGCGCCGCATGAAGAGCCTGCTGGCGGTGAACGGGCTGTGAGCCTCTCGCTCAACCAGTGGACCACCCGGCGCTGGTCGCTGGCCGAGGCCGTGGACGGGTGCGTACGGCACGGTCTGGAGGCGATCGGGCTGTGGCGGGAGAAGGTCGCCGAGCAGGGGCTCGCGGAGAGCGTCCGGCTGGTGCGGGCGGCCGGGCTGCGGGTGTCGTCGCTGTGCCGCGGCGGCTTCCTCACCGCGGGCGGGCTGCCCGGCGAGGAGGGCCGTACGGCCTTCGCCCGTGCGCTGGAGGACAACCGGCGGGCCATCGACGAGGCGGCCGAGCTGGGTGCGGCCTGCCTGGTGCTGGTGGTGGGCGGGCTGCCCGGGGTGCGTCCTGGCGAGCCCCTGCCCGCCACGGGCTTCACGCGGGACCTGGCGGGGGCGCGGGCGCGGGTGGCCGAGGCGCTCGCGGAGCTGGCCCCGTACGCCGGGGAGCGGGGGGTCAGGCTGGCCCTGGAGCCGCTGCACCCGATCTACTGCCCGGACCGCGCGGTGCTGTCCACGCTGGGCCAGGCGCTGGAGCTGAGCCTGCCCCATCCCGAGGAGCAGGTGGGCGTGGTGGTGGACACGTTCCACGTCTGGTGGGACCCGCGGCTGTTCGAGGACGTCGCGCGGGCGGGCGGCCGGATCGCCGCGTACCAGGTGTGCGACTACCTGCACCCGCTGCCCGAGGACGTGCTGCTCGGGCGGGGCATGATGGGCGACGGCGTGATCGGCTTCCCGCCGATCACGCGGGCCGTGCGGGACGCGGGATACGCGGGCGACGTCGAGGTGGAGATCTTCAACGCCGACCTCTGGGCCGCCGACCCCGACGAGGTGGTGGCCACGATGAAGGCCCGCTACCGGGACGTGGTGCTGCCCTGACTATGACGGGGGTGTCACGGTTCCCGCGGCGCCGTTCACCGTGATCTTCTGGCCGGAGGCGATGCGGTGGGTGGCGTCGGGGACGCCGACCACGGCGGGGATGCCGTATTCGCGGGCCACCACCGCCCCGTGCGACATCGCGCCGCCCATCTCCATCACCAGCCCGCCCGCCGTCAGGAACAGTGGCGTCCAGCCGGGGTCGGTCGAGGGGCAGACGAGGATCTCGCCCGGCTCCAGATGCGCGCCGATCGGGTCGAGCACCACCCTGGCCACCCCCGTGACGTTGCCGGGCGAGGCCGGGGTGCCCGTCAGCACGCCCTGAGCCGCCGACTCATCCACAGCCCCGGCCCGTGCCCCGCCAGGCGGCTCGTCCAACGCCTCGGGCTCGGTGCCGTCGGAGAGCAGCACGCGGGGCACGTGCCTGCGGCGCCGCTCCCGTTCGTACGACGCCCGCCGCGCCGCCACCAGCTCCCGCAGGTCGCCCCCGTCCAGCGCGGCCCTGGCCTCCCGCAGGTCGAGGAAGAACACGTCGGCGGCCGAGTCCAGCACGCCGAGCCCCACCAGGTGCTCCCCCACCGCGAGCAGGCTGTGCCGGACCGCGGCGAGCGTCTTGACCGCGTAGAACTTGGGCAGCTCCCGCAGCCCGGCATAGCTGCGCGTACGCCCGAGCGCGAAGCGCACCACGGCGGCCCGCCAGCCGCTCCTGCGCCGGGCCCGCGCCACCACGTGGGCGATGGCGGCGCGGGCCTGCCGCTCCCCCTGGGCGAACAGCTCCGAGGGGGTGGGGGCGGTGCCGTCCATGCGCAGGTAGTTGGCCAGCACGCCGAGGATGTGCGTGGGATCCTCCGACCACCTCGGCACGCCCAGGTCGATCTCGGCGACGCCGCGGTGGCCGTACTCGGCGAGGAACGCGGCGATCTCGCGCTGCGCGACGGGCGGAAGCCGTCCCTCCCGGTAGCGGCGGACCAGCTCGGGCACCGGCAGCTCGCGGAACGGCTCCGGCTCGACGCGGGTGGACAGACGCCACAGCGCGAGGTCCATCCGCGTGGTCGGATTGTGCGGCAGGCTGCGCAGGACGTCGCTCATCTCGTCGACCGGCACCCCGGACAGCTTGGCGGCCAGCGCGAACAGGCCGTAGCCGGTGATCGCGATCGGCATGATCGAGATGATCAGCGGGAACGTGCCGGTGAGCACGCGTTCGGCGTGGTCCAGCCGCTGGGCCGGGGTCGCGGAGCCGGGCACCCGGAGCCTCCTGTCGAGGTCCGCGCCCAGCTTGACGGTGAAGGCGAGTGACCTGCCCGGTCTGGTGAGCGCCGTCAGGAGGCGGACGGGGAGGTCGAGGCGGCGGGCGAAGCTCCCCAACCCCCGCAGGAACGGCCGCAGCGACCCGGGCTCCGGCGCCAGGCGGGGATCGTCGAAGAGCCGTTCCATGACGCCTGCCGCGCGGGCCTCGCCGAGCGTCAGCAGGCGGGACATCAGCGCGCGGCCGGGACGGCTGCGCACCGCCGTGGTGAGATCGAGCCACAGCCGCTCCCCCGACACCGCCATGAACGCGGCCCCGTCGAGCGGATCGGCCGGACCGTGCCCCGCCAGGCCCGCGCCGCCCGCGCCGATCACCCGGAACACCGACCGCCCCATCGGCGTGATCGGCCCCATCACGCCCTGGACGACGTTGATCGAGAAGTACACCCGCAGCCCAGGCCGGGGCCGTTCCGGCAGCGGGTAGAGCGTCGTGATCGGCCTGGCCTGGGTGAGCCAGATCGTGCCGTCGCCGTCGATGGCCCACTCCGTGTCCTGAGGCGAGCCGTAGTGCTGCTCGACGCGGGCGCCCAGGGCGGCGAGGCGGCGTACCTCGTCGTCGGTCAGGCAGAGGCCCCGCTCGGCGGTCTCGACGCGCTCGGTGCCGCCGCCGGGCAGGGAGCGGACGGCCAGCCGCTTGTCCCCGGCGTGGCGTTCGAGGATCCGCCCGTCGAGGACGCGGAACCGGTCGGGGTTCACGGCCCCGGAGACGACGGCCTCGCCGAGACCCGGGCTCGCGTCGATGACGGCCTCGTGCCGCCGTCCCGTCACGGGGTTGGCGGTGAACAGCACGCCCGCCACCCGCGCGTCCACCATCGTCTGGACGACCACCGCGAGCCGCACCGAGGCGTGGTCGATGCCGTTGGACTCGCGGTAGGCGACCGCGCGGTCGGTCCAGAGCGAGGCCCAGCAGCGGCGTACGGCCGCCACCACCGCCTGCGCTCCCACCACGTTGAGGAAGGTGTCCTGCTGCCCGGCGAAGCTGGCGAACGGCAGGTCCTCGGCCGTGGCGGAGGAGCGCACCGCCACGGGCACGTCGTCGCCGAGCGCGGCGTACGCGGTGACGATCGCCTCGCGCACGGCGTCCGGCACCGGGGCCTGGAGCAGGTGCCGCCTGGCCCGTTCGGCCAGGTCGTCGCCGCCGACCTCCAGGCCCTGCGCGACCTGCCCGTACGCCTGCGTGGTCAGCACCCAGCCGGACGGCACCGGCAGCCCGGCCCCGGTCAGCTCGCCGAGGTTGGCGGCCTTGCCGCCCACGTCGGCGAGCATGCCCGCGTCGATCTCGGCGAAGTCCAGGATCGTCTTCATCGCGCGCTCCCCTGCCGTTCAGCGTGACTTCACCAGTGTCACGCTTCCTGGGCCGGAATTCAACATGCGTTGAATCACAGGCGGGTGTCGTCCGGGCCACGCACGTCGTGCGGCTCACCGGGGCCGGGCAGCAGGGACGCGCCGTCCAGGTCCCAGGCCGGGTCGACGGGCACGCCCAGCAGGGCCAGGGCGGTCGGGCCGACGTCGACCAGCCGGGGAGCGCCGAGCGAGCCGCCGCCCAGGTCCTCGCCCAGTCTGTTGGCGATCACGAAGACCGTCCGCTCCTCGTCGGAGGTGCCGCCGTGGCCGCCCTCGTCCACATGGCCGTGGTCGGTGGTGACCAGCACGGTCCAGCGCTCGCCCGGGTACGCGGGCCGGGCGCGGATCGCGTCGAGCAGGCGGCCGAGGTAGGCGTCCTGGGTCCGGAGGGCGGCGGCGTACTCGGGGCAGTGGGGGCCCAGCTCATGGGCCACCTCGTCAGTGTCGCCCAGGTAGACGAACACGGCGTCGGGGTCGTCCGCCGCCAGGTGGCGTTCGGCGGCGTCGGCCACCTGGCGGTCGGCGTGGGCCCAGCCGACGGCGTACCCGTCGAGCACGAAACGCCGGTCGATCGCCGGGCCGAACGCGCCGTGCTCGGCGAGGGCGGCCCATGAGAAGAAGGCGGAGGTGGCGAGGGTGGGGCGGGCGCTCTTCGCGCGCGTCAGGAAATCCGGAAATTTCTGGAACTGGGCGGTCGCGAAGCCGTTGTCCACGACGCCGTGCTTGTCCGGCCAGGCCCCGGTGGCGATCGACGACCAGCCGGGGCCGGAGTCGGTACGCGACCTGATCACCCGGCCGCCGTCGCCCGGCTCGGGGCTCTTGGGGACGACCTCGCCGGGCGACCCCGTACGAGGAGTGCCGGCCTCACCGTACGGGAGCCTGCTGGTGCCGTACGCGCCGGAGGACATCAGCCCGGCCAGCACGGGGGCTTCGAGGGCGAGCAGCCGGTCGTACCTCAGCCCGTCCATGCCGACGACGAGCACCTTGCCACGGGGAGCGGTGCCCCGAGGCGGGGAGGCCGGGGTCGGGGAGCCGTGCGATGGGGAGCCGTGCGACGGGGACCCTTGAGATGGGGACATGGCACCATCTAAGCGGGCCGTCCCCTTATGGGAAGAAGCGGCGTACCCACTCGGCCGCGCCGGGCAGGATCTCCTCGACCGGGGCCACCTGCGGATACCAGGTGCGTTCCCATTCCAGCGACACCCAGCCGCCGTACCCGGCCGCGCGCAGCAACTCGCCCGCCTCCTCCAGCGGCACCGAGCCCGCCCCCATGGGCACGGGTGTGGTGTCCTGCGCGGAGACCGCGTCCTTGACCTGCACGTACGACAGGTACGGAGCGAGCGCGGCCAGCGACCGGGCCGGTGTCTCACCGTGCCGCCAGGGATGCAGCAGGTCCCAGAGCGCGCCGGTGGTCTCGGGGGAGCCCGTCCCGTCCAGCAGCGCGGCCACGGCCGCACCGGTCGCCATGTGGTCGTGCGTCTCGACGAGCACGCGGCGTCCCAGGTCGCCGGCCGTACCGGAGACCGCCTTGAGCCGTCGTGCGCCGACGGCCGGGTCGTCGCCGCCGGGGAACACCCGTACACCCGGCGCCCCCAGGTCGGCGGCCAGCCGCAGATCGGCGAGGAGCGCCTCGACGTAGGGCTCGTCGGGGCCGGGCTCGCAGACGCGGACGTAACCGGCGAGCGCCGAGATCTCCAGGCCCGCCCGCTCGACCCGCTCCCGCACCGAGTCCCGCTCCGCCGCGCCCAGGCCGGCGTGCACCCCGGTGTCCGGGTGCAGCCGCAGCTCCAGTCCCTGGCAGCCGTACCCGGCCGCGATCTCGATCGCCCTGTCCAGCCCTTCGCCGGGCATCCCCAGCGTGCTGACCGCCAGCTTCACACGACCCTCCGCATCACCCGACGACCTCCGCCCCGCGCGGGCTCGGCCGCCCGCACGAACCTCACGCCATTCCACCCGTGCCCCGGCACCCGCACAGACCTCACGCCACTCCGCGCGAGTCCAGGCACCCGCACAGACCTCACGCCATTCTCCGGACGCTCTCCCGCAGCACGACCTCGCCCGCGACCTGCTCGACCACCACCGGCTCCGCCTCGTTCAGCGCCAGCTCCAGCGCCCGCGCCCCCATGTCCTGCAGCGGCAGCCGTACCGTCGTCAACGCGGGCACGTGATCACGAAGGGTGACGATGTCATCGAACCCGGCCACCGAGACGTCCTCGGGCACCCTGACCCCGCGTTCGCGGTAGGCGGCCAGCGCGCCCACCGCCATCACGTCGTTCACCGCGAAGACGCAGGTGGCGTCGCCCACCTGCTGGGCCGCGGCGTACCCGCCGTCACGGTCGAACGCGCCGTGGACGACCTGCGGCGCGGGCAGCCCCAGCTCTTCGAGCGCCTCGGTGAACCCCGCGCGCCGGTCGGCCGCCGTCACCAGGTGCGGCGGCCCGGCCAGCACCGCGAAGCGGGTGTGACCGAGCCCGGCCAGCGCCCTGGCCAGCTCCGCGGCGCCCTCCCGGTTGGCGGGCGCGACGGTGTCGACGCCGAGGAGGTCCTGGCCCACGCAGGCCGCCCGGCCGCCGCCCTGCCGGTAGCGGGTCAGCTCGTCACGCAGGCGGCCGGTGACCGCGGGGTCGGCGACGCGCGAGCCGACCAGCAGCACCGCTCGTACGCGCTGGGCGTTCAGCGTGGCCACGTACGCGATCTCCTGCTCCGGGTCGCGATGCGTGGTGCCCACCATGACCAGCAGGCCCTCGGTGGCCGCCGCCCGCATCGCCCCGTCGGCCAGGGCCGCGAAGTACGGGTCGGTCAGGTCGTGGACGACGATGCCGATGACGTTGCTCGCTCCGCGGGCCAGCGTCTGGGCGGCGATGTTGGCGCGGTAGCCGAGTTCGTCCGCGGCCCGCTCGACGCGTGCCCTAAGGGCCGCGCCCACCTGGCGGGTGCTGCCGTTGAGCACCCGCGAGGCGGTCGCGAGCGAGACGCCCGCCTGCCTGGCGACGTCTTCGAGCGTGACCACGACACCTCCACGGAAAGCGGTTTCCAAGTCTGCCCTACCGGCACTTGGATCCGCATCCTGCCACGCCCACGGCCTACGAGAACAGGATGCCCCGCCCGAGATCCCCCGAAAGGGGCTCCCACAAGGATCCCCGAGGGGCTCAGCCCCAGGGATCCCCGAGGGCTCAGGCCCAGGGGAAGAGGATGTCGAACAGGCCCTTGCGCTCTTCCTGCGTGGGCGCGGGGGCCGGCGCCTGGGTCGTGGGGGGCGCCTGGGTGGAGGGCGCGTTCTCACTCGAGTCCGACTGCCCGTCGCCCGAACGGCCACTGCCGCTGTCGCTGTTGTCGCGCTCGTCGCCGGAGGGCGCGGTGTCGTTCATCGTGCGCTCGGGCGAGCGCGTGGGCTCGCCGGTGTTCTTCCTGGTCGGCGTGTCGTCGCCGGTGGGCGACGGACGCTCGGAGGGCTCGCGCGTCGGCCGGGCCCGCTGCTGCGTGGGGGTCGGCATCGCGGACTCGGAGTCGGTCGGCTCCGCGGTGGCCGAGTCGGTGGGCTCGCCGGTGTCGAACTCCTCCTCGACCGGCACCTCCTCCTCGGGGACGGTCGACTCGGACGGCGAGGTCACCTGACCCGCGCTGGCGCACGCGTTGCCCGCGCAGGGGTCGTCGGAGGACGGGCCGGTCAGCATCCAGCCGACACCCACGCCGACCAGCACCACCGCGACGGCCGCCACCAGCAGCAGCCTGGTACGGCGGCGCACCTCGCCCTCGCCGTCACCGGAACCCCCGTCGTCGTAGGAGTCACGGGAGTCGCGGGAGTCGCGGGTGTCACGGGACTCCGGCGAGTCGTCGGTCCAGCCGGAGCCGAGGAAGCCGCGCTTGGGCCGGTCGTCGTCGTGGTCGTCGTGGAAGTCGCGGTCGTCCCGGTAGTCGCGGTCGTCCCGGTAGCCGTCGTCGTGGTGGTCGCGATCACCGCGGTGGTCGCGGTCGTCGTCGCGCCCGGCCTCGTAGCCGCGGTCCAGCGGAAGGTACGCGTTGTCGTCGCCCTCCACCCGGTGCGGTCCGCTCTGCTCACCATAGGTGTCGTACGCGTCGTACGCCTCGTACGCGCCGCCCACCACGTCGTGCGAACCGCTCGGCCCGCCGAGGTCGTGAGCGGAGAGCACGTGGTGGGCGCCGCTCGGCCCGCCGAGGTCGTGGGCCCCGAGCACGTCATGAGCGCCACTGGCGCCGGCCAGCACGTCGTGCCGGGTACCGTCACCGAGCACGTCGTGCGGGTCGCCCGACAGCACGTCACGCGGCTCCGGGTCGTCGAACACGTCACGCCCGCCCACGCTGGTCAGCGGACCACCGCCGGGGGGCATGATGTAGGTCTCGTTGCCGACCACCTGGATCGCGGGCTGCTCGTCGGTGTCATCGGTGCTCCACCGCGGAGACAGCACGTCGCCCGTCAACTCGGGGTTTAACGACCTACCCTGTCCATCCTCGTATGGCCTGTCGTTCTCGTCGCGCGCCACGGTGGAACCTCTCTAGTACGAATGCGGACCGCGCCCTTTCCTACCACTACTTGTCTGGATATTTCACTTGTTTCACTAAAACTACTCTGCGTAACATCTGCCCCGATAAGGATTGGACCGTCCCAATGCCGGGTATGGCGAACGGTTGGCCGGAGTGCCGCCGTCAGCCGCCGATGACCCCGTAGAGCAGGTCGTCGAGCGCCGCCTTCACCCGCTCGACCCCACCCCGCACTCCCCTGAGCCGGTGGGCGGGCAGCGAGGCGTCCGTGCGTTCGCGCGTCTCCCCCGCGGCACCCGTCCCCCGCGTCGGCGCGCTCGCGTCTCGCAGTGTCCATCCTCGCACCGTCGTCCGCCGACGCACCGGTTGCATGCGGAACGCGTTCCGCTTACAGTCGAACCGGAACCTATTCCGCATCAAGGAGACATCATGACGAGGAGAGTTGCCCTGGTGACCGGGGGCAGCAGGGGCATCGGCGCGGCCGTCGCGCGGCGGCTGGCGGCTGACGGGTTCGACGTGGCGATCACCTACCGGAGCGCCGCCGACCGGGCCGACGCCGTGCTCAAGGAGATCGAGGCGGCCGACGGGCGGTCGCTCGGCCTGCGGGCGGAGGCGTCCGACGCGACCGAGTTGGTGGCGGCGGTCGAGGAGACGGCGCGCGAGCTGGGCCGTCTCGACGTGCTGGTGAGCAACGCGGGCATCGCCGCCTACGGAGCGCTGGAGGACATGTCGCTCGCCGACGTGGACGAGTTGCTGACCGTGCACGCGCGGGCGTCGTTCGTGCTGGCCCAGGCGGCGTCGCGGCACATGGGCGCGGGGGCGGCGATCGTCCTGATCGGCAGCAGCCTGGCCGAGCGGGTGCCGTACGCGGGGTGGACGGCGTACTCGATGAGCAAGTCGGCGTTGAGCGGCCTGGCCAAGGGCCTGGCCAGGGACCTGGGCCCGCGCGGCATCACCGCGAACGTGGTCAGCCCCGGCTCGACCGACACCGAGATGAACCCGGCCGACAGCCCCGAGGCCGACGACGAGCGGCGGTACACGGCGCTGGGGCGCTACTGCACTCCCGACGAGATCGCCGCCGCCGTGTCGTACCTGGCCGGGGAGGGCGGGCGTGCCGTCACGGGCACGACGATCGCCGTGGACGGCGGCGTCACGGCCTGACGAGCCCCGACGATCGCCGTGGACGGCGGCGTCAGGGCCTGGCGGGCCCCGCCCCGCCGCATCCGGGCGTCACTGGCACGGGTTGGTGTTGCTGTCGACGACCTTGTCCTTGAGCGAGTCGGGGATGGCCGACACCACCCGCACCCCCGGCCAGTCCTTACCGATGACGAGCTGGATGACCGGCCCGCCGGGCGGCTCGGCGGCCGACTCCGCGGGCGTCGCGGCGGAGGTCGCGGTGGGTTGCGCCGTCGGCTCGTACGGCTGCGTGTTGAGCGGTTTGATCTTGCCCACCACGGGCTTCCGCTTGTCCTTCGACAGCCGCGCGGCCACCACGTCACCGTAGGCGGGCCCGTCCTGGGCGTCCTTCTTCGCGTACCGGATCGTGGTGGTGTCGGCCGGGGCGGCGTTGCCGACCTGCGCGACCGCGAACCCCTGGGCGGCCAGCGCGTCGGCCACCTGGCTGGCCTTGCCCACCTCGCCGGTGGCGTTGAGCACCTGCAGGCGCACCTGCTCGTTCTCGATCTTCGGCGCGGTGGACTTGCCGGGCGTGGGGGCGGCGGTGATCTCGGTGTCGTTGCGTACGCTCTCGAAGAAGTCGCGCGCGGCCGGCTCGGCGAACTGCACCCGGTTCTTGTCCGGCGGGTACGCCTCGACCGGCACCGTGATGCCCTTCAGCTCCTTGGCGGTCAGCCCGCTGACGCTCCTGCCGATCTCCAGCATCTCCTCGAGGGAGAGCCCGTCGTCCACGCTGACGGCCCGGATGGCGGCCTGGAGGAAGGCGTCCAGCTTGCCGGGGTCGGCGAGCAGGCCGCCGTCGGTGACCTCCTTCAGCACGGCGGTGAGGAAGACCTGCTGGCGCTGGATCCGGTCCAGGTCGCTGCCGTCGCCCAGGGCGTACCGGGTGCGTACGTAGCCCAGCGCCTGCTCCCCGTTCACCACGTGCTTGCCCGCGTCGAGCACCAGCTTGGCCTGGGGGTCGTTCACCGGCTTCGGCAGGCAGATCTCGATGCCGCCGATGGCGTCGATGATGGACTTGAAGCCGGTGAAGTCGACCTTCACGAAGTGGTCGATCTTGATGTTGGTGAGGGCCTCGAGGGTCTTGATCGTGCAGTTGATGCCGCCGTCGTTGAACGCGGAGTTGATCTGGCGGATCCCGGCCGTCAGGACGGCGCCGTTCGCGCCCGTGCACTCGGGGATCATGACCATGGAGTCGCGCGGAAAGCTGATCATGGTGGCGTTGTCGCGGTTGGGTGCGATGTGCAGGAGCATGATCGTGTCGGTGCGCTCGCCCAGGCCCTGCGACTTGGGGCCGTACGCCTTGTTGTCGCCCTCGCGGGAGTCGGACCCGACGAGCAGGACGTTGAGCGCGCCGGTCTCGGGCGGGCGGCTGGCGCCCGGCTCCATCGGGGTGCGGTCGATCAGGCTCTCCAGGTAGCGGTAGTAGCCGTACCCGCCGAGCGAGACGGCCACCAGCACGAGCGTCAGCCCCAGGCTCACCCAGCCGAACGGGGTCAGCCGGCCCCGGCGCGGCTCGGAGGGTCGTTTGTGCGAGCCCGGCGGTGGTGGCTCGGCCGGCGGCGCGACCCGGCGTCCGAGAACGGCTTCCTCCTCCTGCTGCCTTCTCACGCGGTTCACCCCTTGCGACATGATCGCGAAGCATATCTCCCAACAGGTAGAAGAAAGATAAGCACGTCAGTCCCGGGTGGTTCACCATCCCGTCATCCGGCGGACCTGACCACACCGGTACTCCTTCCTCACCCGGGCCCGTCCTGAGGAGCGAGGGCTCCATCCAAAGCACACGAACTTCCGGCGCCACCACGTACGGTGACGCCATCATGACGGTCATGCTGTTGACCGAGATGGCACCGCCCCCCGGCGCCCAGGAGGTGGCCGGGCTGCGCGCCCGCGCCAGGACCGCGCGGCGCGGCGCCCTCGTGGCGCTCTCCGCCTCGATCGCGCTGCTGACCACCGTGCAGGTGCTCGCCGACCGGGCCTCGACCAGGGAGCAGACGTTACCGCTGGCCGTGCTGTCACTGGCGGTGTTCGCCGCCGCCCTGCCCGCGCTGGCGATCACCCAGTACGTCTGGGGCGTCCGGGCCCGCCGGGTGCGGCGGCGCGAGCGCGAACTGTACGCCGACGCCCGCTCCGGCGCGTCCCGCCCGCTGACGCGGCTGGCCCTCGCCTGCTGCTGGGCGGTGACGCTGCTGCTCGGCTGGACCGTTCCGCGCCTCTTCCTGCAGGCCGCCCACTACGCGTTCGCCGACGTCCTGAGCCGGGCCGCCGAGGCGCTGTCGCTGATCAGCGTGGCCGCGGGGGTGTTGTTCCTGCTGTGGTGGGCACGGGACGCGGTGGGGACAGTGGCGCGTGCGCTGCGGTCGGGCGGATCGCCCGGCGATCCGTGGGACCCCGGCCGCGGCGCGCGTCCGAGAGAGGGCGCGGTGCTCTGGACGGGAGCCGCCATGGCGGTGGCGGCCCTGCTCGGGGCCCGCGCCCATCTCTGGGAGCCGGCCATCGGCGTGGTCTACGCCCTGCTCACCGTGGCCCTCGTCTGCGGAGTAGTTACTGACGAGTAGCATAGGACCGGAACCCCTGCTAACAACGAGGAGCGAATCCGTGCCTTCCTCTCGTGACGTCGTGTTCGTGGACGGCGTGCGCACGCCTTTCGGCAGGTCGGGGCCGAAGGGGCTGTACGCGGAGACCCGCGCCGACGACCTGGTCGTCCGCGTCATCCGCGAGCTCATCAGGCGCAATCCCAACCTGCCCCCAGAACGCGTGGACGAGGTCGCCATCGCCGCGACCACGCAGATCGGCGACCAGGGCCTGACGATCGGCCGCTCGGCCGCCGTGCTGGCCGGGCTGCCCAAGTCCGTGCCCGGCTACGCGATCGACCGCATGTGCGCGGGCGCGATGACCGCGGTGACCACGGTCGCGGGCGGCATCGCGTTCGGCGCGTACGACGTGGCCATCGCCGGCGGCGTCGAGCACATGGGCCGCCACCCGATGGGCGAGGGCGTCGACCCGAACCCACGTTTCCTGTCGGAGAAGCTGGTCGACCCGAGCGCGCTGGTCATGGGCATGACGGCGGAAAACCTGCACGACCGCTACCCGTCGATCACCAAGGGCCGCGCCGACACGTACGCGGTGCTGTCGCAGGAGAAGGCGGCCAAGGCGTACGCCGACGGCAAGATCCAGCCCGACCTGGTGCCGGCCGCGATCAGGACGGCGGAGCGGGGCTGGGGCCTGGCCGTCGAGGACGAGGCGCCGCGGCCGGGCACCACGATGGAGGGGCTGAGCGCGCTCAAGACGCCGTTCCGGCCGCACGGCCACGTCACGGCGGGCAACTCCTCCGGCATCAACGACGGCGCCACCGGGTGCGTGGTGGCCGCCGCGGACGTCGCGGCCGAGCTGGGGCTGGGGCCGAAGATGCGGCTGGTGTCGTACGCGTTCGCGGGGGTGGACCCCGAGGTGATGGGCATCGGGCCGATCCCGTCCACGGAACGGGCGCTCCGCCTGGCGGATCTCGAGATCTCGGACATCGGGCTCTTCGAGATCAACGAGGCGTTCGCCGTCCAGGTGCTGGCCTTCCTCGATCACTTCGGCCTCGCCGACGACGATCCCCGCGTCAACCCCTACGGCGGCGCGATCGCCTACGGGCACCCGCTCGCCTCCTCCGGCGTGCGGCTGATGACGCAGCTCGCCCGGCAGTTCGGCGAGCGTCCCGACGTGCGTTACGGCATCACCACCATGTGCGTCGGCATGGGCATGGGCGGCACCGTGATCTGGGAGAACCTGGCATGAGTGAGATGGACGTGTGGCGGGCGCTGCTGAGCGAGCGCAACTCCGACGAGGTGGTCACCAAGGCGCTGGTGCGCGACGTGCGGCTCCCCTACGGGGCCGGCACGATGGCGCTGATCACGCTGGACAACGGCTTCGACCACACCAAGCCCAACACGTTCGGCCCGCACGGGCTGTTCGCGCTGAACGGGGCGCTGTCGGAGATCGCCGAGCGTACCGACCTGGCCGCGGTGGGCGTGACGGGCAAGCCGTTCATCTTCGCGGTCGGCGCCGACCTCAAGGGCGCGGCGAGCGTGGCCGCGCGCGAGAAGGCGCTGGCCATCGGCGCGCTCGGGCACCACGTCTTCCGGCGGCTCGGTGAGCTGGCGGTCCCGTCGTTCGCGTTCGTCAACGGCGCGGCCATGGGCGGCGGCCTGGAGCTCGCGCTGCACTGCGCCTACCGGACGATCTCGGCGGGCGTGCCCGCGGTGGCGCTGCCGGAGTGCTTCCTCGGCCTGGTGCCCGGCTGGGGCGGCACGCAGCTCCTGCCGCGCCTCGTCGGCCCGGCGAAGGCGGTCAAGCTCATCATCGAGAACCCCCTGTCGAACAACCGCATGATCAAGGGCAGGGACGCGTACGAGCTGGGCGTCGCCGACGCGCTGTTCGAGCCCGCCGACTTCCTGGAGGAGTCGCTGCGCTGGGCCGCCCGCGTCGTCAAGGGCGAGGTCACGGTGGCGCGGCCGGCCCACGACGGCTGGGAGAAGGCGGTCGCCGACGCGCGGTTCCTGGTGGACATGAAGCTGCGTGGCGCCTCCCCCGCGCCGTACCGGGCGCTCGACCTGATCGCGCTGGCCGAGACGGCCGGTCGCGACGAGGGCTTCGCCGCCGAGGACGACGCGCTGGCCGACCTGCTCATGGGCGACGAGCTGCGGGCCGGGCTCTACTCGTTCGACCTGGTGCAGCGCCGCGCCAAGCGCCCGGCGGGCGCCCCCGACGCCGCGCTGGCCCGCAAGGTCACCAAGGTCGGCGTGGTGGGCGCGGGGCTGATGGCCTCGCAGATGGCGCTGCTGTTCGCGCGCCGCCTGGAGGTGCCGGTCGTGCTGACCGACCTCGACCAGGCCCGCCTGGACAAGGGCGTCGGGTACGTACGCGCCGAGGTGGCCAAGCTGCTGACCAAGGGCCGCATCTCGCAGGACCAGGCCAACCGGCTCACGTCGCTGGTGACGGGTTCGCTGACCAAGGACGCCTTCGCCGACGCCGACTTCGTGATCGAGGCCGTGTTCGAGGACCTGGCGGTCAAGAAGCAGGTGTTCGCCGAGGTCGAGGCCGTGGTGTCGGCCGAGTGCGTGCTGGCCACCAACACCTCCTCGCTCTCGCTGACCGAGATGGGCGCCGAACTGGCCCACCCGGAGCGGCTGGTCGGCTTCCACTTCTTCAACCCGGTCGCGGTCATGCCGCTGCTGGAGATCATCAAGGGCGCCGCCACCGACGACGCCACGCTGGCCACCGCGTTCGCGGTGGGCAAGGCGCTGAGGAAGTCGTCGGTGCTGGTGAAGGACGCGCCGGCGTTCGTGGTCAACCGGCTGCTCACCTGCTTCATGGGCGAGGTCGTGGCGGCCGTGGACGAGGGCACGCCGCTGGAGACCGCCGAGCACGCGCTCGACGGGCTCGGGCTGCCGATGACGCCGTTCGCGCTGCTGCAACTGGTCGGCCCGGCCGTCGGCCTGCACGTGGCCGAGACGCTGCACGCGGCCTTCCCCGACCGCTTCGGCGTCTCGGAGAACATGGGCAAACTGGTCGCCTCCGGCAAGCCGGGCGTCTACCGGCCCGACTTCACGCTCGACCTCGAGGCGGTGGCGCTCTTCGCGGGCGGCTCGGCCCCGTCCACGGCCGAGCAGGTACGCGAGCGCGTGCTGGCGGCGCTGGCGAGGGAGATCCGGATCATGCTGGACGAGGGCGTGGTGGCCGCGCCGCAGGACATCGACCTGTGCATGATCCTCGGCGCCGGGTGGCCGTTCCACCTGGGCGGGATCACGCCGTATCTGGACAGGACCGGCGTCTCGCGGCCCCGGTTCCTCCCGCCTGGGGCGGCCTCGCTGCCCGCCTGATTTTAAGGGGCCTTGAGGAGGCCCGTACGCGGGTCTCCTCACCTCTCCCCCGTCTCCGTCGTAGCGTTTGGTGCCGTCCTACGAACGGAGAGTAGTCATGATGAGAGCAGCCGGCACCATCGCACTCTGCGGCGCCTTCCTGCTGGGCACGTCGTCACCCACGCTGGCCGCACCCCCGCCCAAGGTGCAGCTCAAGATCGTCGATGCCGTCAAGGGCGGGGGCACGAAGACGGCCTGGCTCCACTGCGCGCCCGTCGGGGGCACCCACCCCAACGCCCGCGCGGCCTGCCGCCTGCTGCAGCAGGTCAAGGGCGAGCCGTCGCAGCTCAACGTGGCGCCGAACACCACGTGCACCAAGGAGATCAAGCCGCACGCGGTCGTCGTCGCCGGCCGCTGGCACGAAACCCACGTGAAGTGGGCCAAGGTCTTCGTCAACGGCTGCCAGATGCGCGCGGCCACGGGAGCCGTCCTCGCGCTCTGACCGGGCGGGCAGGTCACCCGGCAGGGTCCGCGCGCTCGGCGTCCGGGCCGCTGCCGGGGGCCGCCGCCCGGCTGTGCCAGTAGCCGTAGACGAAGTAGACGAGCACGCCGACGACCATCCACACGAGAAACCTCAGCCACGTCTGCACGGGCAGGTTGAGCATCAGGTAGAGGCACGCCAGCACGGACGCCACCGGGAGCACCGGCACCAGCGGCACCCGGAACCCCCGTGGCAGGTCGGGCCGGGTCCGCCGGAGGATCAGCACCCCGACCGACACCACCACGAACGCGAACAGCGTCCCGATGTTGACCAGCTCGGCCAGCTCGCCGAACGACACGAACCCGGCCAGCGCCATCGTGACCAGCCCGACGACGACCGTGAGCCGGGCCGGAGTGCCGTAGACGGGGTGCACCTTCGCCAGCGGGCGCGGCAGCAGCCCGTCACGGCACATGGCGAACAGCACCCGGGTCTGGCCGAGCAGCAGCACGAGCACCACGGTCGTCAGGCCGGCGATCGCCCCCAGGCTGATGATCGTGGCCAGCCAGGCGTGGCCGACCGCGACGAAGGCGTCCGACAGCGGCGCCGACGTGCTCAGCCGGTCGTAGCGCTGCATGCCGACGACGACGAGCGAGACGGCCACGTACAGGACCGTGCAGATGGCCAGCGAGCCGATGATCCCGCGCGGTACGTCACGCTGCGGCTCGACGGTCTCCTCGGCGGCGGTGGCCACGATGTCGAACCCGATGAAGGCGAAGAACACGATCGCCGCCGCGGAGAAGATGCCGATCACCCCGAACGCCACCGGCGTGATCCCGAACAGCACCTGGATGAGCGGCGCCTTGAGCCCCTCGACGCGCGCCGTGGAGACCGCCTCGGGGATGAACGGCGTGTAGTTGGCGGCCTTGACGAAGAACAGCCCCGCCACGATGACCAGCAGCACCACCGCGATCTTGGTGGCGACCAGGATCAGGTTGACCCGCGAGGACAGCTTGATCCCGGCCACCAGCACCAGGGTGAGGATCAGCACGATGAGCACGGCCGGGATGTTCACCACCGGGTCGTCGCCGGCCATCCAGGCGGGCAGGCCGAGGCCGACGGACGACAGCAGCGAGGCGAAGTAGCCCGACCAGCCGACCGCCACCACGGCGGCGGCCAGCGCCAGCTCCAGCGTCAGGTCCCAGCCGATCACCCACGCGGGGAACTCGCCCAGGGTCGCGAAGGAGAAGGTGTAGGCGGAGCCGGCGACCGGGATCGTGGAGGCGAACTCGGCGTAGCACAGCGCCGCGAGCCCGCACACGATGCCCGCGACCACGAACGAGACCGCCACCGCCGGGCCCGCCATCTCCCTGGCGACCTGCCCCGTCAGCACGAAGATCCCGGTGCCGACGATCACGCCGATGCCGAAGACGGTCAGATCGGTGGCGGTCAGACGCTTTCGCAGTTGGTGCTCGGGGGCCTCGGTGTCGCGGATCGACTGCTCGACGCTCTTCGTGCGAAAGATCTCCACACCTGGTGATCCTTCCCACACCCCCCGTGATCACGCCCGCGCGGACCCGGCCCGCGAGGGCTCGCACGGAGCCCTCGCGGCAGCCGACCGGCCCTATCTCCAGGTCAGTGGGAGGCGGGCTCCACGGCAGAGGTACGCTTCGCGACCGCCTCGGTGATCTGACGGGCCAGGTCTTGGCCGGTCAGTCCGATCCGGCCGAGGATCGCGGCCCGCTTGGCGTGGTCGAGGAACTGCTGCGGGATGCCGTAGGTGCGTACGGGCACGTCGACGTCGGCGTCACGCAGCAGGCGGGCCACCGCGTCACCCACGCCGCCCACCCGGCCGTTGTCCTCGACGACCGCCACCAGCTTGTGGGCGGAGGCGGCCAGCACGAGCGCCTCGTCGAGCGGCTTGACCCAGCGGGGGTCGACCACGGTGGCCGGAATGCCCTGCGCGTCGAGCAGGACGGCAGCCTCGAGGCAGACCTGGGCCATCGGGCCGACGCCGACGAGCAGCACCCCGGGCTCTTCGTCGGCGGCGCGCAGAAGGTCCATCTCGCCCAGCTTGCCGACGGGCTCGACGGACTCGGCGACCGGGCCCTTGGGGAAGCGCAGCACGGTGGGGCCGTCGGTGACCTCGACGGCCTCGCGCAGCAGCTCGGTCAGCCGCTCCCCGTCGCGCGGCACCGCGATCCGGAGCCCGGGGACGACCTGGAGGATCGACAGGTCCCACATGCCGTTGTGGCTGGCACCGTCGTCACCCGTGACGCCCGCCCGGTCGAGCACGACCGTGACCGGCAGCCGGTGCAGGGCGACGTCCATGAGGAGCTGGTCGAAGGCCCGGTTGAGGAACGTGGCGTAGACGGCCACCACCGGGTGCAGGCCGCCGAGCGCGAGCCCGGCGGCGCTGGTCAGCGCGTGCTGCTCGGCGATGCCGACGTCGTAGATGCGCTCGGGGAACGCCTCGGCGAAGGCGTGCAGGCCGGTCGGGTGGAGCATGGCGGCGGTGATCGCGACCAGGTCGTCGCGCTCCTTGCCGAGCCTGACCAGCTCTTCGCTGAAGACGTTGGTCCAGATGCGGCCCTTGGGCTTTTCCGCGCCGGTGGCCCGGTCGAAGGCGCCGGGCGAGTGGAACTGGTCTTCGTCGTGGTTTTCCGCGGGGCTGTAGCCGCGGCCCTTCTGGGTGAGGGCGTGCACGATGACGGGGCCGCGGAAGTCGCGGGCCTTGCGCAGCGCCGCCTCCATGGCCTGCTCGTCGTGGCCGTCGATGGGGCCGACGTATTTGAGGCCGAGGTCTTCGAACAGGGCCTGGGGCGCCAGGACGTCTTTGACCCCCTTCTTGAGCCCGTGCAGCGCGTCGTAGAGGACCGGCACGTTCCCGATCTTGTCTTTGACGTATCCGAGCAGGTCCTCGTAGCGGCGGGTGACGCGCAGGGTGGACAGGTGGGAGGCCAGGCCGCCGATCGTGGGCGAGTAGGAGCGGCCGTTGTCGTTGACGACGATCACGACCGGCAGGTCTTCGACGGCGGCGATGTTGTTGAGCGCCTCCCAGGCCATGCCGCCGGTCAGGGCGCCGTCGCCGATCACCGCGACCACCGTGCGGTCGCGCTCGCCGCGCAGCTTGAACGCCTTGGCCAGGCCGTCGGCGTAGGACAGCGCGGTCGAGGCGTGGGAGTTCTCGACGAAGTCGTGCTCGGACTCGGCCTGGCTCGGGTAGCCGGACAGGCCACCCTCCTGCTTGAGCGCCGCCAAGCCGGCGGCCCTGCCGGTGAGGACCTTGTGCACGTACGCCTGGTGGCCGGTGTCCCAGACGACGGGGTCGTCGGGGGAGTCGAAGACGCGGTGGAGGGCGATGGTGAGCTCCACCACGCCGAGGTTGGGACCGAGGTGACCGCCGAACCTGGCGCACGAGTCGACGAGGACGTCACGGATCTCCCCCGCGAGCCGCGGCAACTCCTCGACACTGAGCCGTTTGACGTCATGCGGTCCCTTGATCGAGCCCAGCAACCCGCTCACGGATGCGACTCCCCTCTTCTTTTTGCGCCGATCCCACGAGTGTAGTTCGCGGATGCCTCACTGACTCCATCGAGTCAAATCCACCCACATATGTCAGCGCTTGACCTAGTCTTTCGATACCTATGAACTCCGTCCCCAAAGGCCGACTTGTGGCACTCGTCGCAGTCGTGCTGGCGCTCGCCCTGGCCGTGGCAGCTCTGGTGCTCGTTCTGGCGGACGTGGCCACCACGTCCGCCGACCCGGTGAACGAGGCCCAGCAGTTAGCGTCCCCGCCCGCGAAGGCCCCCGGCGACGGTGACGCCAACAACGGCGGCGACGGCAAGGGCAAGCAGCCGGCCGCGCAGACGGGACAGAGCCTGGCGACGGCGAGCCGCCTCTACAGGACCGGCCGCCTCGCCGACGCGAACTGCTCGCCCGGCGCGCTCCCCGCGGGGAGCATGGTGGCCTACCGGCGGTTCCTGACCCGGGTGACGGCCTGCCTGAACAAGGCGTGGGGCGCGCAGTTCCGCAAGGCGAGGATGTCGTTCACCAAGCCGCGCCTGCGCATCATCACCAGGAAGGTACACACGCCGTGCGGGGCGTGGAACACCGGCGCGGACGGCGTCTACTGCGCCGCCGACCGCACGATGTACCTGATGATCAGCAAGGACCAGCTCCGCAACCCGTTCCCGCTGGGCATCACCCGGCTGATCGCCCACGAGTACGGCCACCACGTCCAGCAGGTCTCCGGCATCTGGAGGTACTACTGGACGGCCCGCGCGATCGCCGGCAAGGCCAGGCGGCTGCAACTCTCGCGCAATTCCGAGTTGCAGGCCGAGTGCTTTTCCGCGGTCTTCATGAGCACGATGAAGGGCACGTCGCTGGTCACGGACGCCGACTGGGCGTACACGGTGAACTGGTTCAGGAAGAACGGCGCCAAGGGCTGGCCGCAGAACGACCACGGCAGGGGGCCGACGCAGGCGGCGTGGATGACGAGGGGTTTCAACCGGGGCACTCCCGGCGCGTGCAACACCTGGGCCGCCGATCCCCGAAAAGTCACCTGACGCCTCTTTAATCTGCCTTTACCTGGAACTCCCTCTTTAATAGGGTGCCTTCCCATGCGTATCCCCCGATTGGCGCTCATGGCGGGCGCCCTGGTGAGCGTGCTGTTCGCCGGTACCGCCCACGCGGCCACGTCCTCCGCGGCGCCGGCGTTCAAGCCGGCCCTGACGAAGAACCCGCTGTACAAGACGGGCAAGCTCGGCACGGACACGTGTGAGGAGCCGACGGTCCAGAACGGGACCGTCGAGGAGGCGACGGTCTACTTCGAGACCGTGATGGGCTGCCTCAAGAAGGCGTGGAGCCCCGTGGTCAAGAAGGCGGGCTACGGGTTTGGCTCGCCGAAGCTCGCCGTGGTGACCAAGGTGGGCGAGAAGACCCCGTGCGGACGCTTCCCCGCGGGCGCGCAGGCACTCTACTGCCCGGCGGCGAAGTCGATCACCGTGCTGCTCAGCCCGGAGATCGTCGAGGAGCCGACGAACCTGGCGCTGATGGTGGTGCTCGCCCACGAGTACGGCCACCACGTCCAGCAGCTCACCGGCATCTGGAAGGTCACCTCCGCGTTCTACGGCAGCGCGAAGGCCGGCAAGCGCACGCTCGACGGCATCCGCCGCTCCGAGCTGCAGGCGCAGTGCCTGTCGGGCGCGTTCGTGGGCCGCGTGTGGACCTCGCTCGGCCGCGACGACGCCGACTGGGACGCGATACTCGAGTCCACGCACAACTTCCTCGACCTGAGCGCCATCGGCGTGAAGGTGCGCAGCGGGGCCGACCAGACGCACGGCAACGACGGCAACAACGCCCACTGGCTGCAGCGCGGCTTCACCGCCCAGTCGGCGAGCGCCTGCAACACCTGGACCGCCCCCGCGGCCAAGGTCCTTTAGACCTCTCGCCCAGAGATACCTCTACAAAACCCCTCAGAACGCCTAAGATCCGCGATCATGCGCATATCTCTCATAGCGCTGGCCACGTGCGTGGTCGCGGGCCTGCTCGCCCCCGCCCCCGCACGGGCCGCTGGCCGCGTCACGCAGGCCGGGCTGCTGAGCGCGATGGGCGAGGACGGCGAGGACACGGCCCGCCAGTCCTGCGCGGTGCCCGCGATCCGGCTCGGCAGCGTGGCCTCGCTCAGGTCCTTCCACCGGGCGATGGCCGACTGCGCCGACCGCTTCTGGTCCGGCCGGTTCGCCGCCGCCGGCCTGGCGTACGGCCCGCCCGAGGTGACGGTCACCACCGGGAACGACTCGGTGTGCGGGACGATCACCAGCAGCGGCGCGCAGTACTGCCCTGACCAGCGCACGATCGTCATCCGGATCATGAAGAACGACCTGCGCGACCCCTTCAGGATGAACATCGCGCACTCCGTCGCCCACGAGTGGGGGCACCACGTGCAGCAGCTCATCGGGGTGCTGGACGCGCAGGCGGCGCTGTACGTGCCCGCCTCCGACGGGGCGCGCAGGCTGCTGAGCCACCGGCTGGAGATGCAGGCCGAGTGCTTCGCCGGAGTCTTCTACCGGGCCACGCTCACGTCGATCGAACCGGGGATCACGTGGGAGGACTGGATCACGGCCGTACGGACGGCGGACGAGAGCGACGTCCACGGCAAGCCCCGCAACCTGGCGTTCTGGCAGGACCGTGGCTACCGGGGCGGTTCCACGGCCGACTGCAACACGTGGACGGCCGACCGGGACAAAGTCGGCTGAGGAGTTCGAGCCCCCGAGAGGGCCGCCGAGGGCCGCCGAGAGGGCCGCCGAGAGGGAAGGGTCGCGGGGTCAGCCGTTGACGCGGGCGAGGACTTCCAGCGGGTCGGACAGGACGTGGGCGAAGGCCAACTCGGCCGCGCCCACCAGGGTGGCCGAGTCGCCCAGCGCCGACGTGCGCAGCCGCAGCCGCTCCCGCTGCGGCGCCATGGCATGCAGGGTGAGCTGCGAACGCACCTGGGCCGCCGACCCCAGGTAGATCTCCCGCAGCATCCCCCCGAAGATCACCATCTCCGGGTTGAAGACGTTCACCAGGTTGGCCACGCCCAGCCCGAGCCAGTCGCCCACCCGGCTGAGCGCCTCCTGGGCCACGATGTCGCCCCGGTCGGCGGCATCCACCACGGCGCGCACCGCGTCGCGGCCCTGCCGCCCCGCCGAGGCGCGCCCGGCCGACTCCAGCAGGGCCCGCTCCCCCACCTCCGCCTCCAGGCACCCGTGCGAGCCGCACCCGCAGGCGCGGCCCCCGGGGTTGACGACCATGTGGCCGACCTCGCCGCCGTAGCCTTCGTGGCCGCCCAGCAGGTGGCCGGCGGCGATGATGCCGCCGCCGATGCCGACGTCACCGTGCAGGTAGATGAGGTCTCTGACGCCCGCGCCGACGCCCCGGCTGTGCTCGGCGAGCGCGCCCAGGTTCGCGTCGTTGCCCACGCTGACCGGCAGGCCCAGGCCGAGCCGTCGGCCCAGCTCCTCGCCGAACGGCACCTCCTCGGCCTTGAGATTGGGCCCGAACCTGACCACGCCGTCGGCCTTGCGCACGCCGCCCGACACGGCCGCCGCCGCCCCCACGCAGACCGTGTCGTCGCGGGTCTTGCGGCGCATCAGCCGGGCGAACCCGGCCAGCACGCCCGTCAGCTCGTCCAGCTCGAACGTGTCGCGGTCGCGTACGGTCTCCCGCCGGTCGAGGATCACCCCGCCCAGCCCGACCCGCGCCGCCGCCAGCCGGTCGGGGCCCACGTCGAAGGCGAAGACGTAGACCCGCGCCGACTCGGGGCGCACCACGAGCGAGGGCCGCCCGGCGCGGCCCGTCTCGCGCGGCAGCTCCTCGCGCACCAGCCCGGCGGCGGTGAGGTCGGAGGTCAGCGCCATGATGGTGCTGCGGTTGAGCCCCAGCTTCGAGGTCAGCTCGGCGCGGGAGATCGGCCCGCCCAGGTGGACATGGCGCAGCAGCGCGCCGAGGTTGTGGCGCCTGATGTCCTCTTGGGAGGGGCCGGCACGCATCGTCTGAGGGTCCTTCAGGGGCTGTGAGTCGCTGCTCACCTTAGACCAGCGGCAGCCGCCCGCTTGCGCGCCAGCGCGTCGACGCCTGCGGCCAGCAGCAATACAGACCCTGTGACCAGGTATTTCACGCTCGAACCGTATCCCATCAGGCCCATGCCGTTCTCGATCACGGCCACCACGGCGCCGCCGAGCACGGCGTCGAGCACCCTGCCCTTGCCGCCGAAGAGACTGGTGCCGCCGATCACGGCCGCGCCGACCGCATACAGCAGGACGGAGGAGCCGCCCGTGTTCGGGTCGACGGAGCTGGCCCTGGACGCGGCCACGATCCCGCCGACGGCGGCCATCGCGGAGCAGATCACGAACGCGCTGATCTTGATCCGGTCCACCGGGATGCCGGCCCGCCGGGCGGCCTCGGTGTTGCCGCCGACCGCGTACAGGTGGCGTCCGAACGCGGTCCTGCGCAGCACCAGCGTCCAGGCGATGAGCAGCGCCAGGATGAGCGGCACCACGATCGGCACGCCGGTCAGCGAGACGAGCGCGGGGTTGCGGCTGCGTTCGAGGTTGAGCGCGAAGACCGCGAGCCCGGCGAACAGCGCCAGCAGGCCGACCCGGAACGCGATCAGCGAGAGCGGGTCGGCGACCAGGCCGCGTCTGGCGCGGTTCCTGGCCCGCCGGAGCTGCACCCCGGCGAACACCCCCACGCAGACCGCGTACAGCACCCAGCCGAGCCAGGGCGCCAGGTTCCTGTTGGCGATGGCGACGACCACGCTGTCGCGGATGGAGATGTTCGTGCCCTCGTCGACCAGCACCAGCACCAGGCCCTGGAAGGCGAGGAAGGCGGCCAGCGTGACCACGAACGACGGTATGCCGACCTTGGCCACCAGCGTCCCCAGCACGGTGCCGATGATCACACCGGTCAGCACGGCGGCCGGCACGCACACGTACCAGGGCAGGCCGGCGCCGGTCAGCGTGACGGCGAGGACCGCCGCGCAGACCCCGCTGGCGAACCCGGCCGACAGGTCGATCTCGCCGAGCAGCAGCACGAACACCAGGCCCATGGCGATGAGCGTGATCGCCGCGCCCTGCGTGAACAGGTTGGCGAAGTTGATGGCGGTGACGAACGAGGGGCGGGCGGCGGCGAACACCACGCAGAGCACGACCAGGCCCAGCACGGCGGGCAGGGCGCCCATGTCGCCGCCGCGGACCCGCTGGACGTACGCGAGGAAGCTGTTCCTGATCGACGGGGCCTGCGCCGCCGCGACGATGGCCTCGCCGGGGAGTTCCTTGACCTTGTTCATGGGGCTGTTCATCGGGCTGTTCGTGGGGCTGTTCATGAGGTGACCCCGTTCTTGAGGCCCAGTTCGCCGCTGCGGCCGGACGTGATCAGTTCGACCACCTGCGCGTGCGTCACGTCGGAGGTCCTGACCTGGGCGGCCATCCTGCCGAGGTAGAGCGCCGCGATCCGGTCGGAGACGGCGAACACGTCGTTCATGTTGTGCGAGATGAGCACCACGGCCAGGCCGGTGTCGGCCAACCGGCGCACCAGCTCCAGCACCTGCGCCGTCTGGGCCACGCCCAGCGCCGCGGTCGGCTCGTCGAGGATGACGACCTTGCTGTTCCACAGCACGGCCTTGGCGATGGCCACGGTCTGCCGCTGCCCTCCGGACAGGCTGGAGACCTGCTGCCTGATGGACTTCACCGTACGGACGGACAGACCGCTCAGTGTCTTCTCGGCCAGTTCCTCCATGGTGTCCTCGTCGAGCAGCAGGCCGTTCCTGCGCTCCCTGCCGAGGAACATGTTCTGGACGATGTCGAGGTTGTCGCACAGGGCGAGGTCCTGGTAGACGATCTCGATGCCCAGCTCGCCCGCGTCGCGGGGGCTGTGCACGTGGACCTCGCGGCCGTCGAAGAAGAGCTGGCCCGCGTCGATCGGATAGATGCCGCCGATGCACTTGACCAGCGTGGACTTGCCCGCGCCGTTGTCTCCGACCAGGGCGGTGACCTCGCCCGCGTAGGCCGAGAGCTCCACCTTGTGCAGCACCTTCACCGGACCGAAGCTCTTGTCGATCCCGCGCACTTCAAGGAGGGGGGTCATGTGGCTCCCTAGAGAGGGGCACGGCCGCGCTCGTGACGCGGGCCGTACCCCGCAGAGTTACTGAATTCCTGCCTCGGTGCACTTCTCGGCGAAGTCACCCGTGCACAGGTCCTCCTTCGTGACGTAACCGTCGGCCACCACGTCCTTGACGTTGTCGAAGTAGATGGCCTGCGGCTCCATCAGCTCGGCGGGCACGTCACGGCCGGACTCGGGGTCCTTGACGCTGCTGCTCGCCGTCGGCTTCTCGCCCTTGGCCAGCGCGACCGCGAGGGCCGCGGCGGCGTCGGCCTCCTTCTTGACGGCCTTGTAGACGGTCATGCACTGGTCGCCCGCCAGGATGTTCTGCAACCCCTGGACGGTGGCGTCCTGGCCGGTGACCGGGACCTTGCCGTTGAGGTTGTTCTTCTTCAGCACGGTGATGGCGGCGTTGCCGAGGCCGTCGTTGGCGGCCAGCACACCGGCGATCTTCGGCTGCTGGGTCAGCATCTGCTCGAAGATCGTGCCGGCCTGGGTGTTGTCCCATTCGGGCACGGCCTGGTCGGGGCCCTTGACGTACTCGCCCGCGTCGAACTTGGGCTTCAGCACGCCGTCGTAGCCGTTCTTGAACAGGGTGGCGTTGTTGTCCGTCGGCGACCCGTTCAGGTAGGCCACGATCGGCTTGTCAGCCTTCTTGTCGGTCAGGCACTTGCTCAGGCCCTCGCCCTGGAGGGTGCCGACCTTGGTGTTGTCGAAGCTGACGTAGTACTCGGCGCCGCCGCCGAGCGTGAGCCGGTCGTAGTCGATCGTGGCCACGCCCTGCGACCTGGCCTTGTCGATCACCGTCTTGCCGGTGCCGCTGTCCAGGTTCACGATCATCAGGACTGTCGCGCCGTTGGTGATCATCTGGTCGGCGATGGTCTGGAACGCCGTCTTGTCGTTCTGGGCGTTCTGGATGTCGTACTGGACGCCGGCGGCGTCGAACGCCTCCTGCAGGTACTTGCGGTCCGCCGTCTCCCACCGGGCGGAGGACTTGCTGTCCGGCAGGATGACGCCGACCTTGCCCACCTTGGCCGGGGCGGCCGAGCCGGAGGCGGTCGAGGTCGAGGTCGTGGTCTGACCGCTGTCGCCCCCGCAGGCGGTGAGACCGAGGGCGAGCGCGGCTGCCGCGGCGGTCATGCTGAGGATCCCCTTGCGCATGGTGCAGGGTCCTTTCTTCCGGAGGGGCCCGGATGAATGTTGTTTGCGGCAACGTATTTCGGGACGGAGCACTTTGGAAGGGGGTGGCGGGGGCTAGTTTGTTGTTTCCGGTAACAATCCAGAAACGTCGGCTCAACGCTCCCGACTCCTCCCGTCCGACGTTGGGAGCGCCAGGAGATCGCAAACGTCAATGCGCCTCCGAGGCGATCTGGGTTCACCTCACCGGGGGCGAGCACCTCTTCGGCCCACGTCCGATCGAAGCTGCACAGCCTCCTGCTCTCAACGTGAGTGGGCACGCCGCCGGACCACCACCTGGAGCAAATTTCCTAAGCGCTCGGAACCGCCACTACGCCCACCTCGAGGAGCTTCTTCTCCACCATGCTGATCATGGAGGCACTCGTCGACGGCCTACTCGGCGCTTCGGTCGTTGTCCAGGGTTGTCAAGCGAATTGGCTGGTCAGCCGCGTAAAGGCAGGTCAGGCACGTAAGGCAAGCAGGTGCGCGGCAGTCAGGCGTGGCGGAGCGTCTTGACGGCCGAGATCAGCAAGACGATGGCCAGGACAGGGATGAGCCAGGTCCGGGATGACGCCGGGCAGCAGGCCGCCGAGGAGAGCTCCGGTGATGGAACCAGCGACCATGGCGGCGACGAACCGGCGGCGGGTGGGCCCCATGTGGGCTTGCCGCCTGGCGGCCATGGACCCACGCACCGGTTCGATATGGAGGACCGGCAGCTCGCCGACCAGTCATGGTCGCGGCGAGGCCGCGTCCAGGAGAGCACGTCCAGCCTTGGTGAGCTCGTGCGTGGCCGTGCGACCGGCCCGGCTGCTGTCGATCAACACGCGTCTCGCAGGATTGCCAGGTTCTCGCCGGCCGTCGGGGTGGTGACGCTCACCAGCCTGGCCACAACGGCCGTGCAGCGGAGTGGTGAGCGCGGCCAGGACCCTCAATCGAGTCGCCGGTTCCGTGCGGGTCATGAGGTCGATCATGCGCATCGTCGGGTGATCCCTTGCGGCCGGCCGCCCGGACCTCCATGTGCGGGGGATGGCCGGGCGGTAACCCCGGATGTCGTTACTTACTGGATGGGGACTTGGAGGTCGTGGAACGGGCCGATCTTGACTTTGAGGGCGTCGGTGGTGTCGGGCAGGGCGAAGAGGTTCCAGAACTCGCGGGTCTGGCCTGGTGCGAACTTCTCGGTGCTGATGCGGACGCCGGAGACGTCTGTGCATGCGCAGTAGCAGTCGACGCCGTCGTCGGTGGGGACTTCCAGGCGGCCGGGCAGGTACTGGCGGCGGGCGGCGACGTCGGTCACGCGGACGTTGGTTGCGGCTTGGTATTTGTACGCCTCCCAGTCCTGGGCATGATGAAGGTCGCGGAACCAGGTTTCGGCCGATCCCTTGTTGGTGATCTTGTAGGTGAGCAGGCCGAGGCCGCCGGGCAGTCGGCGCAGGCCCGTGACCTCCATGGCGATGGGCTGGCCGTCCGCCTTGGTCGTGTCGGTCAGGCCGGTCGCGCCGGGAGAGGTCGTGGCCGCCGGTTCCTGGGCGGCGGGTTGAGGTTTGGGGAAGGTGACCGTGACGCGGCGGTTGCGGCGTTTGCCCTCATCGCTGTCGTTGCTGTAGAGGGGTTGGCGTGAGCCGTACCCCTTGGCCTGGAAGCGGATCCCGTCCCTGGTCAGCAGTGCCGACAGGGCGCGTTGTACCGCCTGGGCGCGGCGTAGTGACAGTGGGTCGTTGATGGCGTCGTTGCCGGAGGAGTCGGCGTGGCCCGCCACCGTCACCTCTGTGGCGGGGGAGGCGTCGATGAGCTTGGCCGTGCGGGCCAAGATCGACTTGGCATTGGCGGTGAGAGTGGCCTTGTCCACCGCGAACAGCACGTCGGAGGAGAGGTTGACCTGCAACTCCTTGCCGTCGTCGGCGGTCTCCTCCGATTTGTCCAGGGACTCGGAGGGGAGGACGAGGCGGCGGGTGACCGGCGTGACGGGCTCGGCATCGGGGTCGGGAAAGTCGCCGGTCGGAGCTTCGTCGCTGATGGGCACGTCGAGCATCGGCGGGCTCATGGGGGTGACGACGGTGGTCGACGCGGGGTTGCCCGACGGCGCGGGCAGCACCGCGTAGACGGTGATCGACCGACCGGGGTCGATGAAGCGGCCGAGGCCGTCGCGGTCCAGGTCGCTGCACAGGCAGGGAGAGTCGGCGGGCTGGTACGGCAGGAGCCAGGTGCGGGCCTGCGTGTCGAGGACGCCGATGCCGGAGGCCCACTTGATCGCGCCGAGGGGGCGGGTGCGGTCGCCCATCTCGCCAGGCCAGGACAGGTGCTTGTCGGTGCCGGTGTTGGACAGGCGGATCTGGGCGATGAGGTGCCTGCCCTTGACGCGGTTGAGGCCGACGACCTCGACCTTGAGGTTCTCGGTCATGGTGCTGCGGGTTTCCGCCAGGGCCGGCCGGGCGTCTTGATCCGATGCCGTGGCAGTGGCAGTGGCAGTGGCGGGGGCAGTGGCGGGGGGAGCGCTGCCGGCCGGGGCACTCGACGTCGGCGGAGTGGTGGCGGGCGGGGGCGCGGCGTCCTTCATCGGCAGCACCCCGCACCCGGCCAGCGTGAGTATGGCGGTCAGGACCAGGATCCGATGAGGAATGGGGGAGAACATATCGTGTCCGAAATGTTGGCGCTCGGGCCGCGTGAGAGCGATGCGAACACTCCGGCCCGAGGTGTCCCGCCCGTCAGTCGCGCGCATGCGACACCACCAGGAACGAGCCCCGAGCCACCACGTCCATCACCGGCTTGATGGTCGCGTGCGGGTCATAATCCCGCGCGTTAGAGCCGGTGGGGATTGCACCAGCGAGGGCTACGGCAACTCCTGCGGCCCGTAGTTTTCTATGCATTGGAGACCCCTTTCTCGGATGGCCTTGGGTAAATACGTGCGGAGTGGGGGACGGCGAGCTGCGGTCGTTCGATCGCGGTCTTTACTTACTCCATGCGTGTCGCACTTGTAGTCGATGACGATTCCAGCACCCGTCATGTCGCGCCCGCGCTGCCTGCAGCCCTCGTACGTGGCGCGGTTCGCGAAACGGCACCCACACGGCCTCGATCGAGGTTTGGACCTGGATTCGCGGCGTTGGTGCCGATCGCGTCACGCACCCCTCCTTCCGGCAAAGCCAGTCTCCATCTCCGTACTATACGGTATGGTACGGCACGAGTGCATCGTGAGCACTTCATGGCCCGAGGAGAGAGATGTCAGCATTGCCCGATCCGGTTTGGCCGGTTGTCGTCCTAGCGATCATCCAGGCCGGTGATGCCGTCCTGTGCATCAAGCCCGTTCCGTTCATCGCCCAGTGCCTCGAAGACGTGAACTGGCCGCGACGTTACTGGTGGATCATGCCACCGCTGAAGTTCGCCGCCGCGGCCGGTCTGATCCTGGGAATCTGGCTGCCGTATCTCGGCGCCGTGACCTGTGCCGCGCTCGTCCTCTACTTCATGGTCGCCATCGCGATGCACATCGCGGCTCGAGACTTCGGCCGTAACCTCTTCCTCAACGCCACCGCCATGCTGCTGATCTGCATCGCGGTCGGCGTCTTCAGCTTCATGGCATGAAGCCCGCATGCGCCTCGGCAAGCGCGGCGCACTCCATACCCAGTGGTACGTTTTCCCGATGAGCACGGCACGAGACCGGTGGCTGGACGAAGGCCTGAAGGTCCTCGCAGAAGAAGGAGCGGCAGGGATTCGAATCGACCGGATCGCCGCTCGACTTAACCTGTCGAAAGGGTCGTTCCACCATCACTTCGATGGCGCCGAGGGATACAAGAAAGCGCTTCTCTCTCATTTCGAACATCTGTCGATCGAAATGTTCGAAAATGCAATTTCCGAGGTCGGTGAATCCGCTGGTGCCCGGGTGATACTTGCACGGCTGACGAAACTCGTCCGCCCTGGCGGCACAGGACTCTATCGTCCAGAACTCGACGTCGCATTGCGGGCGTGGGCGACATGGGATGCGGATGTGCGTGCCGTGCAGACTCGCCTTGACGAGGCCAGACTGTCTGCACTCCAGCGGGTGTGGCGATCAGTCGTCGCCAGCGACGAGGAGGCCCGGACGGCGGCCCTGTTGCCCTACCTGCTCGCGGTCGGAGCAACTGTCGTCTTTCCTCCCGTCGACGCCGACCAGCTTCGCGACCTCTATGAAATCCTCCTACCACTCGTGCCGGATAGCTCCAGCCGGACACACGATGACACGACGTCACCGCCGTGACCTGGCCAGGCGCCGGCCCTCTACCTTTCCCCAGTCATGAGGAGCATGGGCCCCGCAGGAGGCTGGAACGGGTGTAGCTCGTGCTCAATGATCTATGTGATCAAGCAGAGAGGACCTGTTCGTTCTGGCAGCCGGGGGCGTGACCCCGTATCCAAAGTGCGGTGGGGCGCCAACGGTGTCGTGCCTGCCGAAAACTCCGTCCGTGCAGTTCAAGCGGCACTTGAGTGTTCGTGCAGGGTGCCACCGAGCCGGTCCCGTCGTACGTTCAGATCGATGATGGAACCCGGGACTGCACGTAGCGATGCCGCCCGAGCCAGGGCTTGATGGGCCGGGTGGGCGGTGACGCCCAGGACGCGGACGCGTCGGGTGGCGGGCTCGATGACGGCCAGGATGTACTGACACTGCCCGTTCAAGGTGACGGTGTCAGCTTGGGACCACAGGAAGTCGGCCCACGCCGTGGACGCCCGCTCGGGTGCCGGATCAACACCTTCCTGCTTGAGGATCTCGCAGGCGGTGGAGGGCGCGACCTTGATACCGGGGGTGGTGAGGCACACCTCGCGAAGGACCAGGAAAGTCGTTTGACCTGCACGGATGACATTATCGGCAGGCACAGTAGGCGGCATCTTGCAGGTTCTGGGCCGCCGCGGTCGGCTCGGCGGCAAGATCGGCGGCTTTCTCCCACGCCCCGGCCTGCCGCCTGCCCACTATCTCCGTTCGATGTATAGTGTAGGAGGTACAGTGTAAGGCGTACAGTGATTTGATGCGGAGGCGTGTCATCGACAAGGGGCAAGAGATACCGGCGATCGTCGCGCGAATGTGGGGTCAGGAGCCCAAGACGTCTCACGGGCCACGGCCGAGCCTGACCCTGGGCCGGATAACCGAGGCCGCCATCGGGATCGCGGATGCCGAAGGGCTGGCGGGGGTGCGGATGAGCAGTGTGGCGGCGCGTCTCGGCGTGTCGCCGATGACGCTGTACGGCTATGTCGGCAGCAAGGAAGACCTGCTCACAGCGATGGCGAACGCGGCCACGCCCCCGCCGCCCGAGCCCGGCGGGCAGCACTGGCGGGACTATCTGGCCGCCTGGAGCCGGGCCTACCGCGACTTCCTGCTCGGCAGCCCCTGGCTGCTGGAAGTGTCGCCACTGGCTCCGCCGACCGGGCCGCGCGCGCTGGACTGGCTGGACCGGTTGCTGGTCGCGCTGTCCGGCGTCGGGTTGGAGCCCGGCGAGTGCGTCAACATCGCCACCGCCCTGTCCGCGTACGCCGTCAGCTCCGCCGCCCTCGCCCACAGCCTGCGGGGCGGAGCGGACGAGACGGGCATGGCGGGGCCCGGCGACTATGGCGCGATACTCACCCGCCTGGTCGACGCGGCGCGCTATCCGGGCCTGTCAGCGGCCCTCGGCGCCGGCGCCTTCGGCGGTGCGCAGGAGTGGGTCGAGGACGCCGACTTCACCTTCGGGCTCGGCCTGCTCCTCGACGGCATCGAGACACTCATCGCCCTGAGAGCGAAGGAAGAACGATGATCGAAGTAGTACGCGCCGCCGACCTGGGCGAGAAATACCGCCGAGCCATAGCCGCAGTCTTCGTCGACGGGTTCGGCCCCGACTTCTCCTTCTTCTCCAAAGACCCCGTGCAACTCACCGAAGCCCTGGAGCACGCTCTGGTGCTTGACCTGTTCTACGTCGCCCTCGCCGACGGGCAGCCCGCCGGGATCGTCGCCTGCACCAACGGCAGGCAACCGTCGCTCCGACACGACGGACGCCAGTTCCGCCGGTATCTCGGCCTCTACAAGGGAACCGTCGCCGACATCGTCTTCAGTCGCAGGTTCGGCCCGACGCTCCCGTACGCCGAGGACAAGAGGGCCTCACTTGAGTTCGTCGCCACCAGCGCGATGCACAGAGGCCAAGGCGTGGGCACGGCCTTACTGTCCCACCTGCTCGCCCTGCCCCAGTACGACGAATACGTGCTGGAGGAGATCTCCGACATCAACGCTCCGGCCCTGCGCTTGTACGAGAAGCTCGGCTTCCGCGAGTACAAGCGGAAGAAGGTGCGCCACACCAGGTGGTCAGGGATCAACTTCTACATCTCCATGCGGCTCGTTCAAAGCTGACGTATGAGCGCACCATGCGAGTGGCGTGCGCGGATCTGTGCCGCGACAGGAACGATCAGGAGACGGCTCTGGGAACATTCAGCAACACGGAGGGTCGACGGATGAACGACGCTCAGGCAGGCCCTGGTCGAGCTCATCGAGGAGCACGGCTTCGAGCGGCTCACGGTCGGGCAGATCACCGAGCGGGCCATGGTGAGCAGGGCCGCCTTCTACCGCAACTACCGCGACAAGTACCAGCTCGTGGAGCAGATCTTCGACGAGGCCATGACCGACCAGCCCAGCACGCCCGTGCTGGAGCGGTGGACCGGCTTCTTCGAGCACATCGACCATTACCACCGCCTCTACGGCGCGCTGCTGGGCAGCAACGGCAGCACCTGGTTCGCCCGCAGGATGCAGGCCACCCTCGCCGACATGACCGCCCAGCACCTGCCCAAGGCACCCGGGGACCTGGTCCCCACCCTCCTGGGAGGGATGTTCCTCCAAGCCATCGCCTGGTGGCTGGACACCGGCAGGCAGATCCCCGCGCGAGAGATCGCCGCCCAGACAGCCAGGCTGGCCTCAGCACTCATCTCCGAGGCCGGCGACAACGGGTAATCGGTAGAGCACGTACGCTCGAGGTCCTCATCCACCACCCACCACGCCAACTCATCGGCGGCCACCGCCCGCTCAGGCCGGAAGTACCGAGGCAGCGCAGCGCACCTGACATGCCTGCGGCGCGGTGAGGGCGTTTCAGCACCCTCCGAGGTCATTCGCCGTCCGCGCTAGCATTGAGCCACATGACGATCTTTGGTACGCCGATCGACGTGCGCCCGCTGTTCCCCGACGAGCGGCGGGCCCTGCTCGCGCTGCTGCGCGACCTGAGCCCGCAAGACTGGGCCAAGCCGACGGTCTGCCCGGGATGGGACGTCCACGACGTCGTCGGCCATGTACTCAACGACTACCTTCGCCGCATCTCGGGAAGCCGCGACGGGCATGCGGGGGCGCGCTTCGCCGAGGGCGAGACGCTGCCCGGCTACCTGGCACGGGTCAACGGCGAGTTCGTCCAGGCGACCCGCCAGATCAGCCCCGAGTTGCTGATCGAACTGCTGGAGCACCTGGGGCATCGGCTCGACGCTCTCTGGGCCTCCCGTGAGCTGGACGCGCCCGCCAACCTGAACGTGTCGTGGGCCGCCACCGACGTCGCCAGCCCCGCCTGGCTGGACATCGGGCGCGAATACACCGAGTTCTGGGTGCACCAGCAGCAGGTCCGCGACGCCGTCGCCCGGCCGGGGGCCACCGAGCCCGCGCTCCTGGCCCCGGTGCTGGACCTTTTCGCGCGCGCTCTCCCGCAGAGCCTGCAGGGCCACGACCGGCCTGAGGGGACGGTGGCCGAGTTGGAGGTACTCGGGGCCGCGGGCGGACGGTGGAGCGCGGCTCGGCAGGAGGGCCGGTGGCGCATGGCGGCGCCGGGGTCAGAGCCGGAGGCCCGCGTCACGATGGACCAGGACACCTTCTGGCGGCTCGCCACCCGGGGCATCACCGTCGAGCAGGCCCGCGACCGCTCCCGGACGAGCGGCGACCCCGAACTCACCGCCGCCATGACGGCTCTCCTCGCCGTCGTCGCCTGACCGACGCCGGGAACCTTCTCCGGAGCACCTTCGCCGACGCTTCCTGAACCCGGCACGTGCGCGCCATCAGAGGACGGGCACAGGCACAGGCACGGCCACAGTCGCAGTCACGGTCACGAGCCTGCGGCGGTCACGGTCACGGTCACGAGCCCGCAGTCACAAGCCCGCAGTCACAAGCCCGCGGTCGCTGTCGCTGCGCTGTCACGATCGCGGGAGGAGCTTGGTGAGCAGGTCGTGCAGGTCGCGGGTGTCGTCCGAGCCGAGGGCGGCCTCGACGTCGCGCTCGATGCCCGCCACGGCGTCGCGTACGGCGGGGAGGCGGGCGCGGCCGAGGTCCGTGAGTTCGAGGGCGTAGCGGCGGCGGTCGTGCGGGTCCTGCCCGCGTTCGACGAGTCCGGCCTGGACGAGTTCGTCCACCAGGGACGCGACGGTCGGCTCGGTGAGGTGGAGGTGGAGGTGGAGGTGGCGGGCGAGGTGCTGCTGCGGGCACGGGGCCAGCAGTTCCAGCGCGGGGAGCACAGCGAAGTGGCGGGTACGCAGGCCGTACTCCTGGAGCCGGTGGTCGCCGAGGCGACGCAGTCGGTAGTGAGCCTGGGCGATGAGGTGCTCGGCGCTGGCGATGGCGGGCTGCTCTTCGTCGGCGACCACCCTGGTCAGCAGTTCGGTGAGACGCCGGGGTCCGCCTCCTCGGGGTGGAGCGGAAGGGGCCGGGTCCCGGGTCAGGACCCCCAGAGCTGCGTGACGACGTTCTGTGCGATCAGTCCCACGGCCGAGGCCGCCGCCACGACCAGGACCGCCACCCGCACCCTGCCCCCGTCGAGATGACGCCGCAGCGGCCCCGAGACCAGGAACCCCAGCACCATGGGCACGATCAGCACACCGCCGGTCACCAGCGCCTGGGCGGGCAGTTCGTCGACGAACGCGAGGATGGCCAGCGACTGCGCGGCGCTCAGGAAGAAGAACATCGCCAGCGTGGCCCTGATCTGCGGGCCCTTGGCGTCCTGGTAGACGAGCGCGATGGGCGGGCCGCCGATGCCGGTGGCGGTGCCGGTGACGCCTGACACGAAGCCTGCCGAGGTGATCGTGTAGCTGTTGCGCGGCACGCTCAGCGCCCTGGCGGTCAGCGCCACGGCCACCAGCACCATGACCGCCACCAGGATGCCTCGGGTGTATACGGAAACGTAGACAATAATGACTGCACCTAAGGCGCTCCCGGGCAACCTGCCGAGGATCGCGAACCCCACCCCGCGCCAGTCCACCTTCCGCCATTCGACGGCCAGCGTGAACAACGGAAGGGTCAGGTTGACGACCTGGACGGCGCCGGGCATGAGGTCGGGCGCCAGCAGGGTGAGCATGGGGGCCGCGACCAGGCCGAGCCCGAAACCCACGGCCCCCTGGACGATCGACCCCACCAAAACCGCCAAACCACCTATAAGAACCACCAACGCCGCATTAGTCATGCACGAGAGTCAACCATCTTTACTCTCTGTTGCCGCAATGTCTGCGAGAGTGACCGCCGCACGGTAGAGTCGTCGACGACGCGGACGTAGCCTCTGGAGTATGAACATGAAGTCTAAAGCGGCGACGACGATACGCGTCAGCGTCACCACCCGAGACCGCCTAGCCCGCATCGCTCGACAGGAGGGCCGAAACATGACCGAGGTGCTCAACGACGCCATCACCAACTACGAGCAGAAACAGTTCTGGGAGACCGTCAACGAACAGATCGAGCGGACCCAGCGCGAAGACCCACAAGCTTGGGCCGACTATCTCGCCGAGCGCGAGCTCGTGCTGGGCCCTCGCCCCCGCGCCCGCCAGGTCGCGCCCGAATGGGAGGGCCTGATCGTATTTCCCGAGGAGAGACAGTGAAGCTAGCGCAAGGTGACATCTGGTTCACCCGGTTCGGCCGACCGACCGGTCGTGAGCAGGGTTTCGACCGCCCGGCTCTGATCGTCAGCAACGACAATCTCAACCAGTCACGCCTTGATCTCGTCCTGGCCGTGCCGCTGACCACGCGCGATCGCGGATACGTCACCCACATCCGCCTCGGGCGCGACAGCACCGGCCTGGCCAAGACGAGCTGGGCGATGGTGGAGCAGGTCAGGGCCATCTCCCCCGACCGGTTCGACTTCTTCGTCGGCAGCGTGCCAGAGGAGGTGGTGGCAGAAGCGGTCACCGTGCTGAGGCGGATGATCTGAGCGCCGCCCGGCGAAATAGGAGTTCGCCGGGTGGCTCTCCTCATCCTGCCACAATCGGGTGCCTCCAGGCTGCCCAGCGTGCCACTCTCGCCCCTCGACCTCACCCTGGCCACGCTCCTGGCAGCCACCCATCTCTCCCGCCCAGTCGGTGCCCCGGGGTGGCAGCACGCCGGAGGGGCCGATCAGTTCGGGTGGGATCCCGCAGAACCAGAGGGACCTTCAGACGGTCGTGAAATATCTGGATCGGCCCACCGGCTGAAGACCCTGGTCGCCCCCAGCGCAAAGGTGACCCGGGGAACCCGCCGTCACCGCATGACAAGAGCCGCCCCGCGGGGGGTGTCCCGCGGGGCGGCTCTCATGGGTGTCGGGTGGTTCCCCCGATTCGGGCGCGTGAGGATCGCGCCCAACCCCCGGCCCTACGGCCAAGGGTTCCCCGGCCCCCGTCTCGGCTCTTGACCGGGCGGGAGCGCGGGAAGCTCTGACTCGCTGGACGAGCCCCTGGCTCGGCGAGCCTCGGGCCTCACCATGCGAGCCTCGGGGCTCGGCGAGCCTCGGGCCTCAGCTTGCGGGGCTCACTTGGCGAGCAGGGAGCGGAGCACGTACTGCATGATGCCCCCGTGCCGGTAGTAGTCGGCCTCGCCCGGCGTGTCGATGCGGACCACCGCGTCGAACTCGACCCCGTCCCCGGCCGAGGACGCCGCCGTGGCCTTCACCCGCACCGTGCGCGGGATGCCGCCGTGGTTGAGTTCTTCGACGCCCGTGATGTCGAACGTCTCCTCGCCCGTCAGCCCCAGCGACTCCGCCGTGGCGCCCTCGGGGAACTGCAGCGGCAGCACGCCCATGCCGATCAGGTTGGAGCGGTGGATGCGCTCGTACGACTCGGCGATGACCGCGCGCACGCCCAGCAGCGCCGTGCCCTTGGCCGCCCAGTCGCGCGAGGAGCCCGAGCCGTATTCCTTGCCGGCCAGCACCACGAGGGGCGTGCCGGCGGCGGCGTAGTTGACCGAGGCGTCGTAGATGAACGACACCGGCCCGTCGGGCTGGGTGAAGTCGCGGGTGTAGCCGCCCTCGGTGCCCGGCGCGATCTGGTTGCGCAGGCGGATGTTGGCGAACGTGCCCCGGATCATCACCTCGTGGTTGCCGCGCCGGGAGCCGTAGGAGTTGAAGTCTTTCACCTCGACGCCGTTGGCCTGCAGGTATTGCGCGGCCGGGGTGCCGGTCTTGATGGAGCCGGCCGGCGAGATGTGGTCGGTGGTGACCGAGTCGCCGACCTTGACCAGCACGCGGGCCCCGGCGATGTCGGTCACCGGCTCGGGCTTGGACGGCATGCCGTCGAAGTAGGGGGCCTTGCGCACGTAGGTCGAGGACGGGTCCCACTCGAACGTGTCGCCGGTCGGGATCGGCAGCGAGCGCCAGTGGTCGTCGCCCTTGAACACGTCGGCGTAGTCGCGCTCGAACATGTCGCGGCCGATCGAGGAGTTGACCACCGCCGAGATCTCCTCGGGCGACGGCCAGATGTCGCGCAGGTGGACCGGCTCGCCGTCGGCGCCCACGCCGAGCGGCTCGGTGTCGAGGTCGAGGTCCATGGTCCCGGCCAGCGCGTAGGCGACCACGAGCGGCGGCGAGGCCAGGTAGTTCATCTTGACGTCGGGGTTGATGCGGCCCTCGAAGTTGCGGTTGCCGGACAGCACGGCGGTGACGGCCAGGTCGTTGGCCTGGATGGCGTCGGAGATCTCCGGCAGCAGCGGGCCGGAGTTGCCGATGCAGGTGGTGCAGCCGTAGCCGACGAGGTTGAAGCCGATCTTGTCGAGGTAGGGCTGGAGGCCGGAGCGCTCGAAGTAGCCGGTGACCACCTGCGAGCCGGGGGCCAGCGAGGTCTTGACCCACGGCTTGCGGGTCAGGCCCTTCTCGACGGCGTTGCGGGCCAGCAGGGCCGCGCCGAGCATGACGTACGGGTTGGAGGTGTTGGTGCACGAGGTGATCGCGGCGATGGAGACGATGCCGTGGTCGATCTCGAACGAGGTGCCGTCGGCCAGCGTGACGGGCACCGGCCTGCGCGGCCGGGCGCCGTTGGCGCGGGCGTTGGAGGCGGGCGCGTCGGAGGCGGGGAAGGTCTCCTCGACGGCCTCGTCGACGCTGTCGGTCACGTAGTTCTGTACGTCGTGGCGCCAGGTGGTCTTGGCGGCCGACAGGGCGATGCGGTCCTGCGGGCGCTTGGGACCGGCGATCGACGGGACGACGGTGGCCAGGTCGAGCTCGATGTATTCGGAGAACACCGGCTCGGGCGCGGCCGGGTCGAGCCACAGGCCCTGGGCCTTGGCGTACGCCTCGACGAGGGCGATCTGCTCCTCGGAGCGGCCGGTCAGGCGCAGGTAGCCGATGGTCTGGCCGTCGATGGGGAAGATCGCGCAGGTGGAGCCGAACTCGGGGCTCATGTTGCCGATCGTGGCCCGGTCGGCCAGCGGCACGGACGCGACGCCCTCGCCGTAGAACTCCACGAACTTGCCGACCACGCCGTGCTTGCGCAGGATCTCGGTGATGGTCAGCACCAGGTCGGTGGCGGTGGCGCCGGCGGGCAGCTTGCCGTTGAGCTTGAAGCCGACCACGCGCGGGATGAGCATGGAGATCGGCTGGCCGAGCATCGCCGCCTCGGCCTCGATGCCGCCGACGCCCCAGCCCAGCACGCCGATGCCGTTCTCCATCGTGGTGTGGGAGTCGGTGCCGACGCAGGTGTCGGGGTACGCCTTCCCGTCGCGCGTCATCACCACGCGGGCCAGGTGCTCGATGTTGACCTGGTGGACGATGCCGGTGCCGGGGGGCACGACCTTGAACTCGTCGAAGGCCGTCTGGCCCCAGCGCAGGAACTGGTAGCGCTCGCGGTTGCGCTCGTACTCGCGCTCGACGTTGCGCTGGAAGGCGTCGGGGTGGCCGAAGTAGTCGACGATGACCGAGTGGTCGATGACCATCTCGGCGGGCGCGAGCGGGTTGATGCGGGAGGCGTCGCCGCCGAGGTCGCGTACGGCCTCGCGCATCGTGGCCAGGTCGACGACGCAGGGCACGCCGGTGAAGTCCTGCATGATGACGCGGGCGGGGGTGAACTGGATCTCCACGCTCGGCGTCGCGGCCGGGTCCCAGCCGCCCAGCGCCCGGATGTGGTCGGCGGTGATGTTCGCGCCGTCCTCGGTGCGGAGGAGGTTTTCCAGCAGGATCTTCAGGCTGTACGGGAGACGTGCGGCGCCCTCGACGGCATCCAGCCGGAAGATCTCATATGACGCGTCGCCGACGCGTAGCGTGTCACGGCTGCCGAAGCTGTTCGCGGACACGGTGATTCGCCTCCTCCATAGACAGGTGTTCAGACAGAATCCTGCCGCATCGCGCGACTGGGGAGCACGTAAGGCAACCCTAACTCGCAGGCCGCGGCGGATGTCTCGACGTCAAGATATCTCTAGGATATCTCGACATCAAGTTAAACCGGCGCCAGCCGCCAGAACAGCAGCCCGACGATCGCCACCGACAGCGCCGGGGCCAGGATCTTCTGCTCGAACTTCCTGCCCGTCTTGATGCCGATCTTCCACGGCAGCACGAACTTGGCCCCCAGCGGCCACAACACCGGGCAGCCCCGCTCGGTCATGCAGTCGCCGACGACATGGATGAAGCAGCCGATCGCCACCGCGAGCCCCAGCCAGGCATAGCCCACGCCGAGGGAGAGGAAGACGGCGTAGAGCCCGGCGGTGAGACCCACGTTGATCAGCGCGGAGCCGAGCTTGTTGCCCGGGATGCCGACGCCGATGGCGCGCAGCGCGAGCCCGATGAGCAGCACCACCATGACGTCGCGCCCGATCGGATAGGTGTCGGCCAGCCAGTGCGCGCCCAACCCGAGCGCCACGGCGAACAGCAGCGAGTGCGTCGCGCCGCGGTGCCCGCCGGCGAGCCAGCAGACGGCCTTGCTGAGCGCCCACGTGATCGGCCCGAACGTCTGCGCGATCGTCGCGCTGGGGTGGTCGAGGTCGGGCAGCATGGCGGCGCCCGCGCAGAGGATCGCGCCGGCGATCAGCTCCGCGGGGGTGAGCGCATTGGCCATGATCCCGGTGTCGACGTAGCGGGAGGACTCGTTCAGCAGCGGCAGGGCGGCAAGGGGAGGCGCCAGCCCCAGCCAGGCGATGGCCCCGGTCATCGCGTGCGTGTGCCCCATCATGATCGGGACTGTACGGCAAAGAAGTTCTTTACGCGCCGAGGCGTGCCGGAGCCGTCGGGGGAAGTGCCCGCAAACGCAGACGAGGCCGCCTCCGCGGCGACAGCACCCCCCAGCCCTGCCGACGCGGAACGACCTCGTCCGACGTGAATAACGACGCCCTCCCCGATCCTGTTCCCAGATTCCGCAACTTTTTCGTGATCTGGCTCACTCCTCCACGAGGCTTGCTGACGACATACTATCGATATATCGTTGACGCATCGAGAATAGATCACGATATAGGGGGCACGATGACTCACAACATGGCGGCGAGCGGGCCCTGGCCCGGCGCACACGACTACAAGCGGGCGGCCCGCGAGGCGCTCCACGCGATGACCGACGCCTTCGAGCAGATCGGCGGCCACCACCGGGGCGGTCGCAAGGGCGGCCCAGAAGAGCACCGCCGTCGCGGCGGCGGGAGGGGCGGGCCCGGCCCGTTCCCGTTCGACTTCGGGCGCGGCGGCCCCTGGGGCGGTCCGGGCGGGCCGTGGGGCGGCCACCGAGGCTGGGGCGGCCGGAGCCGCAAGGCCAAGCGGGGCGACGTACGCGCCGCGATCCTGGCCCTGCTCGCAGAGGAGCCGCGCAACGGCTACCAGATCATCCAGGAGATCGCCGAGCGCAGCGAGGGCGGCTGGAAGCCCAGCCCCGGCGCCGTCTACCCGGCATTGCAGCAGCTCAGCGACGAGGGCCTGGTGATCTCGGAGGAGAACGAGGGCCGCAAGACCTTCCGCCTCACCGACGAGGGCCGCGCCTACATCGAGGCGCACGCCGACGAGGTCCGCGCCCCGTGGGACGAGATGCGCCCAGACATCGACGACAACACCGCCGATCTCTGGCATATCGCCAGACAGTCGGCATTCGCCATGATGCAGGTTCTTCAGACCGGAAACGACGCACAAATCCGCGAAGCGCGTAAGACTCTGGTTGAGACCCGGCGCAAGCTCTACCAGATCCTGGCCGACGGCGACCCGGGCGAGGAGTGACACCCGACGTTCGGGGAGAGCGAGGAATCCAGGCGTGGACCGCAACGAACTCCGCAACGAACTCCGCATCGGCGACGCCGAGCGCGAGCAGACGATGGCCGACCTGCGCGAACACTTCGCGCAGGGCCGCCTGACCCACGAGGAGCTCGACGAGCGACTCGACCAGACACTGGCCGCCAAGACGGTCCGCGACCTCGCGCAGGTGACGGCCGACCTCCCGGGGCAGCAGCCCGCCTACCAGGAGCCCGTCTCCCCCTACGAGACGGGCGACTGGCGGGCGACCGTGCACGCTCACATTCACGCCCACATGCACGCACAGCAGCATCAGATACAGACCATGCGGCACGCGCAGCGGGAGATGCACCGCGCCGCGTGGGCCGCCCGGCGCGGGCAGATGCGGCACCGGCACCGGGGGCCGCACCCGTTCCTGCCGATGTTGTTCGGGCTCATGATGCTCGGGCTGATCATCGGCGGATTCGGGATCTTCAAGGTGCTGTTCGTGGTGTGGCTGGGGGCCATGCTGTTCAGCCTCGCGCACCGGCGTTTCCACTACCGCGGCTGACGGCCCGGCCCGCTCGTTTTGGGCCTTGACCGGGTCAGGGGAGCCACTGATGATCTGGGGCGGGTCTTCAGAGCGAAGGGGAAAGCCGCATGACCGAGCAGGGCACTCCGGTCCGTCTCACGAATCCGTTCGCCGCCGTCGCCGACGCCGGCGGCCTCGTCCTGGACGTGCCGGAGTACCAGGCCGGTTTCGACCGTGACCACGCGGCCTGCGTCGAGCCGATGTGGAAGCTCGAACGCGCGCAGGACTTCTACGAGCCCGACGTGGCGAGCTGGCGGGCCATGATGGACGGCGACTGGGAGCGTTCCCTGGCCCTGATCGAGCGCGTGGCCGGGCCGCTGGCCGACTATTTCCTGCGCCGCCAGCCGGTCAGACGGGTGCGGGTGGTCGACTTGCCGGTCACCGCGTACCTGCAGTGGGAGATGCACGTGCTCGCGCTGCGCGCGGCGGCGGGCTCCCCGTGCCGGGTGGTGCCGAGGGCCCGCGTGGCGGCCCTGGACCCCGTGCCCGAGCTGGTGATCTTCTCTCCCTCCCTGATGTACGAGGTGCTCTACGACGAGTACGGCGGGGGCCGGGGCGGTCGGCGGATCACCGATCCCGCGGTCGTCGCCCCGTGCCTGCGAGCCGTCCAGGGGTTGTTCGAGGAGGGCGAGGACGTGCGCGACTTCCACGCGCGGGAGATCGTGCCGCTGCCCCCGCCCATGGTCACCGACGAGATGCGGGCCGCCGTGCCCGCCTACGGGCACCGCACCGAGGAGTTCAGGGTCTGACCCGGCCGTCACAGCCAGCCCATGCGCTGGGCCGTGCGGATGGCCTCCAGGCGGTTCTGGGCGCTCAGCTTGGTCATGGCGCTGGACAGGTAGTTGCGTACGGTGCCCTCGGTCAGGTGCAGCTCGGCGGCGATCCTGGAGATCGTGGCGCCGTCGCCCGCCAGGCGCAGGGCGTCGCGCTCGCGCTCGGTCAGCGGGCTGTCACCCGCGGCCATCGCGGCGGCGGCCAGCTCGGCGTCGAGGTAGCGCCCGCCCGACTGGACCTTGCGGATGGCCATCGCCAGTTCCTCGGCCGAGGCGTCCTTGCCGAGGAAGCCGCTGACGCCCGCCGCCATGGCCCGGCGCAGGTAGCCGGGACGGCCCAGGCTCGTCAGGATGACGATCTTGCACTGGGAGCTGATCTGCTCGGCCGCGCTGAGCCCGTCCATGCCGGGCATCTCGATGTCGAGCACGGCCACGTCGGGCCGGTGCGCGGCGACCGCCGCCACGACCTCGTCGCCCCGGCCGACCTGGGCGACTACCTCGATGCCCTCCTCAAGGTCGAGCAGGGCCGCGATGGCGCCGCGGATCAGGTGCTCGTCGTCGGCCAGCAGCACGCGGGTGGTCATGCCGGCACCGCCGCCCGCAGCAGGTAGCGACCGCCCTGGGCCGGTTGGGCCTCCAGGGTGCCGCCCGCCGCCCGCACCCGCTGGGCCAGCCCGGCCAGGCCGTTGGGCGCGTGCTCGCCCACCGGGCCGCTCACCCCGTCGTTGGACATCTCCAGCACCCCATCCTCGATCGTGATCGTGCAGCGTTCGGCCTTGCTGTGCTTGAGGACGTTCGTCGCGCCCTCGCGTACGACGATGGCCAGCAGCGTGCGGGTCTCGGGAGCCAGCATGCCGGTGTCGGCGTGCACGACGCAGCGTACGTCGGCGGCCTCCAGGACCGCGCGCACGCTGGCCAGCACCTCGTCGAGGTCGACGGCCCGATAGTTCTGCACGACGGTGCGCACCTCGCGCAGCGACCGCCTGGCCAGGTCGCGCACCTCGAACATCTCGGCCGCCGCGGCCGCCCGGTCGCGCTCCAGCGTCCGCTCGGCCCGCGCCGTCTTGGCCGCCACGTCGGTGAGGCTCTGCCCCAGCAGGTCGTTGAGGTCGCGGGCGAAGCGCAGCCGCTCTTCCGAGACGGCCAGCCTGGCCACCGCCTCCTGCCCGTCGTGGGCCTCCACGGTCAGGTGCCACAGCTTCAGGTTGGCCCACACCGCGCCGACGCTGACCGCCGTGAACGTGGTCTGGACCAGGACCATCAGCCAGATCAGATAGCCGCCCAGCACCGTGATGTACAGGTTGAAGGCCACGATCGTGGCGGCCGACACGGCGATGATCGTACGTTTGCGGACGAACGGGGTCAGCAGCGCCAGCCAGGTGCAAACCGCAAAAATCTGTCCGATCGCGGCCAGCGCCAGCGCGATCACCCCGGTCGCCGTCAGGACCGCCGTCGGCCCTCGGCCCCCGCGCACCGCGACCCGGAACGGCCGGAAGCTCAGCACGTTGAAGGCCAGCAGCAGGACGGCCCCGGCCGCGATGATCGGCCACGCCACGCCCGCCTGCAGGCGCAGGTAGAAGTCGTAGTAGCCGAAAAGGGAGAACACCTGCAGCATGTCGGTGCAGTAGACGATCACCCACTGGACCTTCGTCAGCCTCGGCGCGTTCCTGATCCGCTCGAACGCCCTCACCCCGGCACCACCGCCCGCAGCCGGAACTCCCCGCCCCCCGTGAACCCGGCGGAGAACGAGCCACCCGCCGCGACCAGCCGCTCCGACAGGCCGCGCAGGCCGTTGCCGGGCGCCGCCGCCGTGCCGTCCACCCCGTCGTTGACCATCTCCAGCACCCCCGCGTCGATCGTGATCGCGCAGCGCGTGGCCGCGCTGTGCTTGAGGATGTTCGTGCCGCCCTCGCGCACCGCCCAGGCCAGCAACGTCCTGGCGGCCGGCGACAGGTCGCCGGTGCTGGCCTCGACCACGCAGTGCGCGCCCGCCGCCGTCAGCGCCGCGCGCACCCCCGCCAGCTCCTCGTCCAGGTCGAGCGCCTGGTAGCCGTGCACCGCCTGCTGCACCTCGGCCAGCGACTCCCCGGCCAGCTCGCGTACGGCGGACATCTCGGCCGCCGCCCGGCCCGCGTCCTTGGTCGCCAGCTTCGCGGCCAGCTCGCTCTTCAGCGTGATGACCGACAGGCTGTGCCCGAGCAGGTCGTGCAGGTCGCGCGCGAAGCGCAGCCGCTCCTCCGCCACCGCGAGCCGGGCCCTGGCCTCCCTGCTCTTGTGCGCGTCCCTGATCACCCACCAGAGCCAGCGCCACAGCAGCATGGCCCCGACCACGATCGCGCTCATGACCGTCTGGCCGAGCAGCACACCCGGCCAGGAGTTGCCGGTCAGGTACACCATGTAGGCGCTCGCCAGGACGACCGTGCCCGCGCCCACCGCGAGCGTCGTCCGCGGCCTGAGGTGGAGGGCGGCCATCGACAGCCACAGCGCCGTGCAGTCCATCCACATGCTCCGTGCCTCCGCGCCGGTGGGCCCGAGCACGAGCAACGCCGCCGCGAGCACCCCCGCGAGCGCCAGCCGCCAGTCCAGACCTGAACCGCGGTCGAAGCCCGCGCGCAGCAGCAACGGGACAAGCCCGTAGAAGGCGATCAACAGGACGATGACGCCCGCCGCCCTGACGATCGAGGTCCTGCCCGCCAGCGCCTCACCGATCGTGAAGATCACCGACACGAGGAGCACGAGGCAGATGGTGGCGTCCATCCAGTAGATCAGCAGATTTCTCGCGGAATCGGAACGCGCCGCCATCACGCCCTCCCCGCCGACTCGACGCTCCCCCGTCAGCGGAATCCTATCTTCAGGCCGGAGTACGCCAAAGAATGTATGACACGTCCGGCTTCGGCATGACTCCGCGCAGTGACAGCCAGGCCAGTCCGTGGCGGTCGGCGTACGCGGTCAGCTTGCGGGCGTCCAGCTCGCTCAGGTCGCGCTCTCCCGCCAGCACCGGGGTCAGCGCGACGTGCCGCCACGCCTGCCCGGGGTCCTTCAGGTCATGGGCCCGCGCGAGCTGCTCGACGGCCGCCTGTACGGCGATCGCCACCTGTCCCAGCCGTCCGCCCTCGGTGCCGCGGGGTTCGACGGGGGCCAGCAGGTTGACGGTGGCGATCTCCGCGCCGGCCTCGCGGGTGAGGCGCAACATCGTGACGTCGCCGGGGGCCAGGCCGTCGCGCCGCAGCGGCAGCGTGACGCTGACCCGCAGGTCGCGCTCGTGCTGCAGGGCGCCGATGGCCCGCGCCCTGCGCAGCACGGTGGCGCGCTCGCCGCCGTCGCGGACCTCGAAGTCGACGGCGGTGGCGTCGAACGCGTCGGCCACCCGACGGTAGGCGTCGGTCAGAGCGCCGGACCGGGTGCAGGTGGCGGCCAGTTCCCTGCCGCCGGAACCGCCGAGCACGGGGACCACGTCACCGCCCGCCGCCCTGAGCCGCTCGATCCGCTCGGCCAGCGGGCGGGCGGATCGCACGTCCGCCGTGTCACCGTCCGGCTCCGCCGCGTCCCCGTCCCGCGCGGCCGTGTCGTTGTCCGGCTCGGCCGTGTCGTTGTCCAGCACGGCCGCGTCCCTGCCCTTGAGGCCCGCCCACTTGGGCGCGCAGCCGTCGCCGTCCGCGACGAGGTGGCCGAGGGCGTAGCGGCGGATGCCGGTGCGGCGGGACTCGGCGGCCAGGTCGAGGCCGGGCTCGCGGGCGGTGTCCACGAACCCCACGAACGCGGCCGGCGGCGGAGCCTGCGACGTCGGCGACGGCGGCGCGGAGGGCCGGGCGACCGGCGGACGGGCAGGGGGCGGCGCGGCCCCCGCGGGCAGCAGGCGGATCGCGACGGCGGTCCCTGCGGCGAGGGCGAGCGCCGAGAGAACGGCGAGAGGGCGTGGGAGCATGCCGGGCTCCCTCCTGTGCCGAGGCATGGGCCACCCCATGTGGTCGATCGACTACGTACGGCACTAGCGGGGTGAACGCTAGCAAGCGCGCGTGGTGTGGCGCGGGCCTTTTCCGGTTCGCGTCCGTTGTGTGCGGATAATGTGGTCATGAAGCTGCGGATCTTCACCGAGCCCCAGCAGGGCGCCACCTATGACGACCTGCTCTCCGTGGCCCAGGCCACCGAACGACTGGGCTTCGACGCGTTCTTCCGGTCCGACCACTACCAGCGCATCACCCCCGGCGACCCCGGACCGGGCTCGACCGACGCGTGGATCACCCTTGCCGGCCTGGCCAGGGAGACGTCCAGGATCCGGCTGGGGACATTGGTGTCGCCGGCCACGTTCCGGCTGCCCGGCCCGCTGGCGATCAGTGTGGCGCAGGTTGACCAGATGAGCGGCGGACGGGTTGAGCTGGGGTTCGGCACCGGCTGGTACGACAGTGAGCACTCGGCGTACGGCATCCCGTTCCCGCCCACGGGCGAGCGGTTCGGCCGGTTCGAGGAGCAGCTCGAGATCGTCACGGGTTTGTGGACCGCGGAGAAGGGCTACTCCTTCGAAGGCCGCTACTACCAGTTGGCCGACTCCCCCGCGCTGCCCAAGCCGGTCCAGCGGCCGCGGCCGCCGTTGATCATCGGCGGCTTCGGGGCCAAGCGCACGCCGCGGCTGGCGGCGACGTACGCCGACGAGTACAACGTGCCGTTCCACAGCCCGGCCGACACCGGGGAGGCGTTCGCGCGGGTGCGGGCGGCCTGCGAGGTGACCGGGCGGTCCGTACAGATGTCGGTGGCGCAGACCACGGTGGTCGGTGCGGACCGGGCGGAGGTCGAGCGGCGCGCGGCGGCCATCGGGGAGAACGCCGACACGCTGCGCGAGAGCGGGCTGGCGGGCACTCCGGCCGAGGTGCTGGAGAAGATCGGGAAGTACGCCGAGCTGGGGGCCGAGCGGTTCTACCTGCAGATCATCGACCTCCACGACCTGGAGCACCTGGAGCTGATCGCCGCCGAGGTGCTCCCGCACGTGTAGCCGCCCGTCCATCGGCTGCCCATCGGCTGCCCGTCCATGTCGGCGTACGTCCGGTAATCGGTTGGCGGTGCCTCACCCGCCTGCGGCAGACTTGGGGCGTGCTGCTGACGATCACGAACACCGCGAGACCCGCCACCGACCTGGGCTTTCTCCTGCACAAGCATCCCGGCAGAGTGCAGGAGTTCGGCCAGTCGTTCGGCACGGCCACGGTGTTCTATCCGGAGGCCGGCGACGAGCGCTGCACGGTGGCGCTCATGCTCGAGGTCGACCCGATCGCCCTGGTCAGGTCACGTGGCAAGGGCTCGCCCGACTTCAGCCTGTCGCAGTACGTCAACGACCGCCCCTACGCGGCCTCGTCCCTGCTGGCCGTGGCGCTGGCCGACGTGTTCCGCACGGCGCGGGCGGGCCGCTGCACGGCCAGGCCCGAGCTGCCCGGCACGCCGCTGCCGCTGGAGCTGCGCCTGCCCGCGCTGCCCTGCCGGGGCGGGCCCGAGCTGGCGCGGCGGCTGTTCGAGCCGCTCGGCTGGGAGGTGGACGCGCGCCCGTTGCCGCTGGACGAGGGCATCCCCGAGTGGGGCGAGTCGCGATATGTCGGGCTCACCCTGCGGGGCACCACCCGCCTGTCCGAGGCGCTCAACCACCTGTACGTCCTGCTGCCGGTGCTCGACGACGGCAAGCACTACTGGATAGCCCCCGACGAGGTCGACAAGCTGATCAGGGCGGGCGCGGGCTGGCTCGGCGGCCATCCGGAACGCGGCCTGATCACCCGGCGCTACCTGGGACGGCGCTGGGCGCTGGCCCGCACCGCGCTGGCCAGGCTGGCGGAGCTGGGCGACGAGACCGAGGAGGAGCTGGAGCCCGCGGTCGAGGAGGAGGCGCCCGCCGAGGTGACCGCGGCCGACGAGGCCGCCGCCGCGGAGGCCGAGGCCCAGGGCGACACCCCCGACGCCGAGCCCGGCCAGCAGCCCGAGCCCGGCTCGGCGGCAGCGCACGGCGCACAGGCAGAGCACGGCGCGGAGGCTGGGCACGGCGCGGAGGCTGGGCACGGCGCGGAGGCAGGGCGGAGCCCGGAGGCCGGGCGCGGCTCGGGGGCGGAGGCGAGGGCGGGGTCGCTCAGTGTCAGGCGGCGGGAGGCGGTGCTGGCGAAGCTGGCGGACCTGGGCGCGGCCAGCGTCATCGACCTCGGCTGCGGCCGGGGCGAGCTGGTCGGCGCGCTGCTGGCCAGGCCCGGCTTCACCAGGGTCGGCGGCATGGACGTCTCGCCGATGGCCCTCACCATCGCCGCCCGCAAGCTGGGCCTCGACCGGATGCCCGACGCCAAACGGGCCAGGCTCACCTTGTTCCAGGGCGCGCTGACGTACGCCGACAGAAGGCTGTCCGGCTACGACGCCGCCATCCTCATGGAGGTGGTCGAGCACGTCGACCCACCCCGCCTGGCCGCGCTCGAACACGTCGTGTTCGGCCGCGCCCAGCCCCGCCACGTGCTCGTCACCACCCCCAACATCGAGCACAACGTCCGCTACGAGTTCCTGACCGGCCTGCGCCACCCCGACCACCGCTTCGAGTGGACCCGCGCCGAGTTCACCGCCTGGGCCACCCGCGTGGCCGGCCGGTACGGCTACCAGGTCGCCTTCGAGCCGATCGGCGACGACGACCCCGAGGTCGGCCCGCCCACGCAGATGGGAGTCTTCACCCGTGATCAGCGTTCCTGAGCTGTCGCTCGTGGTGCTCGTCGGCGTGTCCGGCAGCGGCAAGTCCACGTTCGCCCGCAAGCACTTCAAGCCCACGCAGGTCATCTCCTCCGACTTCTGCCGCGGCCTGGTCTCCGACGACGAGAACGACCAGTCCGCCACCCCGGCCGCCTTCGACCTGCTGCACCACATCGTCGGCGTGCGCCTGTCCAGGGGCCTGTTCACCGTCGTCGACGCCACCAACGTCCAGTACGCCGCCCGTCGCGGCCTCCTCGACCTGGCGAGGCGGCACGACGTGCTGGCCGACGCGATCGTTCTCGACGTGCCGGAGGAGGTGGCGATCGAGCGCAACTCCGGCCGGCCCGACCGCGACTTCGGGCCCGGCGTGGTGATCCGGCAGCGCAAGGACCTGCGCCGCTCGCTGGGCAAGATCTCGGGCGACGGGTTCAGGCGGGTACACGTGCTGCGCGGCCTGGAGGAGATCGACGCCGCCGAGATCGCCTACGAGCGGGCGTGGTCCGACAAGACCGAGCTGACCGGCCCGTTCGACATCATCGGCGACGTGCACGGCTGCCGCTCCGAGCTGGAGACGCTGCTGGGCGAGCTGGGCTGGCGCGGGCTGCGCCACCCGGAGGGCCGCACCGCGGTGTTCGTCGGCGACCTGGTCGACCGCGGCCCCGACACGCCCGGCGTGCTGCGCCTGGTCATGGACATGGTCGAGGCGGGCACCGCGATCTGCGTGGCCGGCAACCACGAGCAAAAGCTGGTCCGCGCGCTCGAAGGCCGCAAGGTCAAGGTGGCGCACGGCCTGCGGGAGTCGCTCGACCAGCTCGCCGCGCAGCCGCCCGAGTTCGTGGAGCGGGCCAAGGCGTTCATGACCGGCCTGCTCAGCCACTACCGCCTCGACGGCGGCAGGCTGGTCGTCGCGCACGCGGGACTCAAGGAGGCTTACCACGGCCGTTCCTCCGGCCGGGTACGCGCGTTCGCCCTGTACGGCGACACGACGGGCGAGACCGACGAGTACGGCCTGCCGGTCCGCTACCCGTGGGCCGACGAATACCGTGGCCGGGCCATGGTCGTCTACGGCCACACCCCGACCGTGCGGCCCGAGTGGGTCAACAACACGATCTGCCTCGACACCGGTGCCGTGTTCGGCGGTCACCTGACCGCGCTGCGCTACCCGGAGCGGCAGATCGTCCAGGTCCCGGCGGAGAAGGTCTGGTACGAACCGGCCAAGCCGCTGTCCGCCGGAGCCGGCCGCGATCCGGGCATGCTCGACATCACCGACGTGATCGGCACCCGGTACGTCGAGACCAGGTTCGGCAGCCGGGTCAAGGTCGTCGACCAGAACGCCGCCGCCGCGCTGGAGGTCATGAGCCGGTTCGCGGTCGACCCGCGCTGGCTGGTGTACCTGCCGCCGACCATGGCCCCGCCGGAGACCTCCACGCTCGACGGCCACCTGGAGCACCCGCACGAGGCGTTCGAGGAGTTCGCCGCGGCCGGGGTGCGCGAGGTCGTGTGCGAGGAGAAGCACATGGGCTCGCGGGCCGTGGCCGTGCTGTGCCGGACCCCGGAGGTGGCCGCGGCCAGGTTCGGGGTGGCCGACGGCAGCGCGGGCGCGCTCTACACGCGCACCGGGCGGCCGTTCTTCGCCGACACCACGGCGCTGGTCGACCGGCTGCGCGAGGCGTGCGAGCCGCTCTGGGCCGAGCTGGGCTCCGACTGGGTGGTGCTCGACTGCGAGCTGCTGCCCTGGTCGGCGAAGGCCGGCGAGCTGATCAGGTCGCAGTACGCCTCCGTCGGGGCGGCCGCCCGCGCCGCGCTGCCCGAGGCGGTCTCGGCCCTGGAGGCGGCGGCCGGGCGCGGGCTGGACGTGGCCGCCCTGCTCGACCGCACCCGCCGCCGCGCCGGCAACGCCGTCCTCTTCCGCGACGCGTACGCGCGTTACTGCTGGCCGGTCCACGGGCTCGACGGCATCCGGGTGGCGCCGTTCCAGGTCCTGGCCTGCGAGGGGCGGGCCACGGCGCTGGAGCCGCACGCCTGGCACCTGGAGATGCTGGCCCGGCTCGACTCGCCGCTGATCACGCCGACCCGGCACCGCTTCGTCACGCTCGACTCCCCCGGGTCCAGGGCCGAGGCGACGGCCTGGTGGGAGTCGATGACGGCCGACGGGGGCGAGGGCATGGTGGTCAAGCCCGCCGCGTACACGCCGGGTCGGGTGCAGCCGGGGGTCAAGGTGCGCGGGCGCGAATACCTGCGCATCATCTACGGCCCCGACTACACCGAGTCGCTCGACGTGCTGCGCCGGCGCTTCCTCGGCAAGAAGCGCTCGCTGGCGCTGCGGGAATACGTTCTCGGGCTGGAGGCTTTGTCGCGGCTGGCGGACGGCGAGGCGGCGTGGCGGGTGCACGAGCCGGTCTTCGCCGTGCTGGCGCTGGAGTCGGAGCCGGTCGACCCCCGCCTCTGACCGGCTCTGACCGGCTCTGACCGGCTCTGCGGGCCTCCTGCCTGGGCATACGTGGGTGATCTTTGGGTAGTTCCCGATCATCGGGGGAAGGACCTGAATGGCCACTCAACACACCCGGCATGAGCCGCTGGGTCACGTGGTGTTCATCACGGCGGCCGCCGCGGTCGGCGGGTTCCTGTTCGGGTACGACAGCTCGGTCATCAACGGCGCCGTGGTCGGGATCCAGCGGTACTTCCAGGTGGGTTCCTTCGAGACCGGGTTCTTGGTGGCGATCGCGCTGCTGGGCTCCGCCGTGGGCGCGTGGGCGGGGGGCGGGCTGGCCGACCGGTGGGGGCGTACGCGGTCGATGCAGGTGGCGGCGCTGCTGTTCGCGGTCAGCTCGATCGGGCAGATGGTGCCGTTCGCGGTCTGGGACCTGGGGCTGTGGCGGGTGGTCGCGGGCTTCGCGATCGGGATGGCGTCGGTGCTCGGGCCCGCGTACATCGCCGAGGTGTCCCCGCCCGCCTACCGGGGGCGGCTGGGGTCGTTCCAGCAGCTCGCGATCGTGCTCGGGATCGCGGTCTCGCAGCTCGTCAACTACGTGTTCGCGCGGCTGGCCGGCGGGGACGTCAACAACCTCCTGTGGGGGTTGCAGGCGTGGCAGTGGATGCTGGGCGCGTGCGTCGTACCGGCGGGGGTGTTCCTGTTCTTCGCCCTGAGCATCCCCGAGTCGCCGCGCTACCTGATCATGTCGGGGCGGACCCGGCGGGCCCGCGAGGTGCTGGCCGAGATCGAGGCCGACGACGTCGATCTCGACGAGCGCATCGCGGAGATCCAGCGCGTGCTGCGCACCGAGCGCGTACCGGGGCTGAAGGACCTGCGCGGGCCGATGCTGGGGCTGCTGCCGATCGTGTGGACCGGCATCCTGCTCTCGGTCTTCCAGCAGCTCGTGGGCATCAACGTGATCTTCTACTACTCGTCCGTGTTGTGGCAGTCGGTCGGCATCAACCAGAGCGACTCCCTGCTGATCAGCTTCTCCAGCTCGATCATCAACATCGTCGGCACGTTCGTCGCGATCTCGCTGGTGGACCGGATCGGGCGCCGGCCGCTGCTCCTGGTCGGCTCGGCCGGGATGGCGATCTCGCTGGCCACGGCGGCGTGGGCGTTCAGCTTCGCCAGGGGTGAGGGCGGCGAGGTCTCCCTGCCCGACCCGCAGGGCGCGATCGCGCTCGTCGCAGCCAACGCGTTCGTGCTGTTCTTCGCGCTGTCGTGGGGGGTGGTGGTCTGGGTGCTGCTCGGCGAGATGTTCCCCAACCGGATCCGCGCCGCCGCCCTGGGCGTCTCGGCGGGTGCCCAGTGGCTGGCCAACTGGGCGGTCACCGTGTCCTTCCCGGCCATGGCGGAGTGGAACCTGCCGATCACGTACGCCGTTTACACCATTTTCGCGCTTCTGTCGTTCCTCTTCGTGGCCACGCGGGTCAGGGAGACCAAGGGGCGCAAACTCGAAGACATGGGCTAGTCTCCGGCACGTGCTCGACGACGTCCTCGGCCCCTCGCTCGACGTGCTGTTCTGCGGCATCAACCCCGGCCTCATGTCCGAGGCGACCGGCCACCACTTCGCCCGGCCCGGCAACCGGTTCTGGCCGGCCCTGCACCTGTCCGGGTTCACGCCCCGCCTGCTGGCGCCGGCCGAGCAACACCTGCTGCCCTCGTACGGGCTGGGCATCACCAACATCGTGCCCAGGGCCAGCGCCAAGGCCGCGGAGCTGACCCGGGAGGAGCTGGCGGCGGGCGGTGCCGCGCTGGCGGAGAAGGCCGCCGAACTCGGACGCTTGCGCGCCTCCCTCGACGGGCACCGGCGGTGAGGCCCGGCCCAGGCCCGATCAGCGGCCGGAGTGGGTCAGCTCCAGCGATCTGACCAGGTCGAGCAGCTCGGCGCGGTGCAGCGCGGCCGGGTTGCCCGCGACGGGGCCGATGTGGCCGTCGATCTCCAGTGCCACCAGGCCGTGAATCCGGCCCCAGACACGCAGCGCCATGGCCGCCGCGGCGGGCGGCACGTCGGGAAGCTCTGCCTGGATCTTGGCGGCGTAGTCGGGGTGCAGGTCGGACCAGGAGGAGTCCTCGGGCTGCGGGTGGCGGGCCGGTGACCACAGGGCGGCCACCAGACGGGTCAGGCCGTGGCACACCCGGCGGGCCGCCTGGTCGACCGGGCCGTCCTCGGGGGGCTGGTAGCCGGGGACGGGGTGGCCGTAGAAGAGCCGGAAGCTCTCCGGGTGAGCCAGCGCCCACTCCCGCAGGGCCTGCCCCCAGGCGATCAGCCGGCCGCCGGGGTCGGTGCCGGGCACGGCGGCGCAGGCGCTCTCCACCGCCTCGGCGATCGAGGCGCCGATCTCGCTGATCAGCGTCGTGACCAGGTCGTCCCGGGTGGGGAAGTAGCTGTAGATCGCGCGGGCGGTCATCCCCATCTCGCGGGCGATGCCGCGCAGGGAGATCGCCCCCGGCCCGCCTTCTGCCATCTGCCGCAGCGCGATGGCCTTGATCTCACGGGTCGCCTCCGCCCGCAGGCGCGCCCTGCGGCCGGCCGTCGCCACGACGCGTTCGCCCTCGTCCTCGCTCACGTTGACCTAGGTTACAGCAGTACATTAGGTTTCGGCGTGTCAAAAGTACACGCCGTGTCCGAAGGAGACAGTCGTGCCCGCTTACGTCATCGTCGGGGTCGACGTGCTCGACCACGAGACCGCTCTGGCCTACGCCGCCCCGGCCCAGCAGTCCATCCTCAGCCACGGCGGGCGTTACCTCGTGGCGGGCCCCACGTCCAACCCGGTCGAGGGCGCCTGGGACTTCTCCCGACTGCTCATCATCGAGTTCCCCGACCTCGACCGGGCCAGGGAGTGGTACGACTCCCCCGAATACCGGCGGGCCCGCGAGATGCGGAAGGACGCAACCCGGGTGCGCATGCTCTTCGCCGAGGGCACGCCGCCCGAGGGGTTCACCCTTCCCTCCTAGGATCAGGTCCTGGCAGGGCCCAGCGCACGCTCCGGAGTGTCCAGCCAGATCCGCCCGCCGTCCCGCGCGACGGTCATGCCGAACCGTTCCCGGCCCGGCTCACCCCACGACACCCACTGGGCGTAGGCGTCGGTGATCTCATCCCATAGGAGACGATCGCCGAGCTGGTACGCGATGTGGTCACCCTCCGGGTCGTGCACCGCCGCCGCCCAGTGGGCCGGGTCGGCGGGGTCGACGACGTACAGCACGAAGCGGTCACCCTCGTCGCTCTCGCGGACGTGCAGGCCGGTGAGAGCCGACATGGCCAGCCCCGCCCCCGCCGGCGCGTGCGCGATCGTGCGCGGATCCACCGGGGTCGCGGACCACCGGCCGCTGCCGTCGTCCTCGGAGACAGGCGACCCGTCCTGCGAGCGCATCATCATGTACGACGTGCGGCCAGGGAACCGGCCGACGGCGACCCCGTCCGGCAGGACCACGAGCCGCACGGACAGGTCGACGTCGAAGCCCGGCGAGAACGGCGCCACGATCACGCCTCCCGGCCGGGTCTGCTCGACCCACGCGTACGGCACCGTGTGGACGGCGCAGGTGGCGTGCACCCGGTCGTACGGCGCCTCCTCGGCCCATCCGCCCGCCCCGTCGCCGACGATCAGGCGCGGGTGCACGCCGGACGAGGCCAGCGCCTTCCCCGCCTGCTCGGCAACTGCCCGATCAACCTCGATCGACGTCACCCGGGCCGCGTCACCGACCAGGTGGGACAGCAGCGCCGCGGTCCAGCCCGTCCCCGTGCCGATCTCCAGCACCCGGTCGCCCGGCTCCGGGCCGAGCAGGGTGAGCAGGTCGACGACGGTTCCCGGGGCGGAGTTGGAGGAGGTGTAGCGCCCGTCCACCTCGTGGATGTCGGTCGCGCCCTGGTCGAGCTGCGTCACGATGGCGTCCGGTCCGTACACGGTGGCCCACCAGGTGTCCGGATCGGCGTCCTGGTCGATGAGGCGGGGGCCGCTCCCGGTGAGAGCGACCCCGGCGGGGGGCACGAACCGATGCCGGGGCACGGCCCGCAGCGCCTGCTCGATGACGCCACTGACCGGCCGACGCCCGCTGACGACGTCGATCAGGCCATCCATGCGGGCATTCAAGCCAAGCGTCACTTACCGTCCTTCCTGTCCCCGTCGCCACCGCCGCGCTTGCCCCCGCCTCCATCTCGACGAGTTTGCTTGCAGTGACCATAGGGCTACAGTCTGAGGGGAGCAAGAGGTGGAGGCTGTTGTCCCGCTGCCGGTCAGGACCGCATCTCACTCCTTGACCAGCAGGGCCACGCACTCCACGTGGTGGGTCATCGGGAACGCGTCGAAGGCGCGCAGGTCGGAGAGCGGGTAGCCGCGTTCCGCCAGCCACGCCAGGTCGCGGGCGAGCGTGGCCGGGTCGCAGGAGACGTACACGATGCGCGGGGCCTCCAGCGACGCGATCCGCTCCACCACCTCGCGCCCCAGCCCGGCGCGCGGCGGGTCCACCACCACGATGTCGGCCCGCTCGATCTGGAAGCGGTCGAGCGCCTCCTCCACCCGGCCCCGCTCCACCCGGGCCTGCGGCAGGTCGCGCAGGTTGGCCCGCGCGTCGCGGACGGCCGCCGCCTCCGACTCCAGCCCGAACACCGCCCCCTCCGCCCCCACGGCCTCGGCCAGCCCGGCGGCGAACAGCCCGACCCCACAGTAGAGGTCGAGCGCCCACTCCCCCGGCTCCGGCGCCGCGTAGGCGAGCACCGCGTCGAGCAACGTCTCGGCGGCCCCCGGGGCAGAGTTGGGGAGGTGTGGTGGCCACCCCGGCATGCACTCGGACAAGAATGTGATGTCTCCTAGGTTGTCGATCCCGGCAACTCCATAGCGAGGGAAGCCCCGCTCTGCCTCTTCGTGAGGCGCGGCGGGGTTTTCGTCGTGTCTTCGCTTCCGGGAAGTGCTCCCGACGCAAACGCTCTACGGCGTCAGGCGATGCGCTGCGTCTGCCAGCCGTCGAGACTGAACGCCTGATCACTGCGGAAGGCATCAAGGCCGGTACGGACGTAGGAAACAACGTCGTCAGGCAGGTCGTGGAGGTTGAACCAGTCGATCTTGTCACATTTGCCAGGCTCCGCGTTTGCAGGCACCCCGATCCAACGGGTGGTGGTGAAGAACACGCCGATACGTGCCTGGCCATCGGGGTCGGCGTGATGGCACAGACCCACGAAGACCAGGTCTGCGGGGTCGATGACGATGCCGAGCTCTTCGCGGGCCTCACGCGCTGCGCCCTCAGGCAGGGTTTCGTCGGCGTCGAGACAGCCGCCGGGTACCGACCAGGAGCCGTCGGCGAAGCCGGTGTTGGCGCGCAGCAGCAGCAGGACCTTGCCCGCCTCGATAAGGATCAGGTGGACGCCGACGTGTGGCCGAAACGATTCGGATGCTGTGGTCATGGCCGTGCTCCCCGCAGTGGGCGATGCGTCGTGGGTGCCACGCTACGCGGCCACGCGGGGAGCATGGGCCTGCTTCGGCCAGGGCGACTCTAGGCGTCGGTGCGAGGCTTTCGGACGCTGACCATCGCGTGGACCATGTCGGCGAGGTGATCGGCGAGCCGGTCCGGGGTTCGGCCGTCGGTGTGCATGTGGTCCGCGGTGGGGCCGCTGCCGACGACCTGGTCGTAGTGCTCCTGCAGCCGCCGCAGCGGAGCGCGGTCGGCGATCAGGTCGCGGTCGGAAGCGGTCTGGTCGGGCTTGACGATCATCCGCGCGGTCAGCTCGTCCAGGTCGGTGTGCAGATAGACGGTCAGGTCCGGCTGGACCAGGCAGCCCACGAAGGGCGCGATGGTCGCCGCGACGGCCACCGCATGCCCGCTCTGGAGCTCCTGGCGGGCCAGGTCAGAGGCGTGCAACGCCCCGGCGAGGTAGAACGCTAGCTGCGGTAGCGCCTGGGGCAGATGCCCGCCGATGCCGGGGCGGGGTGCGGCGATGGTCATTGCAGCGTCCCTTCGGTGAAGGCGTCCAGGTGGGCAGAGACGGCCGCCAGCAGGCCGGCCGGGTCCTGCGCGTACGGGGTGACGTTCAAGCGCAGATCGGGGCGGAGCAGGCACGGGCTGAGCGCGCCGGCCGAGTCCAGGCGCAGCGCCCAGAACCCTTCGATGCACTGCGCCCGCTTGGGGCAGGTCGCGCACTGGCCGACGTGGTGGCGACCGAGGGCGGCGTCGATGACCTCGATGGTCATCTCCCCGCGCCGACCGGGGATGGTGAAGACGCGGCGGCCCTGCCCGGTGCCGGAGGTGATCACCCTCTCGGCGGTGGCGATGGAGCGCAGGTAGACGCCGATATCACCGGAAGCCACCTTGACGCCGCCCAGGTCGGCGTTGTGGTCGGTGTCGACCAGTTCGATGATCTGCAGGCCGGTGCCGAGTTCGCGGGCGTAGGCGATGATGTCCATCACCTCGTGGGCGTTCTGCTCCTGCAGGAGCAGATTCAGCTCCACGATCGCGATGGCGTCGACGGCGGCCTCGACCCCGGCCTTGATCTTGGCGATGTCGCCGGGTTTGCCCTCGGCGATGGCGGCGATGGAGTCGTCGGAAAAGTAGTGCAGAGAGACCTTGATCCGATCCAGCGCGGTGGCGGCCAGCCAGTCGAGGTCCTTGGTAAGCGAGAGCCCGTTGGTGATCAGCGTAGTGGTGTAGTCGCTCATACGGTGCGAGGGCAGGCCCTCCAGGATCGGGCGGGCCAGTGGGGACAGCAGTGGCTCCCCGCCGGTGAAGAAGACGCGCTGTATCCCGGCGGCGGTCATCGCGTTGATCGTGGACAGGAAATCCGGTGCGCCCATCGCCCGGCGGCGGGGCTGGATGGCGCGGTCGTGGTGGGTGATTCGAGGCGGGATCTCGCCCTCGTTGTGGCAGAACCAGCACCCGAGCTGGCATCTGGGGGTGAGAGAGACTCTCAACTGACCACCGCGGCGGGCGAAGTCGCCCGCGCCCCCAGCAAGCTGAGGCATGGGCAGATCGGTGCTCAGGGTCATCGGCGGGCCTTTCGTGTCGGTCGGCGCGCCCGGATGGTCGCCGTCGCCTCACGATGCGACGCTGCGAAGAAAGGCAGCAGATGGAGCGGCCTGTGCGACGCTGTGGACGGGCTTGCGGACTTGCGCGTTCTTGCGCGTCGGATGACGGCCCTGCCGCCAGCGCCTACCGTGAGAATGAATCCAGGGGCCGCCTGAAGGGGGCGTCTGATGACACGGCCGGTCACCAACCACGAGCTGGAGAGCCTGCTCGCTGAGGCGTCCTATGACCGTTCGCTGGCTGCGTTCGCCCGTCAGGTCAGCCGGGCCGCGGACCGGCAGTACGGCCTGGTGCTCCGCTACGACGGCGCGTCGGTGTATTGGTGGCTGCGGGGCCGCTGCCCCGAACAGCCGGTCCCCGAACTCATCGCCGAGGTGCTCTCTGCCCGGCTAGGTCGCGTCATCCAGACCAGCGACCTCGGTTTCGCCCGATTGGCGGGCGAAGGCGACGCCGAGGCGCTGCTGTTTCCCGTCACGGTGCGCGCGGCAATCGATACGGCCGCCGGGCTGTGGCGTCGGCTCGGCCGCAACGCCTCGTCAGAGGCGTCGGCTCCGTTCGTCGCCGCCGCGGCTGCCGAGGCTGGATGGCGCTGGCACTTCGACCCTCCCGATTCGAGCGTGGCGCGTTCGGCAGGACGGGTTGTCGATGCTGAGGACGTCCAGATGCTGCGCTCGTGCGCCGAGCAATTCCTTGACCTCGACCGGCAGCACGGCGGCGGGCATGCCCGGGTGTTCCTGGGCGATTTTCTCACCCGCGATGTCGCGCCGCTCCTGCGCGGCTCCTACTCCGATGCGGTCGGACGAGAATTGTTCGCCGCAGCAGCCGAGCTGACCGGCATGGCTGCCTTCATGTCCTACGACGTCGGTGACCACGGTGCCGCCGAGCGCTCCTTCATCCAGGCGCTGCGCTTGGCCAAGGGCGCCGGCGACCGCCTGTACGGGGCCCACATTCTGGCTAACCTCGCCACCCAGGCGATCTACCTCGGGCTGCCTGACGAGGCCGTACGGCTGGCCCGAGCCGCCGTGCACGGCGCAGGCCGCCATCCTCACGCAGCCGTGGCCGCCCGGCTGCACACCACCGAGGCAGGCGCTCACGCCCTGGCTGGGGACCTTCGGGAGTTCAAGAAGGCGATCGCTTGCGCCCAGCATGCGCTGGAACGCGATGACGGCAGCGCCCCAGCCTGGGCCCACTACTTCAGCCCTGCCCATCTGGCCGGCACCGCGATGCGCTCCCTGTTGGATCTCCAGCGACCCCGCGAGGCACTGGCTTACCAGCAGCAGGCTCTCGACCTGGCGTCGGCCAACCTGCGCACCCGCGCCCTGCATACCGCGCTGAGCGCGACCGCGCACGCTCAGGCCGGCCACGTTGACCAGGCTGCGATCCTGGGAGTACAAGCGCTGCACCTTGGCCGCCGGATCCGCTCGCGCCGCGTCACCGCCCGTTTCGCCCTGCTGTCCGACGTGCTCGCCCCGCACGGATCCGTGGTTGAGGTACGCGCGTTCCTTGACCAGGTGCCAGCCCAGATCCGGCGTGAACAGAGTGGACAAATCGCGCGGGGGTAGCCTGATTCAGGTGAGCACGTCCTACCTGCCGCCGTCAGAGTGGTACGCCAGCCTGCCCACCGTTCACGTGTCGGCGTGCATGCTCCTCACTGACGACGCCGACCATGTCCTGCTGGTCAAACCCAACTACCGCAGCTACTGGGCAATTCCTGGTGGCATGGTCGAGGACGGTGAGCCGCCGCACACGTGCGCCACCCGGGAGGTCGCCGAAGAACTCGGCCTCGACGTCCAGCTCGGGCCGCTCCTCGTGGTGGACTGGGTGGCACCGGCGGGTGACCGGCTCCGCCCGATGATGAACTTCATCTTCGACGGCGGCACCGTTGCAGATCCCTCCCGAATCCGGCTCCAGGTCGACGAACTTGATGCCATCCAGTTCTGGCCGTGGGACGAGGCGGCTACCAAACTCCCCACCAGCACGGCCGCTCGCATTCCAGCGGCTCGCGCTGCGCGCAAGAACCAGCAGACGATCTTCCTTCCCGCCGAACTGCCAGATCAGCGAATCCTCTGATGCCCTCTCCTTCGGGAGAGGCGGGGCTTCGTCGTCATACGGGTACAACAGGCTGCCACCGTCGATCCTGGGGGGAGAGAGATGCGGCCATCCCATGACATAGCAAAGCCCTGCACCCTAGCCTGAAGTTGCGACGTTCAGGAAGGTGCAGGGCTGATGAATGCACTGGTCTTCGGCGCCGCCACGTTCGCGATCGCATCTACGATGCAGGAAAGTCGCGGGCCCGCGACGGACGCGGCCCGAACGCCCCATCCGAGGGGTTCAAGGGTGAGAAGTTGCCGCTACCCACGGACCGGCTTCCGCCGTTCCGGGGTGGCGTCCACGTCCGCCCGCTTGCAGCCCTTCAGAGCCCACCCGTCGACCTTCGCGTCCTCGCTCGGAACGCCGAGGCCGCGCAGCAGAGCACCGATCGACTCCGGGATGATGTCCGCACAGCTCCGGCCGCGACTCGGCGAGTAACTCGGCCTGCCACCGCACCCCCGGCCACCCGGCTGGCCACACCCGCACGACGTCGATGCGCACGTCGAGCCGCGGCACGTCCGCACTGTCGGAACCGACGATCCGGCCGCCGCAGAACCGGGTGGCACGGGCCAGGATCTTCGCGGTCCTGCCCGGCGAGGCAGGCGCGCATGGTGATGCAGCGGATGACGTTCGGCGGGACGCTCTTCCTTGTCGAGGATCTGCGCCGCCAGGATGACGATGAGCCCGAGGACCGGCCGCGCTTGATGAGCCGCTCGGCCGCTGCTGTGACCTCCTTCCTTGAGGCCCTCCCGCGCTGTCGTTGCCTCCCGGGCATAAACAAAACGCCCGGGATTCCACGCCGGATCACGCCGAACTTTCTTGACGATGACGAGTAGGCCTGCACTCAAGCGCACCGCCACCCCCGAGTTGGAGGTGGCGGTGCGCTTTCATGATCGTGCGCTACGCATGCGTCATGACATCGAGAATCCCAGAGACACCATGGGACAGCCTGAACCAGGCTGTTGTCCCGCTGCTGGTCAGGACCGCATCTCACTCCTTGACCAGGAGTGCCACGCACTCCACGTGGTGGGTCATCGGGAACGCGTCGAAGGCGCGCAGGTCGGAGAGCGGGTAGCCGCGTTCCGCCAGCCACGCCAGGTCGCGGGCGAGCGTGGCCGGGTCGCAGGAGACGTACACGATGCGCGGGGCCTCCAGCGACGCGATCCGCTCCACCACCTCGCGCCCCAGCCCGGCGCGCGGCGGGTCCACCACCACGATGTCGGCCCGCTCGATCTGGAAGCGGTCGAGCGCCTCCTCCACCCGGCCCCGCTCCACCCGGGCCTGCGGCAGGTCGCGCAGGTTGGCCCGCGCGTCGCGCACGGCCGCCGCCTCCGACTCCAGCCCGAACACCGCCCCCTCCGCCCCCACGGCCTCGGCCAGCCCGGCGGCGAACAGCCCGACCCCACAGTAGAGGTCGAGCGCCCACTCCCCCGGCTCCGGCGCCGCGTAGGCGAGCACCGCGTCGAGCAGCGTCTCGGCGGCCCCCGGGTGCACCTGCCAGAAGCCGCTGCCCGCCACCCGGAACTCCCGGTCGCCCACCTGCTCGTGCAGCACGCCCGAGCCGCGCCGCGGCACCGTACGGCCCTTGCCCTGGTCGAGCAGGATCGAGGCGGGCGCGTCCAGCTCGGGCACGGTGACGCTGCGCCGCGGGCGGGGCGAGACCACCACGGCCCGGTCGCCTTCGGAGGAGGCGATGACCTCGACCCCGGCGGCCCCCTCCCACAGGTGGCCCTCCGCGCCGACCGCCTCCACCTCGGGGTGGGCGATCAGGCAGGCGTCCACGACCTCGACGTCGTGCGAACGGTGCCGGCGAAAGCCCAGCTCACCGGAGGGCAATGCGGCGAACTGCACCCGCGTACGCCAGCCGAGCCCGTCCTTGGCCCCCGGCACCTCCTCCACCACGACCTCGCGCTCGATGCCCGCGAGCCGGCTCAACTGCTCGGCCACGACCTGGGCCTTGAGCCGCCGCTGCGCGTCCAGGGTGGCGTGCTGCCAGTCGCAGCCGCCGCAGCGCCCCGGCCCGGCGTAGGGGCAGGGCGGGACGACCCGGTCGGGCGAGGGCTCCAGGATCTCCACGGCGTCGGCCCGCAGGAAACGGGACGTCTCCTCGGTGACCTCGGCGATCACCCGCTCGCCCGGCAGCGCATGCCGGACGAACACCACCCGCCCTTCGTGGCGTGCCACACACCAGCCGCCGTGGGCGACCGGACCGACCGTTAGCTCGAGAGATGCCTGTTTCACGTTCGACACCTTAGTGCCCATATCTGGACGACCACGCATTCGACTTGACCCACTACTCTAAGTGTCCATGGAGAGGGTGGTGCGCCGGCGGCTCGGCTTCGGCGGCACGCTGCTGGCCACGTTGTTCGCCTGCGCCTCGCTGACGCCGTCGCTGCTGCCCCGCCCGTGGCTCTACCAGGGCGTGATGGGCGCGGTCACCGGCATACTCGGCTACGCGGCGGGCGCCTCGCTCGGGGCGCTGGGGCGGGCGCTGATCCCCTACCGGCCGCCGGAGCGCGGGCGGCGCATCGCCTGGCGGGTCATGCTCGCCGGCTGCGCCGCGCTGGCGGTCGTGACGCTGTGGTACAGCTTCGACTGGCAGCGCGACCTGCGGGCGCTCATGGGGATGGACACGCGGATCACCTGGTTCCCGCCGGTGATCCTGGCCGTGACGCTCGCGCTGTTCGCCCTGGCCCTGCTGGCGGCCAGGCTCGTCCGCCTCGGAGGGCGCAGGCTCAACGCCTGGCTCGACCACTACGTCCCCGCCTACGTGGGCCACGCCGTCGGCGCGCTGGTCATCGCCCTGCTGGTGGCGGTGTTCGCCAACGACGTGCTGTTCAACGGGTTCGTGGCCCGGGTGAGCGACGTCTCCTCGGTCGCCAACCAGCGCACCCACCCCGGCGTGAGCCGGCCCACCTCTGCGTACGTGTCGGGCGGGCCGGGCTCGCTGGTGACCTGGGAGTCGCTGGGCAGGGAGGGGCGCCGCTTCACCGGCACCGCCGCGACGCCGGCCCGGCTGGCGGCGTTCTCGGGGCGGCCGGCGGCCCAGCCGATCCGGGTGTACATCGGGCTCGACGGCACCTCCTCCCCGCGGGCCCAGGCGGCGCTGGCGGTACGCGAGCTGGAGCGCACCGGCGCGTTCGGCCGGCCCGTGCTGGCCGTGCTGGGCACCACGGGCACCGGCTGGGTCGACCCGCACATCGCCGACCCGCTGGAGTACATGTACAACGGGCGCTCCGCGATGGTCGCGCTGCAGTACTCGTACCTGCCGAGCTGGGTGTCGTTCATGGTCGACCGGGACAAGGCGGCGGCGTCGGGGCGGGCGCTGTTCGAGGCCGTGCGCGAGCGGTGGTCCCGGCTGCCCGCCGGGTCGCGGCCGCGGCTGCTGCTGTCGGGCGAGAGCCTCGGGTCGTACGAGCTGGAGGAGGCTTTCCACAGCCTGTCCGACCTGGTGGCCAGGGCCGACGGGGCGGTGTTCGTGGGCCCGCCCAACGCCAACCCGATCTGGCAGCAGCTCACCAACGGCCGCCGGCGCGACAGCCCCGTGTGGCGGCCCGTCTACCGCTCGGGCCGGACGGCCCGGTTCGCGCAGGACCCCGGCGACCTCGGCCGGCCGCCTGCGCCGTGGCCGCACCCCCGCGTGGTCTACCTGCAGAACTCCACCGACCCCGTGGTGTGGTGGTCACCGCGGCTGCTCTACCACCGGCCGGCCTGGCTGGAGGGCGCGCGCGGGCCCGGCGTGAACCCGCAGATGAACTGGTTCCCGCTGGTGACGTTCTGGCAGGTGCTGGTGGACATGACGGCCGCGCTCGACGTCCCGCCCGGGCACGGCCACCGCTACGGCGCGAACATCGTGGACGGCTGGGCCGCGGTCGCCGCCCCGCCCGGCTGGAGCGGGCACGACACGTGGCGGCTGCGGGCCCTGATCAACTGGTCGTGATCTGGCCGTCTTCCTCGTCCTTGACCGTCTGGTGCCACGGCCGGCGTACGGAGCCCGGCGCGAACGGCTCCGGCCTGCCCATGAGCCGGTCGGAGGAGTGGAGCTGCCAGGGCACGCTGGTCACCATGACGCCCGGCTTGAACAGCAGCCGCGCCTTGAGCCGCAACGCGCTCTGGTTGTGCAGCAGGTGCTCCCACCAGCGGCCGACCACGTACTCGGGGATGAAGACGGTCACCACGTCGCGCGGCGAGCGCCTGCGCAGCGTCTTGACGTAGTCGAGGACGGGCTGCGTGATCTCGCGGTAGGGGGAGTCGAGCATCTTCAGCGGCACGGGGATGCGCAGGCGCTCCCACTCCTCCTGCAGCTTGGTGGCCTCCTCGCCCTCGACGCCGACGGTGACGGCCTCCAGCGTGGACGGGCGGGTGGCGCGGGCGTACGCGAGGGCGCGCATGGTCGGCTTGTGGATCTTCGAGACGAGCACGATCGCGTGGTTGCGCGCGGGCAGCATGGCCGGCTCGTAGTCCTCGGTGATCTCCAGCTCGGCCGCCACCTTGTCGTAGTGACGCCTGATGCCCTTCATCATGAGGAACAGGATCGGCATCGCGATCACCACGATCCACGCCCCGACCAGGAACTTCGTCAGCAGTACGACGATCAGCACGAGCCCCGTCATGACCCCGCCGAAGAAGTTGATCACGCGGGAGCGGTGCATCTGGTGGCGGATCCTGGGGTCGGTCTCCGTCTTCAGGTGGCGGGTCCAGTGGATGACCATGCCCGTCTGGCTGAGCGTGAACGAGACGAAGACGCCGACGATGTACAGGTTCAGCAGGCGGCTGACGTCGGCGTTGAACCCCCACAGCAGCAGGCAGGCGCCCAGCGCCAGGATGATGATGCCGTTGGAGAAGGCCAGCCGGTCGCCCCGGGTGTGGAGCTGGCGCGGCAGGTAACGGTCCTGCGCCAGGATCGAGCCGAGCACCGGGAAGCCGTTGAACGCCGTGTTGGCCGCCAGGAAGAGGATGAGCGCGGTCACCGCCGAGATGACCACGAACGGCAGCGACCCGCCCCCGAAGACCGCGTCGGCCACCTGCGAGATGATCGGCTGCTGGTAGTAGCCGGGGCCGACGGGCGTGCCGTCCGGCTTGAGCAGGTCGTGCGCGACGACCGAGGGCTCGGCCATCTTCACCCCTGAGGCCAGGCCGAGCCCGATGATGCCGCTGAACATCGTGACCGCGACCAGGCCCATCAGCAGCAGCGTGGTGGCGGCGTTCTTGCTCTTGGGCTTCCTGAACGCGGGCACGCCGTTGCTGATCGCCTCGACCCCGGTCAGGGCCGCGCAGCCGGACGAGAACGCGCGCAGCACCAGGAAGGCGGCGGCGAAGGCGGTGAGGTTGGTCTGCTCGGGCTCGATCGTGAACTGGGCGCTCGGCGCTTGGATCTCCTCACCCAGCACCAGCAGCCGGAACCCGCCCCAGGCGACCAGGCCGAGCACGGCGATCATGAACGCGTACGTGGGGATGGCGAAGGCTGCGCCGGACTCGCGGATGCCGCGCAGGTTGACCACGGTGAGCAGGATGACGATGGCGATGGCGACGGCGGGCTTGTGCTGGCCCACGAACGGGATCGTCGCGCCGACGTAGTCGACGCCGTTGGCGACGGACACCGCGACGGTCAGCACGTAGTCGACCATGAGGGCGCTGGCCACGGTGAGCCCGGCGTTCTTGCCGAGGTTGGTGGTGGCGACCTCGTAGTCGCCGCCGCCGCTGGGATAGGCGTGCACGTTCTGCCGGTACGACGCCACGACCGTGAGCATCACGACCACGACGGCGGCGGCCACCCAGGGGCTGTAGGAGAAGAAGGAGACGCCCGCGAGGGACAGGATGACGAGAATCTCCTGCGGCGCGTACGCGACGGAGGAGAGCGCGTCGCTCGCGAAAACCGGCAGTGCGATCCGTTTGGGGAGTAGTTGCTCGTGAAGCTGCCCGCTGCGCAGGGCGCGCCCCACGAGCAAGCGTTTGACAAGATCCGTTACCTTCGCCACGTAACGAGATGCTAGTCCTCAATGGTGGGCCTCAACGAGGCGCTCCCCGATCGGGCCATACTGGTGTCGAGCACACCGACCGACCGCGAAGCTGCGGGGGGAAATGCATATAGTGATCATGGGCTGTGGGCGGGTCGGGTCGACCCTCGCGCACATCCTCGAAGACAGCGGCCATTCCGTCGCCATCATCGACCGCGACCCGCAGGCGTTCCGGCGGCTGCGCGCCGGGTTCCGTGGGCGTCGGGTGACCGGCATCGGCTTCGACCGCGACGTGCTCACCGAGGCCGGCGTCGAGTCGGCCACCGCCTTCGTGGCGGTCTCGAGCGGCGACAACTCCAACATCATCTCCGCGCGGGTGGCGCGCGAGACGTTCGGCGTCGACAACGTGGTGGCCCGCATCTACGACCCCCGCCGCGCCGAGGTCTACCAGCGACTGGGCATCCCCACGGTGGCGACCGTACGCTGGACCGCCGACCAGATCATGCGCCGCATCCTCCCCGAGGGCGCCGAGCCGCTCTGGCGCGACCCCACGGGCACCGTCATCCTGGCCGAGGTCACCGTCCACCAGTCCTGGATCGGCACCCGCGTCACCCACCTCGAAGCGCGGGCCAAGGCGCGCGCCGCCTTCATCAACCGGATGGGCGAGGCGGTGACCATCGGCGACGACACCGTGGTCCAGGAGGGCGACGTGCTGCACGTCATCGCCGCGGAGAACGACATGGACCGGATCAACAAGGTGCTCGCCGCGGCACCGGAAGAGGACGAGTGATGCGCGTCGCCATCGCCGGGGCGGGCGCCGTGGGCCGCTCCATCGCGGCCGAGCTCCTGGAGAACGGCCACGAGGTCCTGCTCATCGACGTGGACCCCCGGGCCATCAAGATCGACAGCGTGCCTCGCGCCGAGTGGCTGCTGGCCGACGCGTGCGAGATCGCCTCCCTCGACGAGGCCGGTCTCAACAACTGCCACGTCGTCGTCGCCTCCTCCGGCGACGACAAGGTCAACCTGGTGGTCTCGCTGCTGGCCAAGACCGAATACGGCGTGCCCCGCGTGGTGGCCCGCATCAACCACCCCAACAACGAGTGGCTGTTCAACGAGTCGTGGGGGGTCGACGTCGCCGTGTCCACCCCACGGCTGCTGAGCGCGCTGGTGGAGGAGGCGGTCAGCGTCGGCGACCTCGTCCGGCTCATGACGTTCCGGCAGGGGCAGGCGAACCTGGTGGAGCTCACGCTGGCCGACGACGCGCCGGTGGTGGGGCAGCGGGCGGGGTCCGTACCGTGGCCGGTGGACTCGGCGCTGGTGGCGATCCTGCGCGAGGGCCGGGTCCTGGTGCCCACGGCCGACGATCCGCTGGAGGCGGGCGACGAGTTGCTCTTCGTGGCCAGCCAGGAGGTCGAGCAGGAGCTGGCCCACCTGCTCTCCCAGCACTGAGCCCAAGCACTGAGTCCAGGCACTGAGCCCGAGCGCTGGTCCCGGACGCGCTCGCCACGCACCCGGTCACCGGGGCGGCGCGGGCGCGCGGGCCCGCGCCGGGCCCGGCGCCCCAGGGCCGAGACGCGGTACGACGTCACCGCATGCGGCGCGCGTACCACTCGTCGTGGTGCTCCTCGTCCTCGTCCTCGTGCTCGTCCTTGCAGTGGTCGGAGCCGCCGAACCAGATCACCAGCGGCGCGCGCAGCTTGACGAAGCCCGCGGCCTCCTTCTCGCACCCGATGTGCGGCCCTCTGAAGTCGTCGTCGTCGGCGATCGCGGGCGCCGGGGCGAGGAGCAGGGCGGCGGCGGTCATGGTGACGGCGGCGATGACACTTCTGTACATGGTGGTCCCCCGATAGGGTGTGAAGCGATCTTCCGCCAGGCTTCGTACCCGCACGCGTGGATCAAGTGGTTAAGCGTTCGGCCCGCAGATCTTTACCTCAGCCGCGCGACCGGCCCGCCGACCGCGCGCCCTGCCAGCGGGCCGACCACCCGGCCGACCCTTCACCGACGTCGACCCCGGTCATGACCACCACGACCACCGGAACTCAGACGGACGCCACCGGCCGCCCGATGGGATCTCGGGCGGGCACCGGCGGCGGCTCGATCGAAGGCTCAGGCGGACGGCACCGGCGGCTTGAGCGGGGTGCGACCCCGGCCCAGCACCCACAGCATCGCCCCGAGCGCCGCCACCTGGAGCGGCCAGCCCATCACGATCTTGGCGAACCCGAGCGCCGCCACCGCCTGGTCACCGCCACCGAACAGGTAGACGGGCCCCTGCACGGCCACCCTGACCGCGCAGGGCAGCATGAGCAGCCAGGTCAGCCGGGTGCACAGCTTCACGATGCCCGGATCCTTGTGCCAGGCGGTCGGATCGCCCGTGACCGAGCCGATCAGGAAGCCGACGACCGGCCACCGGGTGACGATGGAGATCAGCATCCCCACCATGTAGCCGGCGTTCCACAGGATGCCGGGCAGGAAGTAGTCTTTCGCGTCGCCCGTACGGCTGGCGAAGAAGGCGCCGATCGCGATGCCGATCAGGCTGTTGATCACGAACTGCGGCGTCGACCGCTGGACGATCCGTGCGAGCAGGAGCACCACCGACAGCGAGACGCTGATGATGAGAGACAGCTTCAGATCCTCGGTGAAGATCCACGACAGCGTGAACGCCACCGTCGGGACGGCCGCCTCGATGATGCCGCGGACACCGCCGAACGCCTTGGCGAGCTGTGCCCGCACCGCCGCCTCGACGGTGTCATGGGCGACCTCTTCGGCCTCAGCACTCACCTGATCAACTCCCTGGGCGCAGCTCGTAACGCGGATTGAACATCACCTTGCGCCCGTCCTGCATGCTGACGAGGCCCTCGGCCTTGACGGTGCGGCCGGGCTCGATGCCGGCGATCTTGCGGCGGCCGAGCCAGACCAGGTCGATCACGTCGGACCCGTCGTAGAGCTCGGCCTCCAGAGCGGGGGCGCCACCCCTCGGACGCAGTGTCACCGTACGTAGCGTACCCGCCACGCAGAAGCGGCGGCGGCCGCCACACGAGACGATCGGGGTCGCACCGACCTCATCGGCGTCTTCCCGTAGCTCCTGGGCCTCGATCTCGGACTGGGTGGAGGCCAGCCGACTGAAGAACCCGCGCAATCCCCCGCGTTTGGGGGGCTCTGCCGTACTCATGATGCATCAGCCTATGTGATGTAAGCCGTCAGCGAATCTCGCTGATTTCAGGTCCTCGTTTGAACGGGTTGAAGCCGGGCCCCTCGGGTGTCTCCGCGCCGCTCTGCTCGTTGGGACGGCGCAGCGGGATCGCCTCCTCACGCGCCATCGGCTCGTCGCCGCGCACGACGACCACGTCCTTGATGAAGTCGATGTACGGCTCGGCCGTGGCGTCGTCGACCGCCGCCTTGCCCGAGATCACCGCGAGCAGGAACCAGCGCGGGCCGTCGATGCCCACGTAGCGGGCCGGTCGGCTGTCGCCCTCGACCCTCATCTCGCCGCTCAGCTCGGTGCCGAACGGCCCGTCCTGCTCGTGCAGGTGATCGGCCTGGGCGAGGATCTTGGTCTTGACCTCCTCCCACAGCCCCGAACTGCGCGGGGCCGCCAGGGCCTGGAGCTGCAGCGAACTCTCGTCGTACAGGACGACCACGCCGACGTGCTGGTCTCCCACCGAGGCCAGCCGTACGTCGAAGTCCGGGTTGTGTGGCAGCCGCAGGCCGCCGAGGTCGATCCGGTCGGCCTCGGGGTGGGGCTCGTCGGCGTCCCACGGGCCGGTATCGCGCGTGGGTGCGGCAGCCTCCCGCTCGGCCAACTGATCCGGCTGCTCACGACGACGACGTCGGAACACGTTCCTCACTCTCCCTGCTCGTCGGGCCGTGGTCCGGCCCGTTGTTCATCAGGCCCCTGCCGGGCCCCTTTGTCTCACCCGGTCAGCGCCCGGTCGATCCGAACCCGTTGGCGCCGCGTACGGACCCGGGCAGCCGTTCGACCTCGTAGAACCCCGCGCGTTCCACCCGCTGCACCACGAGCTGGGCCACGCGGTCGCCCCGCCGAAGCCGGAACGGCTCCTTCGCGTCGGTGTTGATCAGCGTCACCCTGATCTCCCCCCGGTAACCGGCGTCCACCGTGCCGGGGGCGTTGACCAGCGTGACACCGTGCCTGGCCGCCAGCCCGGACCGCGGGTGCACGAACGCCGCGTAGCCGTCGGGCAGGGCGATCGCCACCCCGGTGCCGACGACCGCGCGTTCGCCGGGCTTCAGCTCGACGTCCTCGACCGCGTAGAGGTCGGCCCCCGCGTCGCCCGCGTGGGCGTACGACGGGAGCGGCAGCTCGGCGTCGAGCCGCTGGATCAGGACCTCCACGGTCGCGGCCTTCGGCGGTCCGCCGCGACCGGCACCTGCGTTGCTCAAGGATTCACCTCGTAGTCGTGGTGTTCGGCGGCGATGGTGGCGACATCGCCGTGCTTGGCGAAGTGTTCCATGTTCACCTCGACGAACAGCGCTGCCGCGCGGACGGCGACCGGTCCGTCAGGGGCGCCGATTCGTCCCTCAGCCTCAAGGTACGCCTTTCTGCCCATGATGCCGTTGCACCAGGCACGCAGGTGGAGTGTCGTGCCCACGGGAACGGGGAGCAGGTAGTCGGTCTCCAGACGTCCCGTCACATAGGGCTTACGGAAGAGGTAGACGGACATTCCGATGACCTCGTCCATCGCGGCGGCCAGCACCCCGCCGTGCGCCAGCCGGGGCGCGCCCTGATGCGCCTCCCCGACCGTGAACTCCGCCTCGACGGTGGCGCCATCGGGGGTCGCGGCCTTGAGATGTAGCCCGGCCGGATGCCCGGCGCCGCACCCGAAGCACTGGCTGTAGTGGGAGTCCAGAGCAGCGCCCGGAGCTGGAGCCCCAGGTTGTGCCACGGGCGGGACCGCCCCTGGTGGCGGGGTGGTGAGGGAGGAACGCGTCACGGGTGACGAGGTTACTCGCTCTCCCCCGCCCTTCCATCACACCCGCCCATCCGCTTCGGGGCCACGCTCGCGGGCCTCACCTGGCCCGGAGACCGTCATCCGCCTCGGAGCCGTCACGCGGCCCCTCGGCCCCGCTCGGCCCATCGGCGGCGTCGGGCGCCCCGGCGGCCGGGCGCGGCCCATGGAGACCGGTGTCGTCGCCGGGGCGGCCGTCGTCCGCTCCTGGCGGTGGCGGCGGGCCGCTGGCGGCGAGGTCGTCGTGGCCGGGTGGCAGCTCGGGTGGACCGTGAATCAGCTCCGGCAACGCCCGGTAGATCACCGCCGCCACCGGCACCGCCACGGCGGCGCCGGCGATGCCCGCCAGGATGCCGCCGACCGACAGCACCAGGATGATCGCCAGCGGATGGAAGTTGAGCGCCCGCCCCACGATCAGCGGCTGCAGGACGTGGTTCTCGAGCTGCTGCTCCACGATGAGGATGCCGAGGAAGATCAACGCGTAGACGAGCCCCTTGGCCCCCAGCGTGACGAGGGTGGCGACCGTGCCGGCGAAGAAGATGCCGACGATCGGGATGAAGCTGGCGAAGAAGATGAGCACGGCCAGCGGCGCCCACAACGGCACCCCCATCCCCGCCAGCACGATGCCCATGACGAGCCCGTGCACCGCCGCCACCGCCACGGTGCCCTGGACGTAGTGGGAGAGCGTGGTCCACGCGGCCCGCCCCGCCCGGTCGACGCGCGGCGCGACCCCGCCGAACGCCCTCAGGAACCAGCCCCAGATCCGGTCGCCGTCTTTGAGCAGGAAGAACGTCACGAACAGCAGCAGCACGATGGACGCGAGCACCTCGACCGCCACCGCCCCCGCGGTCAGCACCGTGCCGGTGATGGCCGTGCGCTGGGCGTTGACCATGGCCGCGATCTCGTCGACGTAGCCGGTGATCTGCGCTTCCTTGAGGTGCAGCGGACCGGTGATCAGCCACTCCTGCACGGATCTGGCCGTCTCCTGCACCTGCCGGACCAGGTTCGGGAACTCTTCACTGGCCCGCGCGCCGACCAGCCAGCCCGTGCCGACGAGCACGGCCAGGGCCACCAGCATGGTGATCCAGGTGGCGTAGATGGGTCGCAGGCCCGCGTTGCGCAGGCCCCTCGTCAGCGGGAACAGCAGCGCGGTCAGCAGCAGCGCGATCGCCACGGGCAGCGCCACGAACGCGAGCCTGGCGATGGCCTGGACGATGAAGTAGACGACCACGCCGACGAGGATCAGGCACGCGGACCAGGTGGCCATCTTGGCCAGCACGGGCGGCACGAGCTTGGTTGGGCGGTCGGACAGCACGTGTTCCAGACTGGCACGTCCTGGCCCAGGATGCGCGCCGATAATCGCCCCGCAGCTCAGAGCGTAACCGTACGGGGCCGTCCGGCCACGCTCCGCCGCCTCCCGGATGCGCCGTGGGGCACCGGAACACCCCTGCTCGAGCACGGGTAGGGCCCGAGATCGGGTCTGGGCAAGCGATGGCGGCCGTGTCACCGTCGTGGTCATGAAGGCTGTGATGGTCCTCACCCTCCTGACGTCCCTCGTCACCGCGCCCGCCGCCACCCCCACCCCCGCCGGCGGCTCCCTGGCCCTGGAGGTGCTCTCCAGCCGCCCCGACCAGGTGAGCGGCGGCGACGCGCTGATCAGGGTCCGCCAGTCCCGTGGCGCGACGGCAGAGCCCAGGGTGCTGCGTGACGGCGAGGACGTCACCTCCGCCTTCACCCGGAACGGGGACGTGCTCACCGGCCTGGTGACCGGCCTGAAGAACGGTGACAACACGATCACCGCCGTGGCCGGGCGCCGCCGGGAGAGCATCAACGTGCGCAACCACCCGATCCAGGGCCCGATCTTCTCCGGCGCCCACCAGTACCCGTTCCTCTGCAAGACCGAGCGCAGCGGCCTCGGCCCGCCGGTCGCCGACAACCAGGACGGCCAGGGCATGCGGGTGAGCGGCGGCTGGAGCAGGGACTGCTTCGCCCCGACGGTCACCGACCGCCTCTACCGCTCCACGGACGGCACGTACCGGCCCATGCCCGCGCAGCGCCCCGCCGACCTGGCCACGACCACGCTGCTGGACGGCCGGACGGTCGACTTCGTCGTACGGCGCGAGCGCGGCGTCATCAACCGCTTCCTCTACTCGATCGCCATGCTGGAGGACGGCTGGAACGGCAGGGCGATCTACCGTTTCGACGGCGGCGTGGCGATCGGCCACGACCAGGGCACGCTGGGCGGCGCCGCCCTCGACCCGTACGGACTGGGCAAGGGCTACGCGATCCTGCACTCCTCGGGCACCCGCACCTCCACCCACTACAACCTGATCCTGGGCGGCGAGACGGCCCTGATGGTCAAGGAGCGGTTCGTCGAGCGGTACGGCCCGCCGCTCTACACGGTGGGCGTCGGCGGCTCGGGCGGCGGGATCCAGCAGTACATCTACGGCCAGAACCACGGCGACCGGGTGATCGACGCCGCCATCCCGCAGTACTCCTACCCGGACATGGTCACCCAGACCATCCACGTGGGCGACTGCGAGCTGCTCGAACGCTACATGGACCACCACCCCCGGTGGGCGAGGTGGGAGGAGCGCACGGCACTCATCGGCATGAACGCCAGCGACACCGTGGCCAACCCGTACACCGGCAGGCCGGGCTCCGACGAGTGCGTCAACGGCTGGCGCGGCCTGACCCCGCTGACCATGAACCCGCTGTGGACGTCCAACAACGACCCCGAGTGGCAGCGCATGGACCCTCCGGGCGTCAAGGACACCGTCCGGTGGACGCACTGGGAGGACCTGCGCACGGTCTACGGCGTGGACGAGACCGGCCACGCCCGTTCGACCTGGGACAACGTGGGCGTCCAGTACGGACTGAGCGCGCTCACCGGAGGAGTGATCACGCCGGAGGAGTTCCTCGACGTCAACGCCGAGGTCGGCTCGTGGAAGGAGGCGGCCGACATGGTCCAGGAGGGCTGCCCGTTCACGCCGTCCGCCTGCCCGGCCGACCTCGACCCGTGGAGCAGCCGCAACGCCCGTCTGGGCGACCCGGCCCCGAGGCGGACGGGCGACCCCGTGGCGATCAGGAACGTCCAGCGCAGCGGCCTGGTGTTCGGTGGCGACATCGACCTCCCGGTGATCGACTGGCGCCACTACCTGGACGACCAGTTGGACATGCACAACGCGCACCAGTCGTTCGCCTCCAGGAAGCGGATGCTGGACCACGACGGACGGGCGGGCAACCAGGTGATCTGGTTCACCGACGCCCGGCCGGACGGGCCGAGGTTCGACCAGACGCCCGAGGCGCTGCGGGTGATCGACGAGTGGATGGCCAACATCCGCAGGCATCCCGGGCGCGGCGTCGAGGGCAACAAGCCGTTCCAGGCCGTGGACCGCTGCTTCGCCACCGACGGCAGCGAGATCGCGGCGGGGCCGCGCGTCTGGGACGGGGTCCTCGACCGCCGCCCGCCCGGCGCCTGCACTCAGCGCTTCCCGCTCTACTCGACCTCCCGCGTCGTGGCGGGCGGCCCGATCGAGGGCGGCGTCTACAAGTGCCGCCTGCAGCCGGTCGACCGGGCGGTCGCGCGGGGCCTGTACGGCTCCTGGCGGCCCACGCCCGACCAGCGCGCCCGGCTGAAGCAGATCTTCCCCACGGGGGTGTGCGACTACTGACCCGCCGCCGCCCGGAGGGGGCTGGAGAGCATGATCCGGACGCTCACGCGGTCCCGGTACCGGCGAGCGCGATCCGGACGCTCACGCGAACCCGGTACCGGCGAGCGTGATCCGGACGCTCACGCGATCCCCGTGTCGGCGTCGGCCTCGGGCGGCCGGCCCTCTTCCGCGGCGGCCCGCGCGGCGAGCGAGTCGAGCAGGCGGGCCGACTCCGAGCCCCGCTCGGCGTGGTAAACCGCCAGGATCTGCCCTCCGGAGTCGCTGAGCGGCAGCTTCTCCCTGCGCAGTTCGAGCAGGCCGACCTCGGGGTGGCGCAGCCGCATCGCGCCTCCGGCCAGCTCGGTGACGTCGTGCCGGGCCCACAGTCGCCGGAAGGGCTCGCTGGCCAGCGACAGCTCGCCGACCAGCCGGACGATCCGCGGGTCGTCGACGTCGCCGCCCACGGAGGCGCGGAACCCCGCGACCATGCCTTTGACCGCCTCTTCCCAGTCGGGGTACAGCTGCCGGTCCGCGGGGTCCAGGAAGATCGCGCGCAGCCGGTTGACCCCCGGCCGGAGGTTGGCCGACACGGCGGTGGCCAGCCGGTTCGCGGCGAGCACGTCGAACGTCCTGCTCTCCACGAACGCCGGCAGGTTGATCACGTCGAGCAGTTGCCTGATCCCGGCGGGCACCACCTCGCGGCGCGTCCGCCGGGGCGTGGCCGGGCGGGCGGTGGACAGGCTCAGCAGGTGTCGCGTGGCGGTCGCGTCCAGGTTGAAGACCCGGGCCAGGGCCTCCAGCACCTGCGGCGACGGGTTGCGGTCGCGGCCCTGCTCCAGCCGGAGGTAGTAGTCGGCGCTGATCCCGGCCAGGGTGGCGACCTCCTCACGGCGCAGCCCGGGGGTGCGGCGTACGCCGACGATCCGCAGCCCCGCCTGCGCCGGGTCGATCAGCTCACGGCGCGCCCTGAGATACTCCCCGAGCGCGTTCGGCCTGCTCATGCCCTCGATCGTATGGGCCGGAGCGGGCCTCGCGCCTGGTCCTGCCACTCCCAGGATGGGCGGGGTACCGGCTGCGCCCGTCGGCGCTCGTTACCGTGAGACCGCTCCCGGAGACGCCGGTGAGCGGAAGGGAAACATGCCAGGCGACGAGCTTCCCGGCGGCACGTACCGCGTGGGCGACCTCACCCTCACCCGGTTCGGCTACGGGGCCATGCAACTGGCCGGGCCTGGCGTCTTCGGCCCGCCCAAGGACCGCGACGCCGCGATCGCCGTTCTGCGCACGGCCGTCGAGCTGGGCATCCGGCACATCGACACGGCCGACTTCTACGGCCCGCACGTCACCAACGAGATCATCCGCGAGGCGCTCGCGCCGTACCCGGACGGCCTGCACATCGTCACCAAGGTCGGCGCCCGGCGCGACGAGCGGGGTGGGTGGCCGCACGCCCGCACCCCGGCCGAGCTGACGCAGCAGGTCCACGACAACCTGCGGCGGCTCGGCCTCGACGCGCTCGACGTGGTGAACCTGCGGGTCGGCGGCTTCGACTCGCCCGAGCCCGGCTCGATCGCCGAGCAGTTCGGCGCGCTCGCCGAGCTGCGCGAGCGGGGGCTGATCCGGCATCTCGGGCTGAGCACGGTCGACGCCGATCAGCTCGCCGAGGCACAGGAGATCGCCCCGGTGGTGTGCGTGCAGAACTACTACAACGTCGCCCACCGGCAGGACGACGAGCTGATCGACAGCACGGCCGGGCAGGGCATCGCGTACGTGCCGTACTTCCCGCTGGGCGGCATGTCGCCGCTGCAGTCGGACGCCCTGCGGCGGGTCGCCGCAGGGCTGGGGAGCACGCCGCTGTCCGTGGCGCTCGCCTGGCTGCTGCGCCGCTCGCCGAACGTGCTGCTCATCCCCGGCACGTCATCGGTGGAGCACCTGCGCGAGAACCTGGCCGGCGCGGCACTCGACCTGCCCGCCGACGCCCTCGCCGACCTGGACGCCATCGGGAACGACGACTGACGCATCAGGGACGACGACCAGCGCCGCACGGCACGTCACCGGTCGGCGAGCGCCTGTCCGGCGGGCAGCTCCCGCATCGTGCGCAGGGGCGAGGCGAACACCCACAGGAACGCCAGGCACGCCCCGGCCGCGGCCACCACCAGCGTGTTCCTGACCCCGATCAGCCCGCCCAGGGCCCCGCCCGCCAGCCCGCCGAGCGGCATGGTGCCCCAGACGACGAAGCGGAAGGTGGCGTTCATGCGCCCGAGCAGCGCCTCGGGCGTGATGGCCTGACGGAAGCTGAGCTGCGTGATGTTGAAGACGACCGCGCCCGCCGCGAAGCAGAGTTCGAACACCGCGAACAGGCCCAGCCGCCAGTCGGCCTCCACCCACGGCACCAGGAACATCAGCGGCGCGGTCAGCCCGACGGTCAGCCAGATCGTCGGCCCCTGACCGAAGCGGGCGACCACCCGGCGGTTGACCAGCGCGCCGATCACGCCGCCGAGCCCGCCCGCGGCCAGCAGCAGCCCGATCGTGCCCGCCTCCAGGCCCAGCTCCCTGGCCAGCAGCAGCAGGATCGGAGGCTGGGCCATGCTGGCGAACAGGTTCGCGGTGGCGGCGCAGGCCACGATGCGGCGCAGCAGCGGGTGCCCGAACACGAACCTGACGCCCTCGCCGATCTCCCTGCCCAGATGGGCGCCGCGGCGCTCCTGGCGCTCCTCCCGCTTGCGGATGCCGGCCAGGCACAGGCCCGACCAGGCGTACCCGAGCACGGTGACGACGAGCGCGAACGGGGCGGTGAGGAACTGGACCAGGTAGCCGCCGACGCCGGGCCCGCCGAGCTGCGCCACCGTACGCACGCCCTCCAGCAGGGAGTTGCCCTCGACCAGCCGCTCGCGCCCGACGAGGTGCGGCAGGTAGCTCAGGTACGCCGAGTCGAAGAACACGGTGAACACCCCGAGGACGAGCGCCACGGCGTAGAGCTGATGGATCGTGAGCACGTCCAGCCACCAGGCCACCGGCACGGACGCCAGCGCCAGGGCCCGCGCCCAGTCGCTGACCATCATCACCGCGCGCTTGCGCAGCCGGTCCACGATCGCGCCCGCGGGCAGCCCGATCACCACGAAGGCCAGCGTCTGGCACGCGGCGAGCAGCCCGACCTCGAACTCCGAGGCGTGCAGCGCCGACACGGCGACCAGGGGCAGCGCCAGCAGCAGGAGCTGGCTGCCCACCTGGCTGGCGCTGTCGGCCAGGAACAGGCCGCGGAAGTCGTGATCGCGTAAGAGGCGCACGCGCACAGGCTTCCACGTCCGATTGAGAAAAATCAACCGGTTATAGGGTGGCGTGCCATGGGCACCAAACGCCGCCCCGCCACCGAGGCGGAGGCCCGCGCGCTGGCCTCCTCCACGCGGCTGCGCATCCTGCGGCTCTGCCTGGACCAGGCGCTCACCAACAAGGAGATCGCCGACCGGCTCGGCGCGAACCCGGCCACGACCCTGCACCACGTGCGCAGGCTCGTCGAGACCGGCTTCCTGGCGGCGGCGCCGAGCCGCCCCGGGCCGCGCGGCTCCACCGAGATCCCCTACCGGGCCACCGGCAAGTCATGGGAGATGGACATCCGCGAGAGCGGCGTGAGCAGCGCCATGCTCGACGCCTTCCTGGAGGAGGTGAGGTTGGCCGACGTCGAGGAGGGCGACTTCACCCGGCTCGGCCTGCGCCTCACCCCCGAGCGGCACGACGAACTGCGCCGGCGGCTGCAGGAGCTGCTCGACCACTTCCGCGACCTGGGGCCCGAGCCGGGCGGGGAGGCGTACTCGGTGTTCGTGGCCGTGCACCGCGACGTGACCCGAGACGCCTGAGCGCGTCAGCCCAGGTGGACCTCCACCTTCAGCGTGTCACCGTGGTCGAGCACGAACTCCTCGACGTTGCCCGCCGCGCACAGGTCGTCCTGTGCCCGCCGGACGACCTCGACGTCGGGCGCCCAGACGATCAGCCGCGACACCTCGGCCCGCATCGACGCCTTGGCTTCCGACTTGGCCTTGCGCACCTGCCCGAGCACCTCCGAGACCACGGCCAGCACGGCGGGGTCGCCCGCGCCGCGCTCCACGGCCGGCCAGGAGGCCCGGTGCACCGAGCCCTCGCGCCACCACGACCACACCTCTTCCGTCACGAAGGGCAGGAACGGCGCGAACAGCCGCAGCAGCGCGTCGAGCGCCTGCCGCAGCGCCGCGTGCGCCGAGGCCGAGGCGGCCCCCGACTCGTACGCGCGGGCCTTGACCAGCTCGACGTAGTCGTCGCAGAACGCCCAGAAGAAGCGCTCGACGGCCTCGATCGCCCGGGTGTGGTCGTAGGCGTCGAACGCCTCGGTGGCCTCACGCACCGCGTCGGACAGCGCCGCCAGCATCGACAGGTCGAGCGGCTCGGTGACGCCGGCGCCGTCGCTCTCGGCCAGCCCCAGCACGAACTTGGAGGCGTTCAGGATCTTGATGGCCAGCCGCCGCCCGATCTTGAGCTGGCCGGGGTCGAAGGCGGTGTCGACGCCGTAGCGCCCGTTGGCCGCCCAATAGCGCACCGCGTCGGAGCCGTGCTGCTCCAGCAGGTCGAGCGGGGTGACCACGTTGCCCTTGGACTTGGACATCTTCTTGCGGTCGGGGTCGAGGATCCACCCCGAGATCGCCACGTCGCTCCAGGGCAGCCCGTCGAACTCGTCGTGCGACCTGACCACGGTCGAGAACAGCCAGGTACGGATGATCTCGTGGGCCTGCGGCCGCAGGTCGGCCGGGTAGACCCGCCGGAACAGGTCGTCGTCGGCACCCCAGCGGCCGGCGATCAGCGGGGTCAGCGACGAGGTGGCCCAGGTGTCCATGACGTCGGGGTCGGCCATGAACCCGCCGGGCACGCCGCGCTGCTCCTCGGTGTAGCCGGGCGGCACGTCGGAGGACGGGTCGACGGGCAGCAGGTCCTCGGTGGGCAGGATCGGCGCGTCGTGCACGGGCTGCCCCGACGCGTCGATCGGGTACCACACCGGGAACGGCACGCCGAAGAAGCGCTGCCGCGAGATCAGCCAGTCGCTGGTGAGCCCCTCGACCCAGTTGTCGTAGCGCACCCGCATGTGCGGCGGGTGCCAGGTCAGCTCGCGCCCGCGGTCGAGCAGCCGTCGCCGCAGCTCCTCGTCGCGCCCGCCGTTGCGGATGTACCACTGGCGGGTGGTGACGATCTCGAGCGGCCGGTCGCCCTTCTCGTAGAACTTCACCGCGCGCCGCACGGGCCGGGGCTCGCCGTCGAGGTCGCCGGACTCGCGCAGCAGCTCCACGATGCGCTCGCGGGCGCTGTGCACGGTCTTGCCGGCCAGCTCCTTGTACGGTTCGGCCTCCACGCCGTCCGGCGGCTCGGGCAGCATCCGCCCGTCCCAGCCGATGACCGGGCGGGTGGGCAGGTGCAGCTCCCGCCACCAGGTGACGTCGGTGACGTCGCCGAACGTGCAGATCATCGCGATGCCGGTGCCCTTGTCGGGCTCGGCCAGCCGGTGGGCCAGCACCGGCACCTCGACCCCGAACAGCGGCGTCAGCACCGAGGTGCCGAACAGGTCACGGTAGCGCTCGTCGTCGGGATGGGCGACCAGCGCCACGCAGGCCGGGATCAGCTCGGGCCGGGTGGTCTCGATCCAGACCGAGCCCTTCTCGCCGTAGAAGGAGATCTTGTGGAAGGCGCCGGGCCACTCCCGGTCCTCCAGCTCGGCCTGGGCCACGGCGGTGCGGAAGCTGACGTCCCACAGCGTCGGCGCCTCGGCGAGGTACGCCTCGCCGCGCAGCAGGTTGCGCAGGAACGCCCGTTGTGAGATCGCCTGCGACTCGTCGCCGATCGTGGTGTAGAGCAGCGACCAGTCGACCGACAGCCCGACGCGCCGCCAGACCTCCTCGAACGCCCGCTCGTCGACGGCGGTCAGCTTGTGGCACAGCTCCACGAAGTTGCGCCGGGAGATCGAGATCTCGCGCTTGCCCGGCTTGTCAGGCGGGACGAAGCCGGGGTCGTAGGGCAGCGACGGGTCGCAGCGCACGCCGTAGACGTTCTGCACCCGGCGCTCGGTGGGCAGCCCGTTGTCGTCCCAGCCGATGGGGTAGAACACCGACTTGCCGATCATCCGCTGGTAGCGGGCCACGATGTCGGTGTGGGTGAAGGAGAAGACGTGACCCACGTGCAACGACCCCGACACGGTCGGTGGCGGCGTGTCGATCGCGTAGACCTGCTCACGTGGCTTGGAGCGGTCGAAGCGGTAGGTGCCCTCGGCCTCCCAGCGCGCTACCCATACCTGCTCCAAGCCGTCAAGGGTCGGCTTGTCGGGCATGGCGGAATGGCGTAGTCGCTGTTGAGTCATGCCTCCGTATGGTACGGCGTCGCAGGCGCGGCAAGAGGTAGAGACTAAGGTTCGTTACAAAGGGGAAGGGAGATCGACATGGCGGAGGAGAAGCCAGATATCGCCTGGCGCGTCATCGGCGGCCTGGTGGGTCTGGTGACCGCGTGGGCGGCGAGGAAGGTCCTCGGGTTCGCCTGGCAGAAGGCGACCGGCAAGGAGCCGCCCATCGACACCGACTCGCCCGAGGTCAGCATGGGAGAGGCGATCGGCTACGCGGTCGTCATGGGCGTGGGCATGTCGGTGGCCCAGATCGTGGTCAACCGGACCGCCAAGAAGCGCTACGACGCGTGGAAGTCACTGAAGCAGGTGACTCCAGGGCCGTGAGAAACTCGCTCGCCCAGCGGTCCACGTCGTAGGTGGCGACCCGGCGGCGCATCGTACGCATGCGGCGGGCCAGCTCGTGCGGCGTGGCCCGCATCGCCGCCAGCATCTGGCGCTTGAGGTCCTCCACGTCGTACGGGTTGACCAGGTACGCCTGCCGCAGCTCGTCGGCCGCCCCGGCGAACTCGCTCAGCACCAGCCCCCCGTGCAGGTCGTGGTGGCAGGAGACGTACTCCTTGGCCACCAGGTTCATGCCGTCGCGCAGGGGTGTGACGACCATCACGTCGGCGGCGAGATAGAGCGCCGCCAGCTCCTCGTGGTCGTACGACTGGTGGAAGTACCACACGGGCTGGTAGCCGAGCTGGGCGTGCTCGCCGTTGATCCGGCCGACCTGCAGCTCGATGTCGTCGCGCAGCTTGCGGTACTCCTCCACCCGTTCCCTGCTCGGCGTGGCGATCTGCACGAACACGGCCTCGCCGGGGTGCAGCCGCCCGTCGTTGAGCAGCTCGCCGAAGCCTTGGAGGCGCTGCCCGATGCCCTTGGTGTAGTCGAGCCGGTCCACGCCCAGCAGGACGTGCTCGGGATCGCCCAGCTCCACCCTGATCTCCTTGGCCCGCGCCACGATCTGCGGCTCGCGTACCAGTGAGTCGAGCTGGGCGAAGTCCACGGAGATCGGGAACGCCTGCGTGGTCACGGTCCGGTCGTCGAGGAAGATCTCGTTCCCCTTGTACGGCAGCCCCAGCAGCCTGCGGCACAGCCGCCGGAAGTTCGAGGCGCCGCCGGGGAGCTGGAAGCCCACCAGGTCGGCCCCGAGCAGCCCTTCGACCAGGTCCTTGCGCCACGGCAGCCGCCAGAACAGCTCCGTCGGCGGGAACGGGATGTGCAGGAAGAACCCGATCCGCAGGTCGGGCCTGAGCCTGCGCAGCATGGCGGGCACGAGCTGGAGCTGGTAGTCCTGCACCCACACGACCGCGCCCTCGTCGGCCGCGTCGGCGGCGGCCTGGGCGAAGCGCTGGTTGACGCTGCGGTACGTCTCCCACATCTCCCGCTCGAACACCGGCGTCACCACCACGTCGTGGTAGAGCGGCCACAGGCTGGCGTTGGAGAAGCCCTCGTAGTACAGCTCCACCTCGCGGGCCGACAGCGGGATGGGGATGAGGCTCATCCCGTCCTGCTCGAACGGCTCCAGTTCCTCGTCCGGCGCGCCGTGCCAGCCGGCCCAGGCTCCGTGGCGGCGCTTCATCACCGGAGAGAGAGCGGTGACGAGCCCTCCTGGGCTCCTGCGCCACGAGGCCGTTCCGTCCGGCTCGATCGTCCGGTCCACCGGCAACCGGTTCGCGACGATCAGAAACGAGCTACGGCCAGTCACGCGCTCCTCCTCTATGGGGTCATGTGTCAGGCAGGGCCGCCGAGCGCGCGGCCCATGGCGGCCACCACCGCGTCGGGCCCCGCCCGGGGGATGATCGCGGCGATGTGGGAATCGGGCCTGATGAGCCATGCCTCATCCGGCCCGGCGCCGAGCCTTTCCGCGAGTGAGCCGGTTCCGTCCATCTCCACGAGCCCGCGTACGGCGAGTGGCGCCGTAATGACCTTGCCCAAGACCTGTACAAACAAACGCGAATTACACATATCACCCAGCAACACCAGGAATCCATCCCGGGAAAACTCCCGCAACCGGCCTCCCGGCAGCGGCGCGTCGGGCAGGATCACGCCGGGCACGGGCGGGCACGGCGTGCCCTTCGGCGGGCGGCCGGGGAAGGGCCGCGCGGGCTCGGGCGTGGTGAGCGGGGAGTCCACGTACCAGAAGGGCTCGGCGAAGCGCCCCGAGTCCACCTCGGCGGCCCGCCCGCCCTCCAGCGCGGCCCGCCGCCGCATCCGCTCCTCGGCGCTCCTGGGCGCGAGGAAGCGCATGGTGGCGCCGGTCACCTCCAGGTTCTCCATGGCGGCCGCGTGCCGCTCGGCGTGGTACGACTCCAGCAGCCCCTCCCCCGCCCACCCGTTGAGCACGAAGGCCAGCTTCCAGGCCGCGTTCTCGGCGTCCGGCACGCCGGAGTTGAGCCCCCGCGCCCCGAACGGGGCCACCAGGTGGGCGCAGTCGCCCGCCAGCAGCACCCGTCCGACGCGCATGCGGGAGGCGATGCGGGAGTGGAAGCGGTAGGTGCTGTGCCAGAGCAGCTCGTACGGGCGACCTCCAATGATTTGCCGGATTTTTCGCGCTATTTCAACATCTGTTGGGATGGAGTCTGGCGGGATCTGCCAGTCGATCCGGTACGTGCCTCCCGGGCAGGGATGGATGAGCACCTGCCGGCCCGGGTTCCAGACGGGGTCGAAGTAGAAGCGGCGCTCGTTCTCCCACCCCGGCAGGTCGGCCCTGATGTCGCAGATCAGGAACTGGTCGCCGAACGTCTCCCCGCCGAAGGAGACCCCCAGCGCCGCCCGTACGGACTGGGCCCTGGCCCCCGCGCAGGCCAGCACGTAGGGGGCGCGCAGCAGCCGCCGGCCGCAGTGCACGGTGACGCCGGAGGCGTCCTGGGTCAGGCCGGTCACCTCGTGCCCCCAGCGCACCTCGATGAGCGGCTGCGCGGCGATCGCCTCGTCGAGGATCTCCTCGGTACGGGTCTGCGAGATGTTCACGCACGCCGGCAGCGGCCCCTCCCGCTCGAACGACCAGGAGAACAGCTCGCGGTCGCGGTAGTAGGTGCGGGCCGTGGTCCAGGCCAGCCCCTCCTCGGTCACCCTGCCCGCGCCCGCCGCGGCCCAGATGTCGAGCACGTCGCGCTGCTGGCAGATGGACTTCGAGCCGCTCGGCCCCCGTGCCGCGCGCTGGTCGAGCACCAGCACCTGGACGCCCCAGCGGGCCAGCAGCAGCGCGGCGCTCTGTCCCACCGGGCCCGCCCCGATCACGATGACCTGCGCGCCGCTCGTCTCGGGGATCACGACTGCAGTTCGTCCCACACGAGCCGGTCGCGCTCGGCGGTCCACACGCGGGGCCGCTCGACGCCGTGCAGTTCGTCCCAGAGCCTGGAGACGTTGAACGGCAGGCAGTGCTCGAAGATCGGCCAGGAGCCGTAGCGCGGCGCCAGGGCCCGGTGCGTCCGCTCGAACGCCTCCTTGAGCGACCCCGCCGCGCCCACCTCGCGCAGCATCACGGTCAGGAAGTCGCGGGTCTGCCCGATGGCCGCCGCCACGCCGTCGCGACCCCTGGCCAGAACGCCCCGGCCGCCGATGAGCGTCTCGGCCCCGAACGAGGCCACCCGGTCGAGCGTCGCCGAGGCCCAGTCGCGGTGGAAGGCGTCGCCGGTGTAGAGGGCGGCCTGCGACTCCACCAGGTCGCCCGCGAACAGGACCCGCTGCTCGGGCAGCCAGGCCACCAGGTCGCCCTCGGTGTGGCCGCGCCCGCAGTATTGGAGCACCAGGTCGCCGCGCCCGCCGCCGAGGTCGATGGTGAACCGGTCGCTGAACGTCGCCGTGGGCCAGGTCAGGCCCGGGATCGAGGCGGGCTCCCGGAACAGGCGGGGCATCCTGGCGTACTCGCCGGCCCAGTCTTCCGCGCCGCGCTCGGCGATCAGGTCGCGGGTCTTCTCGTGGGCGACGACGACGTCCGCGCCGAACGCCGACGCGCCCAGCACCCTGACCGCGTGGTAGTGCGACAGCACCAGGTATCTGACCGGCTTGCCGGTGTGCTCGCGCAGCCGGGCCAGCCAGGCGCGGGCGGCCACCGGGGTGGCCAGCGCCTCGAAGCAGACGAGGAAGTCCTCGCCCTCGATGGCGCCGACGTTCGGGTCGCCCTCGGCGGTCAGCGCGTACACGCCCGGCGCGGGCATCTCCAGGGACTGCCTCTTCTCGCCGAGATCCGCCGACGAGGCGAACGGCTTGGCCATCGCCCCTCCTCCCGTCGTCTGCCCACTTGACAGTGAAGTCCGGACGATGATTTGTTACCGAACATTCGGTCAGTTGACAAGGGAGAACTGCGTTGGAGAGCGCGCGTCGCATGATGGACGCCGACACCGCCTCCGCCGCCCTGGGCATCGAGCCGACGGAGCTGGGCGAGGGCCGCGCCGTGTGCCGCATGACCGTGACCCGCCAGATGATCAACGGGCACGACCTGTGCCACGGCGGCTACGTGTTCCTGCTGGCCGACACGGCGTTCGCAGGCGCGTGCAACAGCCACGGCCCGGTCACGGTCGCGGCCGGCGCGGAGATCGCCTTCGTCTCCCCCGCCCGCCTGGGCGACGTGCTGGTGGCCGAGGCCGCCGAGCGGACGCGTTTCGGCCGCAGCGGCATCTACGACGTCACCGTCAGAAGACAGGAAGACGGTCAGGTGGTCGCGGAGTTCCGCGGCCGGAGCCGGGAGCTGAAGTGAGACTGGGAGATCCCCCTGCCCCGCACGAGCTGGACCCGATCGAGCGGGTGTCCCGCGACGAGCTGATGGCGCTGCAACTGGAGCGCCTGCGGCGCACCCTCAGCCACGCCTACCACAACGTCCCCGTCTATCGGGACAAGTTCGACCGGGCCGGGGTGCACCCCAATGACTGCGAGCAGCTCGCCGACCTGGCGAAGTTCCCCTTCACCACCAAGCAGGACCTGCGCGACGGCTACCCGTTCGGCATGTTCGCCGTGCCCCGCGAGCAGGTCGCCAGGATCCACGCCTCCAGCGGCACCACCGGCCGTCCGACCGTCGTCGGCTACACCGCCGCCGACCTCGACGTCTGGGCGCAGGTCATGGCCCGTTCGATCCGCGCCTCCGGCGGGCGGCCCGGCGACATCGTGCACGTGGCCTACGGCTACGGCCTGTTCACCGGCGGGCTGGGCGCCCACTACGGGGCCGAGCGGCTGGGCTGCACCGTGGTGCCGGTCTCGGGCGGCATGACGCCCCGGCAGGTGCGGCTCATCGCCGACTTCCGGCCCGACATCATCATGGTCACGCCGTCGTACATGCTGGCCCTGCTGGACGAGTTCGCGGCGCAGGGCCTCGACCCGCGCGCCTCGTCCCTGCGGGTCGGCATCTTCGGCGCCGAGCCGTGGACCGAGAGCATGCGCGCCGAGATCGAGGAGCGCTTCGACCTGCACGCCGTGGACGTGTACGGCCTGTCGGAGGTGATGGGCCCCGGCGTGGCCAACGAGTGCGTCGAGTCGAAGGACGGCCTGCACGTCTGGGAGGACCACTTCTACCCCGAGACCGTCGACCCGTTCACCGGCGAGCCCGTCGGGGAGGGCGAGACGGGTGAGCTGGTCTTCACCAGCCTCACCAAGGAGGCCATGCCGGTCATCCGCTACCGCACCCGCGACCTGACCCGGCTGCTGCCCGGCACCGCCAGACCGGCCTTCCGCCGGATGGAGAAGGTGACCGGGCGGACCGACGACATGATCATCCTGCGCGGCGTGAACGTCTTCCCGACCCAGATCGAGGAGATCGTGCTGGGCGTCGAGGGCCTGTCGCCGCACTTCCAGCTCCACCTCACCCGGCCCGATCGGCTCGACGTGATGACGGTCATGGTCGAGGCGCGGCCCAGCCTCGGCGACGGGCGCGCGCGGGCCGGGCAGGCGCTGCGCAGGGCGGTCAAGGACAGCGTCGGGGTGAGCGTGGAGGTCGAGGTGGTCGACCCGGAGACGCTGGAGCGGTCGGTGGGCAAGCTCAAACGAGTCATCGACAAGCGGGATAATTGACGACATGGCCACCTCGAGCCCCACCCGTCAGCGCAGGCGCGGGCACGACCCCGAGTCGGTGCTGTCGATCGCCGTGGGCGTGTTCAACGAGCGCGGCTACGACGGCACCAGCATGGAAGACCTCGCCAGGGCGCTCGGCGTCACCAAGTCGGCCATCTACTACCACGTGCCGGGCAAGGAGCAGCTCCTCGCCCGTGCGCTGGACCGGGCGCTGGACGGGCTGTTCGAGATGGTGACCGACGAGCGCGCGGTCTCGGGGGCGGCCGTCGACCGGCTGGAGTGGGTGGTCCGGCAGAGCGTGCGCATCCTCGTCGACCGCCTGCCGTACGTGACGCTGCTGCTGCGGGTGCGCGGCAACAGCCGTACCGAGCGGGCGGCGCTGGAGCGGCGGCGGGAGTTCGACCGCTTCGTCAGCGGCCTGGTCAGGGAGGCGGCGGCGGAGGGCGGCATCCGGGCCGACGTCGATCCCGGCCTGGTGACGCGCCTGCTCTTCGGCGCCGTGAACTCGATCACGGAGTGGTACCAGCCGGTCCGTGGCGCCTCGGCCGACGCCCTGTCGGACGCCCTGCTCAAGATGACCTTCGACGGCCTGCGCTCCGGCGCGGCCTGACGGCCGGCCCTGCCGGGACCCGCGTGGGGTTGGTGCCGCGGCTCAGCGGTCGAGCTCGCCGCGGCTGTCCGGCTCGACGGACGTGTCCCGCGCCCCTCGGACCAGCGGGTGCTTGCCGCGCAGGTCGTTGCGGACGGCCTCGCCGAGCTTCTTCGTCGCCATGCGGTTGAGCGCGCCCCCGGCGACGGCGCCGGTCAGGAAGGGCCCGAACGTGGTCAGATGGCGCCCCAGCGTACGCATGAGGCGGTTGCGCAGCGCCGTCTTGGTGGCCGCCCCGAGCGCCAGGGAGACGGACGCGGGGGCGAGCGGGTCGATGCCGCGTTGTCTGGCCCAGGCCGCGGTGAACGCGGCGGCGCGCTGGGCTCCAGAGCCCTCGACGCGTACGCCGTAGACCTCGTGCAGCTCGGCCAGCAGCTTGACCTCGACGGCGGCGACGACGATGGTCTCGGCGACGAGTTGGGCGGGGGCGGAGAGCAGGAGGGGTGGCGCGGCGAACTCGGCCGCCGCCAGTGCTCCGCCGATCGCGCCGACCGCCATCGTGGCCTTCTGGGCGGTACGCACCAGGTCGTCGGCGAGTTCCTCGCCGGTCAGGCCGTGATGATGCTCGGCAAGCGTGTGCAGATCCCTGATCGGGATGCGCGGCGCGATGTTGAGGAAGATGTCTGCCAGCCAGCGACCCCGGCCCACGCCGGACGCCCTTGCCCGCTTCGCCCCGGCGGAGAGCGTATGGGCTAGTCGGCCGAGCAGCCTGCGCCGCTCGGCCGGCTCGAGCTCACCGGACGCGGTGAGCCTGCCTACGAGTTCGCCGACCTCACGTTCGGGGTCGGCGACCTCACTGCCTGGTTGCCGATCTTTCTCGGGTACGGCCACGCGATTGCCTCCGTGTCTCATGGTCGCGATCGCTCAGGTTTGGCGGGTTTTCGATGCGTGTTCCCTCTGGCCTGAGTCTGTCGCTCCAGAAATTAGGCGGCGCACTCCCGGCAGACCTGCTGGCCGTTCTTCTCGGAGGCCAGTTGGCTGCGGTGATGCACCAGGAAGCAGCGCGAGCAGGTGAACTCGTCAGCCTGACGGGGGATCACCCGCAGGGACAGCTCTTCGTTCGACAGATCCGCACCGGGCAGTTCGAGCGACTCGGCCAGATCGGTCTCGTCGATGTCGATGCTGCCTGAAGACTTGTCGGTGCGCCGCGCCTGGAGCTCCTGGAGGCTGTCCTCCCCCAGGTCGTCGTCTGTCTTGCGCGGGCTGTCGTAGTCGGTAGCCATTGTGCTTACTCCATCCCCCTCATCTATATGTCTTCGCGCTCGTCGCGCGTCTTGTAACGTCCGGGAAGCCCATCTTGTGCCCGTTCCGTCGGGGAGATTTCCCATCGGTACCCCGCGGAAACGGACAACGAACCTCCCAACACGGACGGGCCTGCCGCCGATGGCAATGGTTAGCCAAATATGGCGAAACCCACAGCCTTGGCGTCATGCACCACCGTGTTCGACGGCACATCCAACCACATGTGCGGCGTGAATGAGACGCCCCCCGGGGCTCAACACGCACATCTGCGCGCGGACGAACGCCCCTGAATGGCACGGACGTCAGCGCCTCGGCAGTTGAATGGTCACGACGAGCCCTCCACCATCACGCGGCACAGCGGTCACGTTCCCCCCGTGCGCCTGTACCACCGCACGAACGATGGACAGCCCCAGACCCGATCCCTTGGCCGAATCCACACGGTCCGCGTGGAGTCTCCTGAACGGCTCGAACAGGCTGTTCACCTCGTACGCCGGGACGTGCTGCCCCGTGTTGGCCACCTGAACAACCAAGGCACCGTCCGCCATTCCCGTCCGGATCCAGACTTTTCCGTTTTCGGGAATGTTGTACTTGACCGCGTTCTCGAGCAGGTTGCTGACCGAGCGCTCCAGGAGCACCGGATCGCCTATGGTAGGCGCGCTGACCAGATCGGCGCTCACGGTCACGCCGTGCTCGTCGGCGAAGGGCGTGACCTGCTCCACGGCCGTCTGGGCGACCTCCTTGACGTCGAGCGGCTTGCGCACGGCCAGCTCGCGTTCGCTCCTGGCGAGCAGCAGCAGCCCCTCGATGAGCTTCTCGTTGCGCGCGTTGACCTCGAGGAGGGTACGGCCGAGCGCCTTGAGATCCTCCGACGCCTCAGGGTCCGACAGGGCGATCTCCAGGACCGTCCGGTTGATCGTGAGGGGGGTGCGCAGCTCGTGCGAGGCGTTGGCCACGAACCTGCGCTGGGTGTCGAAGGCGACGTTGAGCCTGGTGAGCATGGCGTCGAAGGTGTCGGCCAGCTCCTTCAGCTCGTCGCTGGGGCCTTCGAGGGCGATGCGCTGGTGGGCCAGGGTGCTCTCGGACAGCTTGCGCGCCGTGGCCGTCATCCTGGCCACCGGCCGAAGCGCCCGGTCGGCCACGAAGTAGCCGATGATGAGCGCCAGGATCCCCACGCCCACCAGCGCCATCACCGAGTTCCTGAGCACCGCGTCCCTGGCGTACTGCACCGCCACCGGCTGAAATGCGCGCATGGCCTGCTGGAGCTGCGCGTCGAAGGTCGGCGACAGGTCGGTCCTGAAAGTGGGCCACGCCTCGCTGATGGCGTTGCCGACGATGACGTAGACGGAGAAGAGCAGCACGGCCGCGGCGGCGAACACCAGCGCTCCATAGGTGAGCGTCAGCCGCCACCGGATGCTGACCTTGCCGGGAAGGTCCTTCACACGTTCCATAGTGGAGCGTGGAGTCGTCGCCTGCCCAAGCGGAGGGGGGCCGTCCCAGGCGGGTGGCCCGGCAGGTGGCGGGGCCTCCTGCACGCGCGTGGCCTTCCTGGACGAATGCGGGCTGATCATCGGGTGCGTCGGGCCCGCCTCGCGCTCTGGCCTGTCGGTCACAACTTGTACCCAACCCCGGGCACGGTCTCGATCACCTGAGGCTCGCCCAGCTTCTTCCGCAGCGTCATCATGGTCACGCGGACCACGTTCGTGAAGGGGTCGATGTTCTCGTCCCACGCCTTGTCCAGCAGGTCCTCCTGGCTGACGACGGCGCCCTCGGCCCGCATCAGCTCCTCGAGCACCGCGAACTCCTTCTTGGTCAGCACGACCTCCCTGCCGTCGCGCTCCACCAGCCGCTTGCCCGGGTCGAGCCGGATCCCGGCCCGCTCCAGCACGGGCGGCAGGGCGGGGGCGGAGCGGCGGCCGAGCGCGCGGACCCTGGCGACCAGCTCGATGAACACGAACGGCTTGGCCAGGTAGTCGTCGGCACCGAGGCCGAGCCCCTCGACCTTGTCGTCCACGTCGCCGGACGCGGTCAGCATGAGGATGCGCGAGGCCGACCGTTGCTCCACCAGCCGGCGGCACACCTCGTCACCGTGCACGACCGGCAGGTCACGGTCGAGCACGATCACGTCGTAGTCGATGTAGGAGGTGCGCTCAAGGGCGCCCCCGCCGTCGTACGCGACGTCGACGGCCATCGCCTCACGGCGCAGCCCGGTCGCGATCGCGTCCGCGAGCACCCGCTCGTCCTCTACCACCAGCACGCGCACGCCTGGCACACCTCTCTCCGGTTCCGGTCACTCATTCTGCCCACAGCATCGATAAGCGCACGGTAAGGCATGTTCAGGCGTTGGTACGCCATGGTGCGGCGAAGCACGGAGAAATTCATGTTTCGGGGTGTGACCAGCCGGGGTATGCCTGCGGGACACCCATTGCCCGGACTTCATCCGGCATTGGGAGACTTCGCCCCCCGCACAGTTCGAACCCCCAGGGAGTAGGTGAGATGGGCGAGTTCACGACCACGATCGAACACCGCCTCGACCAGGCTTACAAGGGCCTCCGGGAGGCCCGTATCGTCGGCGACGACTACCTCGCCGACACCCTCACCGCCGAGATCGAGGACCTGCGCAGGCTGGCCGACGATCACGGCATCCCGTTGCCCCGTTAACCGAGCGAAACGGCCGGAGCCCGGCTCCGGCCGTTTCGCGCCTCCATCCGGACGCCTCCGCCCCGACGGCACCGTCCCGACGGCACCCGGGCGGGGCTCGCGTCAGGAGTCGCGTTCCGGGTTCAGCGGGGCCAGGAGGTCGTGCAGCTCCTCGAACAGGCCCTGAGCCGCGCACAGCGCGTAGTCGGGGCTGACCGGCCTGCCGCGCAGCCCGCCGAGCCGGGCCCCCGCCTCGGTGGCGACCAGCCCGGCCGCGGCGTAGTCCCAGTAGTTGACGCCGCGCTCGTAGTACGCGTCCACCCGGCCCGCCGCCACCGAGCAGAGGTCGATGGCGCACGAGCCGCCGCGCCGGATGTCGCGTACGCGCGGCAGCACCTTCGCCACCACCTCGCCCTGGACCTCGCGCCGCGCCGTGGAGTAGCCGAAGCCGGTCGCGACCAGGGCCCGCGCCAGCGGCACCCCGGTGTTGCAGCGCAGCCGTTCGCTCCCCAGCCAGGCGCCCTCGCCGAGCGCCGCCGTGTAGACCTCGCCGCGCTGCGGCACGTTGACGACCCCGGCCACGACCTGGCCGCCGACCTCGACGGCGATGGACACCGCCCAGTCCGGCAGGCCGTACAGGAAGTTGACGGTGCCGTCGACGGGGTCGACGATCCAGCGCACGTCGGACTCGCCGGGCGCCTCTCCCCCTTCCTCGCCGAGGATCCGGTCGCCGGGCCTGGCGGCCAGGATGCGTTCGCGGATCAGCTCTTCCGACGCCTTGTCCAGCGCGGTGACCACGTCGGTGGGGCTGGACTTGGTCTCGACCTCGCCGGACATCGTGGGCCGCTTGGCCAGCAGCATGTCACCGGCCTCGCGGGCGATGTCGGCGGCGAGCCGCAGGAAGGCCGTCATCAGGCCACCGAGTCCGGGCGCTTCCACTCCTGGCCGAGCACGTGGTGGGCCAGGAAGGCCAGGACCGTCTCGTACCAGGCGACGGAGTTGCCGGGTTTGAGTATCCAGTGGTTCTCGTCGGGGAAGTACAGGAACTTCGACTCCACCTCGCTGCGCCGCAGGTCCCACCACAGCCGCAGGGCCTCGCCGATCGGCACCCGGTAGTCCTTGTCGCCGTGGATGACGAGCAGCGGGGTGGTGATCTTGTCGAGGGCGTGGTGCGGGGACAGGAGCTGGTAGCGCTCGGAGCCGGGCTCGCCGAACTCGCGCTGCCAGTACATGGCCAGGTCGGTGGTGCCGGCGAACTGGTCGAGGTGCCACAGTGAGGCGTGGGTGACGATGGCCTTGTAGCGGTCGGTGTGACCGGCGAGCCAGTTGGCCATGTAACCGCCGAACGAGCCGCCCATCGCGGCGATGCGCTCGCCGTCGATGTCGTCCCTGTCGAGGACGGCGTCCACGATCGCGTCGAGGTCGGCCTGGGTGCGCGGGCCCCAGTTGCCCCAGCCCCGGTCGATCATGGGCTGGCCGTAGCCGGTGGACAGGCAGGGGTCGGGCAGGAGCACGGCGTACCCGTGCTGCACCATGATCCACGCCTGCCAGCGCCACTGCCAGTCGTTCCACGAGGCGACCGGGCCGCCGTGGATCCACAGCAGGAACGGCGCGGGGTCGGCGGCCGAGGCGCCCTCGGGCAGGGCGAGCCAGCCGCGGATGGTGGCGCCGTCGTCGGCGGTGGCGGTGACCTCGGTCAGCGTGCCGGACACCGCGGGTCGCGGCGCGGGCGAGGGCAGAGCGGCGATCTCGCCGGTGACGGCGTCGATCCTGGCCGGGGCGGGCGCGAGGTCGACGGCGCTGTGCACCGCGTAGACGAAGCGGCCGTCGGGCGACGGGTTCAGCTCGCGGTAGGCGGCGTCGTCGCCGGTGAGCCGGGTGGCCTCGCCGTCCAGCGGGACGCGGAAGACCGGGCGGCGGCCCTGGAAGTCGGCGGTGAGGTAGACGGCCGAGGAGTCGGGCGCCCACGCGACGCCGTCGGGGAACAGGTCGGGAGCGTACGCGCGGCCCTGCCCGGTGGCGAGGTCGGCGATCCACAGCTCGCTGCGCGCCGAGACGTCCAGCCCGGTGTGCCGTTCGCGGGAGCAGGCGATGCTGGCGCCGTCGGGGGAGATCGCCAGCGGGCCGCCGAAGTCGTGGCCGGCGTCGGTGAGCAGTACGCGGCGCTCGCCGGTGGCCACGTCGACGGCCACCAGGTCGGTCCGCCACTCGCCCTTCGGCAGGTAGGTGCGCCAGGTGGTGATCACGGTGGCGCCGTCGGGGGTCAGCTCGAACGCGCCCTCGCGCAGCGCCTCACCGGCGTCGGGGGTCAGGTCGCGCACGTCCTCCAGCCGGTCGTCGCCCAGCCTGGCCGCGAACAGCCGGGCGCGGCCGGGGCCGAGGTCGTGGTCCCAGAAGCGCATCGGGTAGCCCTCGAACAGGACGGCGCTGATCCCGGCGTCCTTGCGGGCCTTGCGCTTGTCGTCCTCCGCCGCCTCCTCGCCGTCGAGCACGTCGGCGGAGAAGACCACCACGTCGCCGACCGTGCGTACGGCGCCGATGCCGCCGGGCCTGGTGGCCACCTGGCGGGCCTCACCGCCCGCGCGGGGCAGCAGCCACAGCGAGGAGACCTCGTCGCCGGAGTCCTTGACGGTGGGGTCGGGGCGGGCGGAGGTGAACAGCACGTCGCCCGCGGCCGTGAAGACCGCGGCGCCCTCTCCCTTGGCCGAGCGCGTCAGCCGGTACGGTTCGCCGTCCACGGGGATGGCCCAGAGCGCGGTGCCGAACGACTTGCCGTCGGGGTTGAGTGACTGAACGGTGGAGACCAGCCTGGAGCCGTCGGGAGAGAGTCTCAGCGAGAGGACCCGGGGGATGGCCACATAGTCACGAATGTCATTGAATGCGCTCACTCGATCGAACCTACCTCCCGGGAGTGACCATGGACACTCCGCCATAGGGTTGTCACGTGGGAATTTACGACGCCTTGCTGGTCCTGTCGTTCGGCGGCCCCGAGGGGCCCGACGACGTGATGCCGTTCCTGGAGAACGTCGTGCGCGGCCGGGGCGTGCCGCGCGAGCGCCTGCTGGAGGTGGCCGAGCACTACCAGAGCTTCGGCGGGGTCAGCCCGATCAATCGGCAGAACCGTGACCTGGTCGAGGCGCTGCGTCCGACCGCCGGGGTGCCGGTCTACTGGGGCAACCGCAACTGGCGCCCGTTCGGCGAGGACACCGTGCGCGAGATGCGCTCCGACGGCGTCAGGAAGGCCGCGGTGTTCGCCACGTCCGCGTTCGCGGGCTACTCGAGCTGCCGCCAGTACTATGAGGACATCGACCGCATCTCGGTCGAGGGCGGCCCCGAGCTGGTGAAGCTGCGCCACTACGGCGAGCACCCGGGCTTCGTGGCGGCGCTGGCCGACCACACGCGGGCGGCGCTGGAGCGGCTCGGCCGCGACGACGCCCGGCTGGTCTTCACCGCCCACAGCATCCCGGTGTCCATGGCCGAGACCGCGGGCCCGTCGGGCGGCCTGTACGAGGCGCAGCTCCGCAGGAGCGCCGAGCTGGTCAACCAGGCGCTGGGCCGCACGCGGCCGTGGGACCTGGTGTGGCAGTCGCGCAGCGGGCCGCCGCAGGTGCCGTGGCTGGAGCCGGACGTGTGCGACCACCTGCGCAAGACCGACGCCGGCTCGGTGGTGCTGGTGCCGATCGGGTTCGTCTCCGACCACATGGAGGTGGTCTACGACCTCGACACCGAGGCCAGAGCGGTGGCGGCGGAGCTGGGCCTGCCGATGGAGCGGGCGGCGACGGCCGGCACGCATCCGAGTTTCGTGCGGATGGTGCGCGAGCTGATGGAGGAGCCCGAGCCCGTGCCGTGCCCGCTCACCTGCTGCCCGCCGCCCCCGCGCAGGCGTCCCCAGGCGACTCCGGTGGCGCAGGTGCCTCAGGTGTAGGTGCGGGCGTACGCCTCGGCGATCCCCATGACCTTGTTCACGTAGTCCCACGAGTGGTTGTAGAACCAGATCGCCTTGCGCAGCTTCTCGCCGCCCTGCCCGGCCTTGTTGGCGCACAGGTAGTTGGCCGCGCCGGGCACGGCGTCGTACGCGCTCCAGATGTCCTTCTTGCCGTCACCGTCGCCGTCCACGCCGTACGCCTTCCAGGTGGCGGGCATGAACTGCATCGGCCCGAGCGCGCCCGCGCTCGACGGCCCGTTGTTGCGGCCGTGCCCGCTCTCCACCTGGCCGATCGCGGCCAGCACCGTCCACGACAGCCCGGGGCAGCGGGTGGCGGCGGCCTTGTAGAGCTCCAGGTAGCTGCCAGGACGGCCGACCGTGACCTGCTGCGGTTGTTCGGCGGGCTGCTGCTGCTTGGGCGTGCGGGCGGCCGCGTCCAGCATGACGACCTGGGCCTTCTTGCCGAGCACCTTGCGCACGCCCGACTCGCTGATCTTGCCCTCCTTGCCGTGCAGCAGCACCGCGACGCCCGGCGCGAACCCCAGTGACCGGCCCGCGTCCGCGCTGATCAGGCCGTCGACGCCGGAGAGCCCGAGCGTGGCCGAGGCCGCGACGCGCAGCCGGGGACCGCCGTCCACCTGGTAGAGGCCGCCCAGGACCATCCCGAACTTCTTCATCGAGCCGGCGTCGACCACCAGCTCGCCCCTGACCAGCGCGCTCCACACGGCGGGCTGGTCGGCGACGGGCCCTGGCGTCCAGGAGCGGAAGCCGGCCGGGTCGACGGCCAGCAGGTTCAGTGTGGTGCCCGACACCTTGACCGCGCCCGCGTCCACGACCGTCACCTTCTGCACGTGCGCCAGCTCGCTCAGCGCGAACCTGGTCTCCTTCGGCACGGTGCCCGCGGCGACGGCCAGCACGCGCGGCGGGGTCGGGGTGACGCCGGGGCCGCCCTGCCCGAAATCCTGGACCGGAGCGGCGCTCGGGACGAGCCGGTCGAGGCCGGCGGCGGCGGTCTGCTGGGCGAGCGGCTGCCTGCGCGCCGGTTCCTGCGCGCTCTTGACCAGGTCGTCACCCATGATCACGACAACGCCGCCGGCCGCCGCCGTGACCGCGAGCACAGCGGCGGCGATGAGCATGACCGCACGGAGCGTGGGAAGACCCGACACTCGGGACACGTTAACTCACCCCGCCCGTAAAGCACTTGCCAGCAGGACATACGGTGCGTAATGGTTAGGTGCTTTCGTCAGGAGGAAAGAACGTGGTCGGGCCTTACCGGGGGTTGTTCGACAGGCCCGGCGTCAAAGCGTTCGTGCTGGCCGGGCTCATCGGCCGGATGCCGATGTCGATGCTGGGCATCGGCGTCATCCTGCTGGTCTCCACGCTCACCAAGTCGTACGCCACCGCCGGCGCGGTCGCGGCCACCACCAACGTCGCCTTCGCCGTGGCGGCGCCCCTGTCGGGTCGGCTGGTGGACAGGTTCGGGCAGGGGCGGATCATCCCGCCGTTCGTCTTCGTCAACGCGGTGGCGCTGGCGGCACTCATGGTCTTCGCCGGGTCCGGGCTGCCCGAGTGGACGCTCTACGCGTCGGGTCTGATCGTCGGCGCCACCTCCTTGTCGATCGGCTCGATGGTGCGGGCCCGCTGGTCGGTCATCTACGGCGGGTCGGGCAGGCTGCACGCCGCGTTCGCGTTCGAGTCGGTGGCCGACGAGGTCGTCTTCGTCACCGGGCCCGCTCTGGTGACGGTGCTGGCGACCGCGGTGAACCCGTACGCGGGGCTGATCGTGGCGCTGGTGTGCATGTTGCTCGGCTGCCTCGCGCTGGCGTCGCAGCAGCGTACGCAGCCGCCGATCCAGCAGGTCAGGTCGGCGGAAGGCACGCCCATCCTGATCCCGGGCGTGGCGCTGCTGGCGTGCGTCTCCCTGGCGCTGGGCGCGGTCTTCGGCTCGGTCGACCTGATCACGGTGGCCTTCGCCGAGGAGCACGGGGTCAAGGGGGCCGCGGGGTTCCTGCTGGCCTCGTTCGCGGGCGGGTCGATGGTGTCGGGGCTCTGGTTCGGCTCACGCGACTGGCGGATCTCGCTGCGCGCCCGCTTCGTCAGGGCGCTGGCGCTGTTCGTGGTGGGGCTGACGCCGATCATGTTCATCAACCTCCCGTGGGCCATGGCCGGCGCGCTGTTCCTGGCCGGTTTCGCCATCTCGCCGACGCTCATCACCTGCTTCTCGCTCACCGAACGGCTGGTGCCCCAGTCGCTGCTCACCGAGGGCATGGCGTGGATCTCGACGGCCATCGGGTTCGGCGTGGCGGCCGGCGCGTGGGCGGGCGGGCGGCTCACGGAGACGTACGGATCCTCCACCGCGTACGGCTTCTCCATCGCGGCGGCGGCGGTGGCCGTGGCCGTGGGGATCGGAGGTTCGGGTTTGCTGAGACTTCCTGAGGCTCCTTCACCACCGAAGAGCTGATCCGCTACGGTCGGGAGATCCCTCGCAACACCCATCACACTGGAAGCACACTAGTTATGTCCCGACACATCAGTTCACTTCTAGCTATCGCGGCTGTTTGCGTGACCATTGCGCCGGCCCCCGCCCTCGCGCAGCAGGAGAAGAAGGAGCCGGTCGACTGCACGCAGGTCAAGTGCATCGCGCTGACCTTTGACGACGGGCCGGGCAAGTACGCGGGCACATTGCTCGACACACTCAAGAAGTACGACGCCAAGGCGACGTTCTTCCTCGAGGGCCAGTACGTGAAGAGCCGCCCCGCCTACGTCAAGCGCATGGCCGCGGAGGGCCACGAGCTGGGCAACCACAGCTACAGCCACCCCGACTTCACCAAGATCGAGGCCGGGGCGGTCAGGAACGAGATCCAGAAGACCCAGGACGCGGTGAAGAAGGCGGCGGGCGTCGAGCCCAAGCTGCTGCGTCCGCCGTACGGGATGGCCGACCTGGCGACCTCCGACGTCGCCGCCGAGTTCGAGATGCCGATGATCCTGTGGACCGCCGGTTCGCAGGACTGGAGCTCGAAGAACATCGAGGCCATCCAGAAGCAGACCCTGGCCGTGGCCAAGCCGAACGGCATCATCCTCATGCACGACTGGGTGAAGCAGACGGTCGACGGCATGCCCGCGCTGATCAAGACGCTCAAGAACAAGGGCTACCACCTGGTGACGGTGTCCGACGTGATCAAGAACGAGAAGCTGGAGCCGGGCGACATCTTCCCCGTTCCCGCGGGCTGGGAGCAGTGAGTATCGTTCGCGTCCAGCCGGACGACGCTGGAGGGGTGCCCCGTGGCCTTCGAGAACGTGGCCTTCGTGAACTGGGCACGCAACCAGTCGGGCGCCCCCGCCGAGGTGCGTACTCCGGCCTCCGTTCCTGACGTCGTGCGCGCCGTGCGCGACGCCGCCGCCTCCGGGCGGCGGGTCCGCATGGTCGGCACGGGCCACTCCTTCACCGGAGTGGCCCTCACCGACGGCATCATGCTCCGCCCCGGCGCGCTGACCGGGATCAGGTCGTGGGCGGACGACCGCGTCACCGTGCTGGCGGGCACGCCGGTGCGGACGCTGAACGAACTCCTCCACGAACGCGGCCTCGCCCTGGCCAACATGGGCGACATCACCGAGCAGACCGTCGCCGGCGCGATCCAGACCGGCACCCACGGCACCGGACGCGACAGTGGCGGCCTCGCCGACCAGGTCACCGCGCTGGAGCTGGTGCTGGCCGACGGCACGGTGGCCACCGCCGCGCCGGGCGAGGAACTGTTCGACGCCGCCCGGGTGGGACTCGGCGCCCTCGGGGTGCTGACGGCCGTGACGTTACGGGCCGAACCGGCCTTCCTCCTGCACCACCGGCGGCGCAAACTCGGGCTCGGCGACATCCTCGGCTCCCTCGACGAGCTGACCTCCGCGAACGAGCACCTCGACTTCTTCTGGCTGCCCCACACCGACGCCTGCCTGGTCAAGACCGGCAACCGCAGCCCCGGCCCGGCCCGGCCGCCCGGCGCGCTGCGGCACTGGCTGGACAACGTCTTCCTGGAGAACACGCTGTTCGGCGCGGCCTGCGCGCTCGGGGCCCGCTTCCCCGGGCTGATCCCGCGCGTCAACGAGGTCAGCGCGGCCGCGCTCGGGGAGTCGGAGTCGGTGGACGTCTCGTACCGGCAGTTCACCTCGCGGCGGGACGTGCGCTTCCTGGAGATGGAGTACGCCGTGCCGCGCGACCGCCTGGCCCAGGCCCTGCGCGAGACGCGCGACCTCGTCGAGCGGATGGACTGGAAGATCACCTTCCCGGTGGAGGTGCGGGTGACGCCGCCCAGCGACGCCTGGCTGTCCACCGCGTACGGGCGGGCGTCGGCGTACGTCGCCTGCCACGTCTACCGGCCGACGCCGAACCCCGCGTACTTCGAGGGCGTCGAGGAGATCATGACGCGCCTGGGCGGGCGTCCGCACTGGGGCAAGCTGCACACCAGGGACGCCGCCTACCTGGCCACGGTGTACCCGCGCTTCGCGGACTTCGTCGCCCTGCGCGACCGGCTGGACCCCGGGCGGCTGTTCGCCAACGCCTACCTGGACACGGTGCTCGGCTGACACCTCCGGAGGCTCGACTCACCCCGGGCGCTGCCCGCCCGGCGTGGACCGCGACGGGGCGGCGGGCGTCTCGTCGCCCGAGCCCGGCTCCTGCTCCTGCGGCGGCGGCTCGCTCGTGGCGGGATCGTCCGACGGCGGGAGCGAGCCCGAGCCCGGGTCCTCGGTCGTGGGCGTCGGGGAGGGCGTCGGCGTGGGCGTCGGCGTCGGCTCCTGGGTGGGACGCGCGCTCGGCGTCCTGCTCGGCGTGGGGGTCGTGCCGGGCTCCGGGGTCCACGGCGCGCCGGTCTGCGGCGGCGGGTACGCGGGCGCCCGGCTCTCCGTCCCCCGTCCGGCGGGCGGCTCCCGGTCGCCGTCCCGCTGGGCCTTCGCCGGGGTCTTGCCGGTGACCTGCTCGTGCACGGTCTGCTGGGCCGCCGCCTGGTAGACCAGGATGCTCCCCATGCTGATCCCGAACACGATCGCCGCCGCGGCCCCGACCTTCGCCCAGGGCAGCCGCCGGTCCCTCCGTACGCGGGGCAGGACCGGCGTGGAGTCCTCCGTGCGCGGGGCCGGGCTCGCGTGCTGCTTGACCCGCTCTCCGGTGCGCTTGAGGTAGTGCGTGTAGATCGCCGTGCCGACGGTGCTGGCGACGCTGAACACCGCCGCCCCGATCACCGTCCCCGCCACGCCGAGGTACGACGCCGCCACGGCCGCCGTCACCGCCGCCAGGGCACTGCCCAGGATCTGCGGCATGCTCAGCTCGAACTTCCGCTGCCCGCCGCTCATCCCCCGGATCAGTCCTCTCTGTCATGCGTTCGGTAAAGAGCTGTCTCGTGAATAGACGCGAGTGCGTGTCCCGTTGTTCCTGTGACCTGCATGACAGGCACCCTTGTAACTCGTGCCCCGACGACTCGGCCTGCCCTCCGTGTATCTCGCCGCGGCCGTGGCAACGGCCGCCACGACCGCCGTACCCCTGGCCATGACGCCCGCCTCAGGACTCGCCCTGCGCCCCGCCCCGGTGGAGCCCGCCCGGTCCTACATCGTCACCGCCCGTGACCGGGTGGCCGCCCGCGATCTCGTCGGCGAGGTGCGCTGGCGGGTACGCCGCTACTACACCTCGGCGCTGCCGGGGTTCGCGACCTTCCTCACCCCCGCCGAACTGGCCGAGCTTCGGGCCGACACACGGGTGCGCACGATCGAGCCGGACCGCGAGATCCACGCGATGGCCGGCCGCGGCCCGTCCCGTCCGTCCGGCGGACGGGCGAGCGGCGCCGGAGTCACCATGTACGTCGTCGACAGCGGCGTCGCGGTGCGCCGGGACGAGTTCGGCGACCGGGCCTGGCGCGCCTTCGACGCCACCGGCGGCACCGGACGCGACTGCGGCGGCCACGGTACCCGCCTCGCCTCCCGCGCCCACGACGGCGCGCCGAAGGCGGGGATCGCCTCGGTGCGGGTGCTCGGGTGCGGCGGCTCGGGCACGCTGGCCGACGTGCTGGCGGGGCTCGACTGGGTGCACCGGCACGCCCGCGGCCCCTCGGTGGCGACCCTGTCGTTCGACGGCGCCGACTCGCCCGCCCTGGCCAGGGCCGCCGGGTCGCTGTCGGAGTCGGGGGTGTTCGTGGTGACCGCGACCGACGGCGGCGCCTGCCGTGTCACGTCCGACGGCCGGGCGTTCTCCGGGCACGCGCCGTACCTGGCCGCGGCCGCCGCCCGTCACCTGGAGCTTCACCCGGACGCAGGTCCCGCCGCCCTGGCGTCCCGGCTCAACTGCGGAACCGCCCGGGGCGCGATTCGCCAGAACCCGTCCGGGCCAAATAACCTCCTCATGCGCAACGGCGGGCTCTAGAGGAATGGACAACTCGAATGTGACCGGCGTCACATCACCCCGGGGCTATCCCAGGAAGGCGATGTTCGGACATGCCGGGTACGGTGCTGGCAGGCAACCGGCACACGCGAGAGACTCAAGGGTCCGGGGGAAGAATGGCGACGCTGACGAAGGGACTCGCATGCAGGAGCTCCGACTCGTCGCGGTGAGTGAGGACGGCACATACCTCGTGCTGGCGACTGCCGGGCGGGGCACGCGCTTCACCCTTCCCGTGGACGACCGGCTCCGTGCTGCCGTCCGCGGCAACTTCTCCCGTCTCGGCCAGTACGAGATCGAAGTGGAGAGTCCGTTGCGCCCCAAGGAGATCCAGGCCCGCATCCGAGCCGGAGAGACGGCCGAGGAGATCGCCGCGACCGCCGGGATCCCGGTCGAGCGCGTCCGCTGGTTCGAGGGGCCGGTGCTGCAGGAGCGGGAATACGTCGCCCAGCAGGCGCAACGTGTGTCCGTACGCATGCCCGGCGAGTCCGCGCCAGGGCCCACCCTCGGCGACCTCGTGGCGGAGCGGCTGACCAGGCGCGGCGTGCCCGCCGACGAGATCGACTGGGACTCCGCCAAGCGCGACGACGGCCTCTGGCGGGTCAAGCTCGGCTACGTCTGGAACGGTCACACCCGCCACGCCGAGTGGCTCTTCGACCCGCGCAAGCGCCACGTGACGCCCCACGACGACGAGGCCCTGCGGCTGTCGGCCGCCGACTTCGACCCCGAGCCGCCCGTGGTGGAGGACACCACGGTGACGCCGTTCGCGCCCCGGGTGGCCAAGCTGCAGCCGGTGCCGCCGCTGCCGTCCGACGCGCTGCCGTTCCCGTCCGTGGTGCGGCGCGAGCCCGAGGAGCCGGCGGTCGGCTACAACCCGCCGCCCAGGTCGCCGGAGACGGCGTACACGCGGGCGCCCGACCTGCCGTCACGCGAGACGCCCTTCGACCGCGACCCCGGCCCGCGCCACGAGCCTCCGTCCCCGGAGCCCTTCCGCCACGAGCCACCGGCCCGCGAGACCGGCTACACCCGCCCAGGCGACACCTCGTCCCGCCGTGGCGGGACTTCGCCGTGGCTGCCCGACTTCAGCGCGGGACGCACCGGCGACCGTGAGACCGACTCCATCTACGCCCCGGCCACCCCGCGCCCCACCGCCGAGGACCCACCCGCCCCGCACCCCACCCGCCCAGGCGGGGAGCACCAGCCCCACCCGTACCCCACCCGTCCTGGTGGGGAGCACCAGGCCCACCCGCACGCCACCCGGCCCGCCGCCGAGGACGTGCCCAGCCCGCACCCCACCCGTCCCGGTGGCGAGAACCAGGCCCACCCGCATGCCGCCCGCCCTGGTGGCGAGGACCCGGCAGCCCCGCACTTCACCCGGCCCGCCGTGGGGCAGCCGACCGTTGCCGCCGACCGTGACCGGCCGCCCGCGCGCCCGGAGCCGCCGGCCGCCCGCCTCGACGCCCCGGTCGCGCCGACGCCCTCCCCTGCCGCGCAGGCGACGCCCACCGCCGACACGCGTCCCCTCGCGCAGAGCGAGCCGACCGCTCAGGGCTACCCGGCCGCCCACGATCGTCCGGCCGCGCAGGACCACCGTCCGGCAGCCCAGGAGTGGCAGACCGCGCAGCCGATGGAGACGTCGGCCGTCGCCCAGGACGAGCCGAGCACCACCGCCCCAGCCCAGCCGACCACCGCCTCGCCACCCCAGCCGAGCCCCGCGCCGACCGGCCAGTGGACCGCGCCCGAAGCCCGGCCCACCACGCCGTCCCAGGACACCACCGCCGTGACGGCCAGGGACGTACCCGCGCCGGAAACCCCGCACGGCCCCGTGGCGAGCGCCCCCGTGGCGAGCGGCGACCTGGCCACCACCGAAGCACAGCCCTCCGCCGCGTCGGCCCAGCACACCGCCGTAGCGAGCGGCGACACCACGACCGGGGCGCAGCCCGCTGCCGCACCCGCCCAGCACGCCACCGCGCCGAGCGCGGACGCCGCCGCCGTGACCGGGGCGCAGCCCGCCGCCACACCGTCCCAGGGCACCGCCGCCATGGCGGGTCAGCCGACCGCCGAGCCCGCACCGGCCGCGTCGACCGCATCCGTCGCGTCGCCTGCATCCGTCGCGTCGGCCGCACCGGCCGCGTCGACTGCTCCGACCGGACCCGCCGCAACGGCCGCCTCGACGCCGCAGCAGGACACCGAGCCCACGCCGGACGCCACCGTGACGCCGGTCCCGGAGCACACCACGACGTCCACCACGCCTCAGGCGTCCACCACCCCGCACACGTCCGCCACTCCGCAGGCTGCTGCGGTCGCGGAGGTGGCTGCGGTCGCGGAATCGCCCGCCGTCGTCACCGAGCCCGCCGCCCGTGCGGATGCCGTGTCGGAGGCCGGACCCCAGGTCCACGAGGCGCAGGTCCAAGAGGCGCAGCGCCAGGAGGCCAAGGTCCCGGAGGCCACGGTGCCGGAGACGGTTGCCGAGCATGCGGCCACCGTCGCCCTGCCGAGCGCGCCCGCGCAATCCGCGCCCGTTACGGAGCCCGAGGCCGAAGCCGTTACCACCTCACCGGCCGAGGCGGCGACCACCGCCGCTCAGCCGGAGACGGCGGCCACGGAGACCGCCGCCGGTACGCCCACGGAGTCCGTCGCGAGGACCACCACGGAGTCCGTCGCTGACGCCGCTGTCGCCGAGCACGCTTCGGGATCCACGGCCGCCGACCCGACCGCGGCGTCCACGACCGCCGAGCCCGTCGCGACGTCCGCCGCCGCCGAGCCCACTGCGGCATCCACCGCCGCCGAGCCCGCTGCCGCGTCCACGGTCACCGAGCCCGATGCGACGCCCGCGTCCGCTGAGACCGTCTCGGCCGCCGCTCCCACGCCCCAGACCTCCGAGACGGAGACCGTCGAGGCCCGCGACACCGTCGAGAAGACCGCCGAGAAGGCCGACAAGCCGGAGACGCCGGAGAGCACCGATGACGGCACGACCGTCACGGCCGTGACGACCCCAGCCGAGACCGCCGCCGAGCCTGCCTCGCCCACGCCGTCGCCCACGCCGGGGAAGCCCACCGCCACCGAGACACCGGCCGCTCCCGAGCAGCCGACCGCGCCGACCGCCGAGCGTCCAATCGCTGAGCAGCCGGTCACCGAGCAGCCGGTCACCGAGCGGCCGGTCACCGAGCGAACCGTCGCCGAGCAGCCGGTCGTCGTCGAGAAGGTCGTCGAGAAGAAGGCCGTTCAGCGCGAACGGGAGCCCGAGCAGCCCGCCGCGGAGGCCAGGCCGCCGCGTCCCGCGCCGAAGCCGAAGCCCGCCCCGGCGGTCCCGGCCGCGCGGACGGGCAAGGACGAGGTCAAGGAGGAGCCGCCCGTACCGGTGCCGTCGCCTCCGCCCGCTCCGGCCGCCCGCCAGGCGCGCAAGGGGTCGAGGGGTCGCCGGGCGTCCGTGCCGACGTGGGACGAGATCATGTTCGGCGCCCGCCGCCAGGACTGACCGCCGCTCCCACCCACGCCAGGACGCCCTGGACGGGACGCCGCACGCCACGAGGCCCGCGGCCACCCCGCGTCAGGGGGTGCCGCGTTCCAGGAACGGGGCCAGCCATTCGGGCGTGACCTCCGTGGGGAAGGCCGTCCCCTCGGTCACCGACACGTCGATCGCCGAGTAGCCGCCCTTCCCCGCTCCTACTCCCGCGATCAGCGTGAGGACCCCGGCCCGCCGCTGGAACCAGGTCTGCCGCAGCCGCCAGCCCACCACGGCCCGGCGTTCGACCACGGCCTGGGCGCGGCGCAACGACCCCGACCGCACCGCCAGCCGGACGCCGTCGTAGCCGTGGCCCAGCGAGGCGTACCTGTCGAGCCCCAGTGGCACCCCGACGCCCGCCAGCAGCAGCGCGAACACCAGCAGGGTCCACCACAGGATCGACCCGGTGGCCCACACCGCCGCAGCGCTCAGCACGGCCACGATCAGCCAGGGGAAGACTGCGCGGAACAGGCGGCGCCTGCGCGCCACGGGCGGGTGGGCCCTGAGCGGGCCGCGGTAGGGCCCGACCGCCTCGCCGGTCACCTGGAAGGCCACCTCGCGCGGCACGTCCGGCAGGAGCTGCCCCCGCGTCTCCGAGTCGCCCAGCCCCGTCACGATGGCCCAGACGCGGGCGACACCGGCCCAGCGTTCTGGCAGGCCCTCCACGATCTCGTAGCCGCGTACCCGCTGGGACTCCAGCGACACGCTGCGCCGGTTGACCAGCCCGCGCTCCGCCACCAGGTAGCCGTCACGGCGCTTGAGCTGGAAGTCCCAGTTGAAGATCGCGTACATGAGCCCGCCCGCGAACGGCATGGCCAGCACGAGCAGCACCGCCACGGCCAGCAGGAAGTAGGGGTGCTCCCACAGCCACTCCCCCGCGCTCCAGGCGGTGTCCCCGCTGATGCCGAAGTTGTCCCCGAGCTGGAACGCCAGCCCCACCGCGCCACCGGCGAACGCGAAGGGCGTGAGCAGGTACGCGCCCGACAGCGGCCCGTACAGCAGCCATTTGCGGGGCACGCGGAAGATGGGCCGTTCCCTGGGGCCGGCGGGCGTCGCGGCGTCGGCCGTCTGCTCCCGCTCGGGCTCGGGTTCGGCGGTGCGGCGCAGGAGGAGGGTCCTGAGCCGTTCGGCCTCGTCGCGGGTGACGCCGTCGAGCTTGGCCTCCTCCTCGTCGCCGCTCGCTCCTGTGTCGATCTTCAGTACGGCCAGGCCGAGCAGCCGGTGCATGGGCGGGGTGGACACGTCGACGCCGCGGATCCGATCCAGCGGAATGGTCCGGATGGAGCGGCTGACCAGCGACCGCTTGGTCTCCAGACGGTCGCCGACGACCTCGTAGGTGAAGGTGGCCCACCTGATGATCGAGAACACCACGGCGCCGACCACGCCCACCGCCGCGAAGCCGTACGACCTGGCCGAGAAGCCGCCCACGAACAGGACTCCGACCAGGGGGAGGAGGAGGGAGGGCAGCATGCGTACGGGGTCGATGAGCAGGAGCTTGGGGCTGAGGTGCTGCGGCGCCCGCGCGACCGGCGCCGCCTGCCCCGGGGCGTACTGCGGCGGGGCGTAGTGCGGCGGGGCGCCCTCCCACGGGCCGTACTGCGGCGGTCCTGGACGGGTTTCCTGGGAGGGTGGGGGGTCGTCCGGGTGGGGGCCGGTCACGTCGCGTCGTCCCTCAGCTCTTCGGCCCGCCGCGCGAGCTGCTCGGCGAGCCCGGCCGCCACTCCGTAGTCGAGTCCCTTGATCGTCGAGGACCCGGCATGGGATGCCGTACGGATCTCCAGCGTGGCCACACCGAGCATCCGCTCGAACCACCCTTGGCCCTTGTCGACCGTCTGGATGCGGCTCACGGGCACGAACACCCACTCCCTGGTCAGGTAGCCCGACCGGGCGTAGACGACGTCCCCAGACAGCTCCCAGCGGTGTACGGCGTACCGTACGAACGGCTCGGCCGCCAGGAACGGCAGCACCAGCACCACGACCGCAGCGGGCAGCAGCCAGGGGTCACGGGCGAACCACTCCGGCACCCACGCCCAGCCGCTCCCGCCGACCCACCGCGACACCAGCAGCGCGCCGCCGAGGAAGAACGCGAACGCGACCAGCGACTCCAGCAACCACAGCCGGACGGCCTTGGGCGAGACGCGGTTCGCTGGATCGCGCAAGGGGCCAGATGACGTCACAGGGTCAGCTTATGGTGCGAACCCGGCAATCGATCTGCCGAAGCGACGGCGAACCGGCCCGACGACACGGACCGGCACAGAACCAGGCGCAGGACCGGCCCAGGACCCGGCCCAGGACCCGGCCCAGGACCCGGCGCGGTAAATCCGGCCCAACATCTCAGCACGGCGTCCAGCACGGGCTCCGGCACGGCAAATATCGGCGGGGCGTCCCGGCGTGTCGGCCAACTGTTCGGAGGACCCGGTGCCATGCTCGGTGGCGGCCGGCCGCAGGCTGTCGAGCTTGGCCACGTCGGCGGCGCCACGTTCGTGCCAGCCAGGCCCGGCCAGCGCGCGTGACCGCACCACAGCGCGAGCGCCTCACGCAACGTGGCAGCCGCCGTCCGCGTCCACCGTCACGCAACGTCGTCGCACAACGGTCGCCACACAACACCGTCACACAACGTCGCCGCGGCAGATCGTCCCCGCACACCACCCCCGCACACCACCCCCGCACACCGTCGTCGCACACCACCCCCGCACGCCACCCTGCACACACCGTCGTCGCACGCCCTCGTCGTACACGGTCATGCCGGTCACGAGGGCGACGCCCTCTCGCGGCGCGCATCCCGCCATCCCATGGCAGGAAACCGGAGATCTCACCGCTCCTCGCTCCCCTAGCGTCACCACCGATCAGGCGCACCTGGTTTTTGTGGCGTGGGCGCGTCCGAAACCAATGTCCGTTTTGCCGGAGTGGAACGCGTCAGCCCCCGCCCGTCCCCATCCGCGGCGTACCCGCAGGCCGCGGAACTCTCCTCGGTACAGCCGGATCCAGGCCCGCAGAGCGTCTCGGAGGCCACCGTTGTGTCCAACTTCACTACCCGGATGCCGTCATTCCGGCGGTTTTCGGATCCTTTACCGACCACCGACCATCGAGAAACGGTCTGCGCATCGCCGAGAGCCGCGTAGCATCGTCCGGCATGGGGCTGTGTAACACGGCATCACTCGTGCGACGGATCGCCGTCACCGTGACGGCGGTGTCCGTCGCGTTCAGCTTGTCGGGTTGTGCCGCCCTCGGCTTCGTCGGCAGGTCCCAGGCGAAGGACCTCGCGGAGGTCAACGTCGCGAGTCCCGAGCTGGCCGAGGGCAAACCGCTGCCCCGCGAATACTCCTGCCGCGGCGACCAGGGCAGCCCGCCGCTGCGCTGGTCGAGCCAGCCTCTGTCCGAGGCCAAGTCGATCGCCATCGTGGTCGACAGCCACACGTCATCGATTCCGGCCGTGCACTGGGTGCTCTTCAACATCCCGGCGACCACGACCGAGCTGGGCCCCAACGCCGCCGCCGAGCCCCCGGAAGGGACCGGCCAGGCGAAGGTGACCAGTGGAAAGGTGGGCTACGAGCCCCCCTGCGAACCTGGGGCCAGCTACCGGTTCACCGTCTACACGCTGAACGGCAAGGTCAACCCCGCGAAGAGCGCCGAGCTCTCCGAGGTCCTGAAAGAGATCGCGGACATGACCATCGCCCGCGGCCGACTCACGGTGGTGACCACCGGGTGAGCGGGCCAACACGACATGTAGTGCCGGTGTACCAATTCTTCACGTAGGGTGTGACAACTCTCATAGTGGTCCGACACAATCAGATCCAATCGTTAGGCACTGGTGATCAAAGGGGGCAGATCGCGTCGATGGCCGCGCGATCTCATCGGTGCAAGAGGGAGGCCATGGCCTTGAGGGTGGTGCAATGATCGCGGTCGTAGTGAGCTTGGTCGCTGTCGTGCTCCTCGTGCTCGTCGTCGTGGCACTGGGCATGCGTTCGATGAACCGCAGGGAGAGTTCGCTCCCTCCGGAACGGCTGAAGGAGATGGCCGAGAAGGAGGAGCAGACCCAGACGCGTTCCACGGACCAGTTCGCGGCGCACGAGCCTCGGATGAACAACTTCAGCCCCGACTTCAGCCCCATAGACGAGCCGAAGCAGAAACCGGTGCGCACCGGTCAGCGGGGGCGCCGGGGCGTCGACGAGTGGGGCAACCCGAGCAACGATGACGACGACGACGAGACGTTCTGGGCCAACATCCGCAGCGACGCGGAGGAGGGCGGCTTCGGCGCCGGCGGCACCGTGGCGGCCAGGAAGGGCGCGTCCCGTCCGGTCGAGCGGGAGCGTCCCACCGAGCATCCCACCGAACGCGAACGTCCCGCAGAGCGCGAACGTCCGGCTGCCGAGCGCGAGCGTCCGGCTGAGCGGCAGGCCACCGCCGCGTCCGAGCGCAAGACCGAGCGCCCGGCGACCCGCTCCGGGCGCAAGGCCAAGCCGCAGCCCGCGACCGCGTCCGCCGCCGACCCCAACGCCACCACGGTCCAGGCGCCGCTCCCCCAGCGTCAGCCCGCCCCCGCGGCCGGCCTCGCCGACCTGGTCGAGCCGCACAAACGCGCCACCCCCTCCCAGGCCGCCATGGCCGACCAGCGCACCATGACGTTCGCGGCCCCGACCGACGTGATGAGCATCCTCGCCCCTGGCGCCCAGCCGGTGCCCGCGCCCACGCGCCCCGAGCCGGCCCCCGCCACGCGACCCGCCCCCGTGACGTCCGGCGGCACAGCCTCCGGCAGAACGGCGTCCGGCAGCACCGCATCCGGCACCGCCGCGTCCAGCAACACGGTGTCCAGCAACACGGTGTCCAACAGCAGGACGTCCAACAGCCCTGCGCCCGCCACCACCACCGGCGGCGTGTCGTCCAACAGCTACCCGGCCGGCGGCAGCGGGGCCTTCCCCGCCACGGGCGGTGGCTCCTACTCCTCGGGTACGGGTTCCTCGTCCGGCAGGGCCGGCGGCGGCTCGTACGGCGCGAGCGGCGACTCCTACCCCGCCACCCCGGCCACGACCGGCAGCGGTTCCTTCCCCGCGGTCAGCCCCACCTCCAGCGGCAGCTTCCCGGCGGTCCCCGCCTCGCCCCTGCACGGGGCCCCGACGAGCGACCCGTTCCCCGCCTACGGCGCCGGCGCCGGCGCCGGTACCGGCTCTGGCGACCCGCTCGACACCACCTGGCCCGGCCAGCCCGGCACCCCTTCGTCCGCGGCGACCACGTCCGGCTCCTGGGCGGCGGCCGCGCCCGACATCTTCGACGACCCCACCCCCGCCACCCCCCCGTACGGCCCGGCGGGCTCCTGGCCCGCCTTCGAGCAGCCCGCCGCGAGCGCGTCGTCCTACCCCGCCTCGTACGAGGTGCGCTCCGGCTGGGCCGTGGCCGACGACGCCGACCCGCTCACCGGCCCCTCCCCCGCCACCGGCACCCCGACCGTGCCGGGCCGGACGGTGTCCAACTACGACGCGCTGTCGGCCCCCGCGCCCGCGCCGTCCCCGTTCGCGGCGGGCGCGTACGAGACGGGCGACGTCACCACCAGCCCTGGCGCCGCCGGCTGGCCCGAGCCCCCGTCGCCCTCACCGTCGCCCAGCGGCGGCAGCGGGGCGCAGGCGGCTTGGCCCGCGTACGACGGACAGCAGCCGCAGGCGGACAACGGCGGCCGGGGCAGCCATCGGCGAGCCTCCGACCCGGATTATCCGCACGACTACTACCGGTGATCTTTAGTACCCATTAATCCGTAAAACCCGCGTGACGCCCCCGTATAGCGGGGTCGAGGGGCCAATAGGGTTTGGTCCATGTTCCGCGACACGCAGAGTAGCTGGCTGAGCACCCTCCGGCATGACGTGCCCGCCTCGCTCGTGGTTTTCCTCGTCGCGGTGCCCCTCTCCCTGGGCATCGCGATGGCCTCCGGAGCGCCCCTCGCCGCCGGGTTGATCGCCGCCGTGGTGGGCGGGATCGTGGCGGGCGCTCTGGGCGGTTCTGCCGTGCAGGTGAGCGGCCCCGCCGCCGGTCTGTCGCTGGTGGTCGTGGATCTCGTGCACACGTACGGATGGCGGGCCACCTGCATGATCACCCTGCTGGCGGGGGCCGTACAGCTCGTGCTGGGGGTGTTCAAGGCGGCCAGGGCGGCGCTGGCGGTGTCACCCGCGGTCATCCACGGCATGCTGGCGGCCGTCGGCGTGATCATCGCCCTGGCCCAGCTCCACATCGTGCTGGGCGGCAGCTCGCAGCGTTCGGCCGTGGCGAACCTGCTGGAGCTGCCCGGCCAGATCGCCAACCTGCACGGGCACAAGGTGGCCGTGGGCGTGCTCACGATCACGGTGCTGGCGCTGTGGACGCGGCTGCCGAAGCGGATCAAGGCGGTGCCCGCGCCGCTGGCCGCGCTGGCGGTGGCGGCGGTCACGGCGTGGGCGTTCGGCTGGGACGTCACGCGGGTGGACCTGTCCGCGGGGTTCAGCGACTGGGCGTTCCCGGTGCTGCCGCAGGGTGACTGGCATCTGGTCGTGGCCGCGGTGCTGCTGGTGGCGCTGCTGGCCGGGTGCGAGTCGCTGCTGTGCTCGGTGGCGATCGACGGCATGCACGGCGGCCGCCGGGCCGACCTCGACCAGGAGCTGACCGGCCAGGGCGTGGCCAACATGGTCACCGGCGCGCTCGGCGGCCTCCCCGTCGCCGGGGTGATCGTGCGAAGCACCGCGAACGTGCAGGCGGGGGCGCGTACCCGCTGGTCGACGATCCTGCACGGGGTGTGGGTGCTGGTGTTCGCGATGGGGTTCGGCTGGATGATCACGCTGATCCCGCTGGAGGCGCTGGCGGCGCTGCTGGTGTTCATCGGCGTGCAGATGGTGAACCTGGGCCACGTCAGGAAGGTGCACGGGCACGGCGAGGTGCCGGTGTACGTGGTGACGATGGTCGCGGTGATCCTGCTCGGGCTGGCCGAGGGGGTGCTGGCCGGGCTGGCCCTGGCGGCGTTGCTGGCGCTGCGCCGCCTGACCTGGGTGACGGTGCTCAAGCGCGAGGACCGCGAGGGCCGGTTGCACGTGACGATCTCGGGGTCGCTGACGTTCCTGGGGGTGCCGCGGCTGACGCACGAGCTGCGGACGATCCCCGCGGGCACGTCCGTCGACCTCGACCTGAACATCGACTTCATGGACAACGGCGCCTTCGAGGCCCTCCACTCCTGGCGGCTGGACCACGAGCGCATGGGCGGCAGCGTCGACATCGACGAACTGCACGACGAGTGGTACGCGCTGGCGGCCAGCGGGGCGCGTACGTTCCCCATGAAGTCGCCGCCCAGAGCGCCCGACCGCTGGTGGCTGCCGTGGTCGCACCGACGCCATGGCGAGACGCCGTCCGTACCGTCGCCCGACGGCACGGCCGGGCAGGCGGAGTGCCTGCTCACGGCGGGGGCGCGCGAATACCACCGGCGTACGGCGCCGCTCGTCCGGCCGATCTTCACCGAACTGGCGCGCAAGCAGCAGCCCTCGCACCTGTTCATCACGTGCGCCGACTCCAGGATCGTGCCCAGCCTGATCACGGCCAGCGGCCCAGGCGACCTGTTCACGGTGCGCAACATCGGCAACCTGGTGCCGCGCAAGGGCTCCGAGCCGCACGACGACTCGGTGGTGGCCGCGATCGAGTACGCGACCCAGGTGCTCGGCGTGCACACGATCACGGTGTGCGGGCACTCGGGCTGCGGCGCGATGGCGGGGGTGCTGAGCGGCGGGGTGCAGGCGGGCAGCCTGCCGGGGCTGCGGCGGTGGTTGCGGCACGGGGACCACAGCCTGGCCACGTTCATCGAGACCGAGGGCGACCGGCTGCACCCCGGGGCGCTGGACGTGCTGTGCCGGGTGAACGTGCAGCAGCAGCTCGAGAACCTGCGGACGTACCGGAAGGTGGACGAGCAGATCCGGGCGGGCAAGCTGGAGCTGGTGGGGCTGTTCTTCGACATCGGCTCGGCGCGCGTGCACATGGTGCCGCCGCTGCGCGCCACGCCCTCCCTGCGAACCTTCGATCGCCGGGTGGCCATCGGCGAGGAATGAGCCCCCGCCGGTGCCCCGGCGGCGGCGTGGGAGGCCGTCGGACGCGTCAGCGAGACGGTCCCCACGGGGGCTGTCGAAAAGGTGACCCGAGAATGCCCCACGGAGGCCGGACGGCGGCATCCTGGAAGGACGGCACTTCGGAGGGACCGCGATGGCACAGCTCTCAGACTTCCAGCATCCCCGGTTCGCGGCCGCCTACGAACGGGCGTCCAAGCTGGCCGACCGGCGCGGCGCGTACGAACACCGCCGTCGCCTGCTGGCCGGGCTCACGGGGAAGGTGATCGAGGTCGGGGCAGGGAACGGCCGGAACTTCGCCCACTACCCGGCCGCGGTCACCGAGGTCGTCGCCGTGGAGCCGGACGACACGCTGCGCGCGCTGGCGGCGAAGGCGGCCGGGGCCGCGCCGGTCCCCGTGTCGGTGGTGTCCGGCCATGCCGAGGCGCTGCCCGCCGACGGCGCCTCGTTCGACGCGGCGGTGGTGTCTCTGGTGCTGTGCTCGGTGCCGTCGCAGCCGCGGGCGCTGGCCGAGATCGCACGGGTGCTCGCGGACGGCGGCGAGCTGCGCTTCTACGAGCACGTACGCTCGCCCAACCCGGCCCTGGGCCTGCTGGAGGACGTGATCGTCCCGCTGTGGCGGCGGCTGGCCGGAGGCTGCCGGCCCAACCGCGACACGCTGGGGGCCATCGAGCGCGCCGGGTTCGCCGTGTCCGAGGTCGACCGCTTCACGTTCGCCCCTGAGCCGCCCGTCCCTGCGCTGTCACACGTGCTCGGACGGGCCTGCCCGACCCGCTAGTCATCGAGCAGCGACCGCGCGAGCACACCGCTGCCGTGGACCTGCAGCTCCCGGCCGGGGCGGGCCTTCACCCGTCGCTGGTGTCCTCGGTGGGCTTTCCGAGGGCCTGCATGACCCCGTCCAGCAGAACCGCTGCCGGGGTCCGCATCGAGCTGGACGTACCGGAGGTGGCGTCCCCGATGTCCGGACTCGCGGTGCTGGGACCGAGCGTCAGCGACAGCGCCACCTCACCCACGCGCAGACTGGCCTCAGCCCTGACCCCCACGAACCCGGAACACGTGAAAGCCGGGTATGACCGCCGACTGTCCCAGCAGACCGAACATCAGCCCATGACCCGCGCCAGGAGCCACGCCATGAGTGCAAGCACCCACCTGGCGGAGCACAACAGCGCGGACCCGCGCTTCAGGCGTCGCGATGGCGGAGGACCGCCGCAAGATCATGCCTGTCCGCCCTTTCGCCCGTCGTACTGCCGGATGCCGGAACACCACCCGGCTCGGTGTCGGATTTTCCCTGGTAGAAGTTGGCGATCGGGCCTGCGAGCAGCGCGCCTTCCAGCAGATCGGCGGTGAACGTCACGCCGGTCAGCCGTGCCGCCAGCGCGAACGCCCGTGCCAAGCCGTGCCGCACCAGGTCGTCGCACCTGGCCTCCCACTCGTCGTCGTCCTCGGTCTCGTCAGGGGGCAGGCCGACCTCGCGCATGAGGTGGTTGAGCCGGTCCTTGTCGGCGCCATAGCGCCGGTCCGGCGTGACCGGGTCGAAAGTGGTGACCACGGCGCCGTCGACCGCGTAGGCGAAGTGGTCGTCCGCGTAGTCGTGCCGCGTGACGGCCACGACCTCGGAGCCCACCGACAGCCGGGCCAGGACCCCGTCCATCACCGCCGACCAGCTCAACGGTTCGACCGCCACACACCAGTCACCCGCCGCCACCACCCCGACGTAACCACCGCCGTCTCCGCCACCCGTCACCATGACGAAGTCGCCGACCTCCAAGGTCAGTTCGGCGAGGCTCATCTCCCTCCCCTCACCGGAGCCGAAACGGCGCAGCACCTCGGCGGGATCAGGCTCGCGGACGAAAGCCACGGAGTAGATCTCGTCGAGTGGGCAGTCCTCCCCCTGCAGCCAGCGGAACGGGGCCAGTGAGTCAGTCATCATGCCGCAGATCGTGACAGGCCCCTCCGACAGAATCCGCCAGGGCAGGCACCTCCCCGCAAGCGCCAGAAAGTGCCCTCAGGTCCTCACGGGCGGGACCAGGCGCCACACCGGGGAGGTTCGTGGCCGTGTCTTGCGGTGCGATGCTCCCTGGAAGTGCCCGGCGAAGAGGCGCGCTTCCGCCCTGACCCCATGCTCGGCCCAAGGATCGTGATGGGTTTTCTGCTTTGATCACAGCCATGGACCATGAAGCGGCAGCCTACGAGCCGATGACTCAGGCACATCAGGCGGTGGAGCACGGTGACCTGGAGGAGTTGACTCGGCTACTCGATGCCGGTGCCGATCCGAATGAGGTGTGGTCCGGCATGACCTTACTCTTGCACGCGATCGACATGGAAGCTGATGGAGCATCCCAGACCCGACAGCCGCTGAACGCCGCATGTACCGCCGTGCTTTTGGCTTATGGGGCTGACCCCGAACGTCCGGGCCCTGACGGCGACGTTCCGCAGCTCTTCGCCTTCCACTACCGTCACGGACCGGCCGTTCGGTCACTTGAGGCTCACATCGCTCGTCGTCACGGCGGCACGGTGCCGAGCCCCTGTCCCGACCTTCCTCCAGCGGAACCACGTCCGTGGCCGATTTGAACCTGCGTAGGTGCGCGAAGTGCCCATGCCGAAGCACTCGACAGGGCGTCAGGATCATCACTGATGTGCCCTGATCTTGGGGAGCGCCCGTTCTCTACCAGGTCAGAGCGGGATTGGGTGACGAGTCGGCCTGTAGGCCGGGTTCTGTCCTTCGTGTGAAGGGGCGACCATCCATCTAGGACCGCCGTTGCCGGCGGCCTCGAGCGGTCTACCCGCGCGGCTCGGGCGGGCAGCCCTCGAACGTCGCGCGCGGAACGCCCCGAAGGACGTTCCTTCTTGACCTTGCTCCGGGTGGGGTTTACCGAGCCGCCCACGTCACCGTGGGCGCTGGTGGTCTCTTACACCACCCTTTCACCCTTACCGTCAGGCCCGGCCGGGTCTGACGGCGGTCTGCTCTCTGTGGCACTTTCCCGCGGGTCACCCCGGGTCGGTGTTACCGACCACCCTGCCCTGTGGAGCCCGGACCTTCCTCGGCGGGCCCGTGGGCCCGACGCGGTCGCCCGGCCGACTCGTCTGGAGGAGGTTATCAAAGTTTACGCCGTTCCCCCGCACGGTGGGGTTCCCAGGCGGCAGGCGGCGCGGTCAGCGCAGGTGTGAGGTGTCGTTGAAGGACTTCACGACGGAGGGGCCGTCGGCGTAGTACTCGATCAGCGACAGGCACGCCAGGTCGAGGTGCATGCGATAGAGCGCCTCCAGCGGCGCCAGCAGAGCGTCTCGGAGGATGAGCTTGATCGGCGTCACGTGGGAGACGGCGAGCACGGTCTTGCCCTCGTAGCGCTCCACGAGCCGCTCCCTGGCCGCGCGCACGCGGCGGGCGGCCGTGGCGAAGCTCTCGCCGCCCGGCGGGGCCGCCTCGGGGTCGGCGAGCCAGGCGGCCAGCTCGGCGGGCCAACGACGCTGCACCTCCGTGAACGTGTGGCCCTCCCAGGCGCCGAAGTCGGCCTCTCTGAGGTCGTCCCACACCTCCATCTCAAGGCCGGTCTGCTCGGCGACCGCCTGCGCGGTCTGGCGGGCGCGGGTGAGGGGCGAGGTGACGATCACGTCGAGCCGGTACGGGTCCCGCGACAGCCTCACGGCCGCCGCCGACGCCTGGGCCAGGCCGTTGGGCGTGAGCTCGGCCTCGCCGCGGCCGGAGAAGCGGCGTTCGAGGGACAACTCGGTCTCGCCGTGCCTGAGCAGCAGCAACGACGTGGCCACGCGCGTGGGCGGGGCCCAGCCGGTGCCGGTGCCCGAGCCCGTCCGGGTGCCCAGGCCCGCGCCTGAGCCCTCCCGCGTGCCCTCCCGCGTGCCCGCCCGGGTGCCGGTGCCCGTCTGCTGGGCCGTGGCGACGGAGGCGGTGGGGGCGGAGAGCGCGGAGATGTCGCCCGCGTCGAGGAGGTCTGTCTGCTGGGCGGACGGTCTCTTGCGGGTGCTCGCCTTGGCTGCGGCCCCGCCGGGCTCCCCGCCCCCTGCGGAACCGGCCGGGCCGCCCGCTTTCCAGGGCAGGCCCTTGGCGGCGGCGTCCATGGCCTCGTTGGCCAGGCGGTCGGCGTGCTGGTTGCGTTCGCGGGGGATCCAGGTCCATTCCGTCACCCGCAGCCGCCTGACCAGCGACCCGGCCTCGGCGGCCAGCGGGCGCAACCCCTCGTGCTTGACCTTCCAGCGGCCCGCCATCTGCTCGACGACCAGCTTCGAGTCCATCCGTACGGCCACCCGCGCCCCGTCACCGGCCAGGTCGAGCACGGCCCGGAGGCCGGCGATCAGGCCGCGGTACTCGGCGACGTTGTTGGTGGTGACGCCGATCGCCTCGGCCGCCTCCGCCAGCACCTGGCCGTCGGAGGCGTCCTTGACGACCGCGCCGTAACCGGCCGGGCCGGGGTTGCCGCGCGAGCCGCCGTCAGCCTCGATGACGTAGGAGGTCACAGGCCCGACTCTGCGGTGCGTACGAGGATGCGCCGGCACTCCTCGCACCGCCACACCTCGTCGTGCGGAGCGCCCTTGATGGCGTTCGTCTCGGCGATGGACAGGGCGACCTTGCAGCCCTGGCACCGCCCGCCGCGCAGCATGGCGGCGCCCACGCCGTACTGCTCCCTGAGCTTCTCGTAGAGCTTGAGCAGGTCGGCGGGGATCTCGCCGGCGACCGCGGTGCGGCGGCCCTGGACGTCGGCGGCCTCCGTGTCGATCTCGCCGAGCGCGGCGTCTCGGCGCCCCTCCACCGTGGACAGCGCGGAACGGACCTCGTCGCGCTTGGCCACCAGGTCGGTGGCCTTGGTGTCGGCGGCCTCCCTGCGCTCCATGATCTCCAGCACGACCTCCTCCAGGTCACCCTGCCGCTTGTTCAGCGAGACGATCTCGGACTGGAGGCTCGCCAGGTCGCGCGGCGAGGTCACCGCGCCGGAGTCGAGGCGCTTCTGGTCGCGCTCGGCGCGCGTGCGCACCGCGTCGACGTCGTTCTCGGCCTTCGACTGCTCGCGCGCGAGGTCGCCCGCCTCGGTCTCGGCCTCGATCACCTGTGTGGCCAGCTTGGCGTACGTCTTCGAACGCTCGTCGATCTCGGCCAGCTCGGGCAGGGTGCGGCGGCGGTGCGCCAGCCGATCAATCACGGAGTCGAGCTCTGCCAGGTCGAGCAGTCGCTTCTGGGCCTCAGGGGCTGCTTTCATGATCAATATCCTCTTGTCCAAGCATCGGTGACCGTGGCGGAGACACGCGTCTCAACGGTAACGCCACTGGCGCGCAGGATCGACGCCGCGCTGTCGAGCCAGGGCCACTCGGTCGCCCAGTGCGCGGCGTCGACCAGCGCGGGCCCGCCCGACTCCACGAACTCGCTGGCCGGATGATGCCGCAGATCGGCCGTGAGGAACGCGTCGACGCCCGCCGCCTTGGCGGTGTCGAGGAGGGAGTCGCCGGCCCCGCCGCTCACCGCGACGCGCGCGACCGGCCTGGACAGGTCTCCGGCCACCCGGATCCCCGAGGACGTGCGCGGCAGCCCCTCGGTCACGCGCGCCGCGAACTCCCCCAGCGTCATCTCCTCCGGCAGGTCGCCGATGCGGCCCAGCCCGCGCCACGGGTCGTCGGGGAACGGCTGGAGCGGCACCAGGTCGCCCACCAGGCCCACCGCCCTGGCCAGGGCGTCGGACACGCCCGGATTGGCCACGTCGGCGTTGGTGTGGGCGGTGTAGAGGGCGACGTCGTTCTTGATCAGGTTGTGGACCAGGCGGCCCTTCGGCGTGGTGGCGGCCACGGTGGTGGTGCCGCGCAGGTAGAGGGGGTGGTGGGTGACGATCAGGTCGGCGCCCCATTCGAGGGCCTCCTCGGCCACGACGGCGACCGGGTCGACCGCGAACAGCACCCGCCGCACCGGCTGGGCAGGATCGCCGCTGACCAGCCCCACCGCGTCCCACGACTCGGCCCGGGCGGGCGGGTAGGCCGCCTCGAGCACCTCGATCACGTCCGTCAACGTCACAGCAGCCACCTGCGCAGACTACCGGTACGCGAGTCGGCGGGGTGTCCTCGGAGCGCGGCCCGGCGTACCGTAAGTGGATCCTGACTTCTGCCTGCGGGAGGACGGCATGGCACCAAGCGTCGCGATCGTCGGGGCGGGGTTCGGCGGGCTGTGCATGGCGATCCGGCTCGAACGCGCCGGGATCCGGTCGTACACCGTCTTCGAGAAGGCGGACGACCTCGGGGGCACGTGGCGTGACAACAGCTATCCAGGGGCGGGGTGTGACATCCCCTCCCATCTGTACTCGTACTCGTTCGAGAGGTACGCGAGCTGGACGAGGCGTTATCCCGAGCAACCCGAGATCTTGGGTTATCTCAAGCACTGCGCTGAGAAGTACGACGTGAAAGGGAAGATCAGGTTCCGTACGGAAGTGCGGCGGGCGGTCTTCGACGGGGCGAAGTGGCAGGTCACCACCGCCTCCCCCGACGGCGGCGGCGAGGCGCGCACGGAGGCGTTCGACGTGGTCGTCATGGGGGTCGGCCAGCTCAACCGGCCCAGCCTGCCGGACATCCCGGGCATGGCGGAGTTCGAGGGGGTCTCGTTCCATTCGGCCCGCTGGAACCACGGTCACGACCTCACCGGCAGGCGCGTCGCCGTGATCGGGAACGGCTCGTCGGCGGCCCAGCTCATCCCGCGCGTCGCGGAGCGGGCCGAGCACCTGTACGTCTTCCAGCGCACGCCCAACTGGGTCATCCCCAAGGCGGACGCCGCGTTCGGGCCGCCGGCCAGGCTCGCGTTCCGGTTCGTTCCCGGGCTGCAGCGGGCCTACCGCGAGTGGCTCTTCCGCTACGCCGAGGGCGCGCTCCATCCGGCGCTCGCCCGCGGGTGGAGCGAGGGGCTGCTGAGGCAGCGGGCGCTGCGGCACCTGCGCGACCAGGTGCCCGACCCCGAGCTGCGCGCCAGGCTCACGCCCCGCTATCCGCCCGGCTGCAAGAGGGTCGTCATCGACAGCGCCTTCTACCCGGCGCTGACCAGGCCGAACGTGTCACTGGTGACAGACCGGATCACGCGGGTCACGGCGAAGGGGATCGAGACCGACGGGGGCTCGTACGAGGTCGGCACGATCGTCTGCGCCACCGGCTTCAGGAGCACCGAGTTCCTGGTCCCGATGGAGGTGGTGGGGCTCGGGGGGCGTTCGCTGCGGGAGCGGTGGAAGGACGGCGCGGAGGCGTACCTGGGCATCTCGGTGCCGGGGTTCCCGAACCTCTTCCTGCTGTACGGGCCCAACACCAACCTCGGGCACAACTCGATCGTGTTCATGATCGAGTGCCAGGTGAACCACGTCATGTCCTGCCTGCCGTACCTGGCAGGAGCCGGGCCGATCGAGGTGCGTCCCGAGGTGATGGCGGCCTGGCGCGGGCGGCTGGACGCGTCGATGGCCGGGATGGTGTGGGGCGCGGGCTGCCGGAGCTGGTACAAGACGGCCGACGGCCGCGTGACGAACAACTGGCCGGGGCCCGCGACGCTCTACCGCAGGCTCACGGCCCTGCCACCCGGCCCGGCCTACCGGGCCATCGGATCCGGGTAGGACCGGCCGCCCGCCGCATCCGACCCCGGTCGTACGGAAAAGATCGGACCCAGGACGCATTGGAGCAGGTCCTGGCCTCGCGATAACGTCCAGGCATGACGCATCCCCTGCACCGGCGCGCGATCGTGGCCGACACCCACAACGATCTGCTCATGGCGGTCGCCGCGCGCCCGCCGCGGCAGTGGGGCACGTTCTTCCGGGAGAGATGGCTGCCGCAGTTGCTCGACGGGGGCGTCGATCTGCAGGTGCTGCCCGTCTTCATCGACGATCAGCACCTGCCCGAGGGCGCGCTGCGGCAGACGTTGCGCATGATCGAGTGCGCGCACGTGCTGGCCGAGGCGAACGCCGACCGCGTACGGATCTGTCTCGACGCCGGCGACATCGACCGGGCGCTCGACGACGGCAGGATCGCGCTGGTGCTGGCGCTGGAGAGCATGCCGGGCCTCGACACCAACGTCGAGCTGATCCCGACCATGCACCGGCTGGGCGTGCGGGTGGCCTCCCTCGCCCACTTCGGCCGCACCCCGCTGGCCGACGGCAGCGGCGAAGACGCCACCGGCAGCGGGCTCACCTCCCACGGCGTGGCCGCGCTGCGCGAGATGGAGCGGCTCGGCATCGTGTTCGACGTCTCCCACCTGGGCGCCTCCGGCGTCGCGCACGTGCTCGAGCTGGCCACCAGGCCCGTCATGGCCACCCATTCGGCCGCCCGCGCCCTGCGTGACCACCACCGCAACCTCACCGACGACCAGCTCCGCGGCGTGGCCGCCACCGGGGGCGTGATCTGCGTCAACTTCTTCGCCCCTTTCCTGGCCGAGCGGCAGGCGGACATGACGCTCGATCGCCTGCTCGACCACATCGAGCACATCGTCTCGGTCGCGGGCGTCGACCACGTGGGCCTCGGCCCCGACTTCATCCGCGAGGTCATGGCCGAGCTGACGCCGCCGTGCTGCGAAGACGTTCACACCAGGGGCGTCGATCCCAGGCAGGCCGTGCCGGGGCTGGAGGGGCCCGCCGGGCTGCCCCTGGTGACCGAAGGGCTGCTGGCCCGGGGGCTGCCCGAGAAACACGTCATGCAGATCATCGGCGGCAATGTGCACCGCTTCTTCGGGGAGTTGCTGGCGTGACCGTTCTTCGTTCGTCGGCGGGAACCATTCCTCTTGGAGGGCTCGCGTCTCTTCTTGGAGGGCTCGCGTCATGACCCACGACGGCAGCGTTCAGGCGACTGACCGCATGCTCGGCGACCTCGAGGAGCTGGTGCTGTGCGAGTCCTTCTCCAGTGACCTGGAGGCCGTCGCCCGCAGCGCGAAGGTGGTGGCCGCGGTGGGGGCCCGCCACCTCGGCACCGGGCCGGAGTTCCTGGTGATCGACGGCGTCACGCACCTGCGCTGGTCGTTCGGCGTCCCCAAGGTGCTGCTGCTCGGGCACCACGACACCGTCTGGCCGATCGGCACCCTCGCCACGCATCCGTGGTCCGTGGTCGACGGGGTGGCGCGGGGGCCGGGGGTGTTCGACATGAAGGCCGGGCTGGTGCAGACGTTCCACGCGCTGGCGGGGCTCGACTCCCTCGACGGCGTCACGCTGCTGGTCACCGGCGACGAGGAGGTGGGCTCGCTCACCTCGGCGCGGCTGATCCGGGAGACCGCACGCGGGCCGGCCGCCGCCTTCGTCATGGAGGCCAGCGCCGACGGCGGGGCGCTGAAGACCGGCCGCAAGGGCACCTCGCTCTACACGGTCAACGTGCACGGCAAGGCCGCGCACGCGGGGCTGGAGCCGGAGAAGGGGGCCAACGCCGGGATCGAGCTGGCTCACCAGATCCTGGCCGTCGCCGCCATCGGGGCGGGCGCGACCACCGTCACGCCGACGGTCCTGTCGGGTGGCTCGACGCTCAACACGGTGCCCGCGATGGCGTCCGTGGGGGTCGACGTACGGGTGGCCGAGCTGGCCGAGCAGGAACGGGTCGACGCGGCGATGCACGCGCTGCGCCCGGTCGTGCCGGGCACCCGCCTGGAGATCCTGGGCGGGCCCAACCGGCCGCCGCTGGAGACGTCCATGTCGGCCCGCCTCTTCGAGCTGGCGCAGGAGCTGGCGGCGGGGCTCGGGCTGGGGCCGCTGACGTCGGCCTCGGTGGGCGGGGCCTCCGACGGCAACTTCACGGCCGGGGTCGGCTGCCCGACACTCGACGGCCTGGGGGCCGTGGGGGGTGGGGCGCATGCGGACCACGAGCACGTCATCGTGTCCGAGCTGCCGGGCCGCACGGCTCTGCTACGCGCACTGATCGAGGCGGTCCGGTAGCCGAGGGCGTTGGCGGGGAGCCGTGGCGGGGAGCGCTCGCGGGTAAAGCACGCCTGCCCGGCCTGGGGACAGGGCCGGGCAGGCGTGAGCGAGCGTGCCCTGCTCGGGGAAGGGGGAAGAGCGGGGCAGGCAGGGTGTCGCGCCGTTGCTGGTCGGCGCCCGCTGGGCGGCGGTCCGCGCTCGGCGGGCGACACGCGGGGGCGGCGGTCAGCGCCCAATGGGCGGCACTCGGCGGGCGGCGGACGGCGTGCTGGGTGGCATGCGGTGGGTGGCGGGCGGCGGACAGCGCGCTGGGTGGCACGCGGTGGGTGGCGGGTAGTGATCAGCGCGCTGGGCGACGGGTAGTGGGTTGGCGAGCGGGGTCAGCGCACTGGGCAGCAGGTGGTGGGTTGGCGAGCGAGGGTCAGCACGCTGGACGGCAGGTTGTGGCTTGGTGAGCGGGGTCAGCGCACTGGGTGACAGGTGGTGAGTTGGTGAGCGGGATCAGATGACGGGGCCGAGTTTGCGGTCCAGTGCGCAGCGGTTGACGAACTCGGCGACGTACGACACCGGCCGGTCGTACCAGTGGCCGTGCACCCTCACGTCCACCGGGTCGTGGATCAGCGGGCACGGTCCGGGATTGACGTTCAGGGCCTCGACGTCCCCGTCCACCCTGCGCAGCACGGCGCACGCCTCGCGCGGGCGTGGGTGGACGCCGCCGTCCGGGTCGCACGTCAAGCGCATCGCGTACGCCCCGCCCGCCTGGGGAGTGACGGTGATGATGAGCACCGCTCCCGCCGCGGCATTGGCGGGCAGCGCGGTGAACGGCAGGGCGAGGGCCGCGGCCGTGCACACTCCGAGCGCGACCAGCCTGCGGGCGGCGGTCAAGACGAGCGGCATGAGAACCTCCCTGGTCAGCGGGCATTCCGGGGCCGGAACGCGCACTCACCATGACTACAGGTAGTGAATCTCTCGCCACCATGAGTGGCGCTGCCAGCTCATGGTGATCGCGAAGATACGGAGAGGTGTCCATGCAGGTCATGGACCTGTGTGACGGGCTCCGGCAACGGCGAGTGTGGATAAAGGCACGGGGAGCCAGTAAAGGCACGGGGAGCCAGACGGCCGGGGCAGCAGCTGGAACTGACCGACCAGCGCAACCGCCGCACACCAGGCGACTGACCGACCAGCGCAACCGCCGCACACCAGGCGACTGACCGACCGGCGCGGCCCTGCACCCCCGCGGAGGCAGAAGACCAATGACCGGCGCGGCCCTCTGCACCCCCAGAGGCAGGAGACCGACCGAACTGGCGCGGCCCCCTGCACCCCAGAGGGAGAAGAAACTGACCGGCGCGGCCCTGCACCCCCGGAGGCAGAGGACCACTGACCGGCACGGCCCCCTGCGCCCCCGGAGGGAGAAGACACTGACCGACGCGGCCCTGCGCCCTCTGGAGGCAGAGGGCCGACCGAACCGGCGCGGCTGGGTCTGCGTCTCCGGGAGGTTGGAGGACTGGCTGACCGGCGCAGGGCCGGGTGCCCTCCCTGGGAGGCAGGGGACTGGCCGACCTGGGAGGCGGGAGGAGTGGCCGACCTGGGAGGCGGGAGGGCTGGCTGGGCGGCGCGGGCCTGTGCCTTTGGGAGGTTGGAGGAGGGGCCGGCCGGCGCGAGCGTGTCCTCTCCCCGGGAGGGGAGTTGATGGCCGACGCGTTGCTCGTTGATCGACAGAGGGTTTGACGGGCATGGGATTGAGGACTGGTGGTTGACCGGCTATTCCACCGGCATTTCGGGTCTCTGTAATGTGGCGGAAAGGAAAGCCGAACAAGGAGATCCGCATGGCGGAGTTCACCCCCACCGTTCCTGCGCGAGTCCTACCGTCCGTCGCCGTCCGCGACCTTCCAGAACCGCCCCGATCGACCTGGCGCATCGTCGGCCCCGGCCTGGTCGGCGCCGGTGTCGGGCTGGCGTCGGGCGAGTTCATCCTCTGGCCGTACATCGCCTCACAGGTCGGCCTGATCTTCATCTGGGGCGCCGCGATCGGCATCATCACCCAGTGGTTCCTGAACATGGAGATCGAGCGTTACACGCTGGCCACCGGCGAGACGGCGCTGACCGGGTTCAGCCGCATGTGGAAACACTGGGGTCTGGTCTTCGTCGTGATGACGCTGTGCTCGAACCTCTGGCCGGGCTGGGTGACCACGTCCGCCACGATGGTGACGTACCTGACCGGCTCCGGCCAGGGCTCCGTACGGTGGATCGCGATCGGCATGCTGATCGTGATCGCGCTCGGCCTGACGCTGGCCCCGGTGATCTACACCGTCCTGGAACGGGTGATCTTCGTGAAGATCGCCCTCGTGGCGGCGCTGGTGGTGGTCGCGATCCTGGTCGCGATCAGCGCCGAGAGCTGGGCGGAGCTGGGCAAGGGCCTGACCGTGAATGCCGGGTTCCCGGTGCCGCCGCTCGACTTCGCGGTGCTGATGGGCGCCATCGCGTACGCCGGAGCGGGCGGCGGCCAGAACCTGTGCCAGAGCAACTGGATCCGCGACAAGGGCTTCGGCATGGGCCAGTACGTGCCGCGCCTGGTCAGCCCGGTCACCGGTCACGAGGAGGCGGTCTCGTCGACCGGCTTCCAGTTCGCGCCGACCAAGGAGAACCTGGCGCGGTGGCGGCAGTGGTGGCGCTTCGCGAACGTCGAGCAGGCGTGGACGTTCGCCATGGTGTCGTTCGTGACGATCGCGCTCATGTCGATGCTGGCCTATTCGACGGTGTTCGGCCGCCCTGGGCTGGAGAACAGCATCGCGTTCCTGGAGGCCGAGGGGCGGGTGCTGCAGGACACGGTCGGCACCTGGTTCGGGCTGCTGTTCTGGGTGATCGGGGCACTGGCCCTGTTCGCGTCGGCCATGGGGATCGTCGACTACACCTCGCGGCTGGCCTCCGACACGATCAAGACGGTCTACCTGCGCGACAAGCCGGTCTCGGTGAACCGCGTCTACTTCTTCGTGGTGTGGGCGATGGCGCTGGTCGGCACCGGGATCCTGCTGGCGGGCCTGGACCAGCCGCTCATCCTGCTGGTGTTCTCGGCGTGCTTCGCGGCCGTGATGATGTTCGTGTACTCGATCCTGCTGATCATCCTCAACCGGCGGTCGCTGCCGGAGGCCATCAGGGTGCGCTCGTACCGGCTGGGGGCGCTGATCTGGTCGGTGGCGTTCTTCGGCACGCTGACCGTGATCGTCGTCATTCAGCAGGCTCAGAAGTTGTTCGGCGTATCGTGAACGGGTGATCAACGGAGCCCATGTGATCATTTTCAGCCGGGACGCGGAGGCCGACCAAGCCTTCCTTCGTGACGTGCTCGGCTGCCCGAACGTCGACGCGGGAGGCGGCCGGCTGATCTTCAAGCTGCCTCCCGCGGAGGTCGCCGTGCATCCCACGGACGGCGCGGACATCCACGAGCTCTACCTGATGTGCGACGACATCGACCGCACCATGGCCGAGTTGCGGGAGCGGGGCGTGGAGTTCGCCGCGCCGGTGAGCGAGCAGCCCTGGGGCGCGCTGACCGCGCTCAACCTGCCGGGCGGCGGACGCCTGGCCCTGTACGAGCCCCGCCACGAGACCGCGTACGACCTCCCCGAGGACCTCCCCTGACAGGCGGGAACGGCCGCGGGCCGGTCATCAACGCGGAAGCGGACCTGCCGCGTTAACAGGCACAATGATGGGCATGCTGGACACCTCGGCCCGCCTGCTCAAGCTGCTGTCCCTGCTCCAGGCGCACCGCGACTGGTCGGGGCCCGAGCTGTCGAGCCGGCTCGGTGTCTCGACCAGGACGATCCGCAACGACGTCGAACGCCTGCGCTCGCTCGGCTACCCGGTGCACGCCACGCCGGGCGTCGCGGGCGGCTACCGGCTGGGCGCCGGGGCCGCGCTGCCGCCGCTGCTGCTCGACGACGAGGAGGCCGTGGCCGTCGCGGTGGGCCTCGGCCGCGCGGCCGGAGGCGGCGTGGAGGGCATCGAGGAGTCCTCGGTACGCGCCCTGGCCAAGCTGGAGCAGGTGCTCCCGTCACGGCTGCGGCGGCGGGTGAGCGCGCTCAACACCTACACGGTCCAGATCCCCGGCGAGGCGCCCGCGGTCCCTCCCGACGTGCTGACCACGATCGCGAACGCGGCCCGCGACCACGAGCGCCTGCGCTTCGACTACACCGCCCACGAGGGCGAGCGGAGCAGGCGCGACGTGGAGCCGTACCGGCTGGTGCACCGGCGCGGGCGCTGGTACCTGGTCGGCTACGACCTCGATCGGAACGACTGGCGCATGTTCCGGGTGGACCGGATGAGCCCGCGCACCCCGGCGGGTCCCCGGTTCACCCCGCGCGACCTGCCCGGCGACGGCGACGTGGCCGCGTACGTGGAGCGGGCCGTCAGCACCGCCATGTGGCGTTACCGCGCGAGGGTGCTGCTGCACGCCCCGGCCGAGCAGATCCGGGCACTGCCGCTGAGCCTGGAGGTCGAGCCGGTGGACGAGCACACCTGCCTGGCCCATCTGGGCGGCGACGACCTGAACGGGATGGCGGTGTGGATCGGGTTCATCGGCGTGGACTTCGAGGTGCTCGACCCGCCCGAGCTGGCCGAGCACGTGCTGCGGCTGTCGGAGCGCTACCGCCGGGCAGCGGGACGATCAGAAGGCGGCCGGTAAGAGCGTCGTCAGCGGCCGGTAAGAGCCGGTCAGAGCGTCACCCGCGGCCGGTCAGCGGCCGGTAAGAGCCCGGTCAGCGCCCCCGGCCAGGCTCGGGGCATGAAGAACATGACGCACGTGGCCGGCGGCAAGGCCGACTTCCAGCTCGTCACCCATCTCACCCTCTCCGGCAGCCAGTACGAGATCGGCAGGGCACTCGCGCAGGAGGCCCGTCGCCTGGGCTGGGCGCCCACCCAGGGCGACCCGGTCGTGAACCGGGCCCGCCGGACCTGGTTCGAACGGCACTGGCCGCAGCACCACGCCCGCATGGACGGCGCCGCGCAGGCCCTCGGCCTCGACCCCGACCAGGACGAGCTGGCCCTCGACGGCCTGAACTTCGTCCCCACCGGCTACGGCTGCTCCGCGATGTGGATCCCCCCGTCGGCCGCCGCCGACGGCCACGGCCGGGTGGGCCGGAACTACGACTTCTTCCCCACCACCACCAGCGAGATCATGGGCGGCGAGCCCCAGCCGGGCGAGCTGCCCATGGCCGCCCGCCCCTACGTGATCACGACGGTGCCCGACGAGGGCCTCGCCGCCACGGTGATCACGATGTCGGCCCTCGACGGCTGCATGGACGGCATCAACTCCGCCGGACTGGCCGTCACGCTGCTGGTGGCCGACTTCGAGAGCGCCGCGCCGCCGGAGGACATGTCGCCGCAGGTCGGGCTGGACAGCGTGCAACTGCCCCGCTTCCTGGTCGACACCTGCGAGAACGTGGAGCAGGCCAAGCAGGCGCTGCTGGGCGCCAAGCAGTACGACTTCGGCATGCCCCTGCACTACCTGGTGGCCGACGCGAACGGGCAGGCGTTCGTGTGGGAGCGGGGCAGGGACGGCAAGGAGCACGTCATCGAGTTCGGCGACGGCCCGCTCTGCGTCACCAACCATCTGCTGCACCGCCACCGCGACCCGATGAACCTGCCGGAGGACACCCCGGGCAGCTTCGCCTCCTACTCCCGGCTGCGCACGCTGTACGAGCGCAGCAAGGGCGTGACGATGTCGTCCCAGGACGTACGCGACAGCCTGCGCGCCGTCCGGCAGCCCGAGGAGGCGGCGGTGCCGTTCCGCACGTTGTGGAGCACGGTCTTCGACACCGCCGATCGCACCCTGTCCACCCGCTTCTACCTGGGCGACGGCGGACGTTACAGCGAGGAGCTGGTGTTCCCCGCCTCCGCCAGGTAGTCCTGGCGGACCTTCGAACGCGACAGCTTGCCGGTCGGGGTACGCGGCAGCGCGGCCCGGTACTCGATCAGCTTCGGCCGTTTGAACCTGGCGATGCGCGGTTCGCAGTGCTCCAGCAGCTCGGCGGTGAGCCCGGGGCCGGGCGTGACGCCCTCGGCGGGCTGCACGAGGGCGACCACGCTGTGGCCCCACTCCGCGTCGGGCGCCCCTATCACCGCCACGTCGGCCACGGCGGGGTGCTCCAGCAGGGCGGCCTCGATCTCGGCGGGGTAGATGTTCACCCCGCCGGAGACGATCAGGTCGGTGCGCCGGTCGCACAGGAACAGGTAGCCGTCCTCGTCGAGGAAGCCGATGTCGCCCGGCGTGTACCACTCCCCCATCATGCTGGCGGCCGTCTTGCCGGGGTCCTTGCGGTACTCGAAGGTACCCAGGCTCGACTTGACGTAGATCGTTCCTGGCTCGCCCGGCGGCAGCTCCGCGCCGGACTCGTCGCAGATCCTGGCCTCGAACGTGGGCGCGGGCCGGCCGACGGTGCCCGGCCTGGCCAGCCAGTCGTGCGGCTTGACGGCGAAGGCGATCGTGGACTCGGTGGAGCCGTAGTACTCGTACAGCACCGGGCCCCACCACTCCATGATCTGCCGCTTGACCGCGACCGGGCAGGCGGCGGCGGTGTGGATGACCTGGCGCAGGCTGGAGACGTCGTACTTGGCCCGGACGTCCGGCGGGAGCTGCAGCATCCGGTGGAACATGGTCGGCACCATCATCGCGTTGGACACCCGGTGGCGCTCGATCAGCTCCAGGATGTTCACCGGGTCGAACCTGGGCGTGATCACCACCGTGTGACCGAGGTGCAGCGCGAACTGGACGTGCGCGCACGGCGCCGAGTGGTACATCGGCGAGGTCACCAGGTGGATCTCGTCGCCCGGCCTGAGGTCGACGACCTCGCCGACGAACCACGCGTGCAGCGGCACGATCGCCTCGGGCTCGGCCCCGGCCAGCGGACGCTGCACGCCCTTGGGGAAGCCGGTGGTGCCGGAGGTGTACCACATGACGGCGCCCGCCGTACGGTCGGCGGGGGCGTGCGCGGGTTGCCCGGCCGCCAGCCCGGCGGTGCCGACCTCCCCTCCCGGCACGGTGTGCCCGGCGTCGGTGACGACCACTTCCGCGTCGCAGTCGTCGAGGATGTACGCCACCTCGGAGGGCGTCAGATGCCAGTTGATCGGCACGTAGTAGAGGCCGATCTGCCCGGTCGCCATGACCATGACCAGGGCGTCGATGCCGTTGGGCAGCACGCCCGCGACGACGGCCCCGGTGCCGAGCCCGCGGGCGCGCAGCCCGTGGGAGACCTGGTTGACGCGGGCGAGCAGGTCGCCGTACGCCGTGCGGGTGCCGTCGGTGTCGATCACGGCCAGACGGCCGGGGTCGGCGGCGGCGATCGCGTAGAAGCCCGGTAGTCCGCTGATGTCCATCACAGCTCCAGCAGTCGCGCGAGTCGGGCACGGTGGATCCGCGGCGGGCCCAGCAGCACCTCGTCGGCCTTGGCCCGCTTGTAGAACAGGTGGGCGTCGTGCTCCCACGTGTAGCCGATGCCGCCGTACAGCAGCAGGTGGTCGCGGCAGACCTCGAAGCAGGCGCGGCCCACGTACGCCTGGGCGAGCGCGGCGGCCTCGGGCAGCTCGGCGGGCGACTCGTCGGCGGCCCAGGCGGCGTACCTGACGATGGACTCGGCCTGTTCGAGCTTGCCGTGCATGTCGGCGAGCTTGTGCTTGACGCCCTGGTAGGAGCCGATGTAGCGGCCGAAGGCGACACGGATCTTGGCGTAGGCCACGATGGCGTCGAGGGCGGCCCGCATGACGCCGAGCTGCTCGGCGGCCAGCGCCACGCAGAGCCGCTCGCCGACGCCGGTCTCGGACAGAGGGCCGAGCAGCCGGGCGGGCGCGCGGTCGAGCACCACCTCGGCCTGGCCGCGGGTGAGGTCGAGCGTCTCCAGCGCCGTACGGGTCACGCCGGGCCCGGACAGCTCGACGGCCGCCAGGCGCACGCCGTCACCGGTGCGCGCGGGCACGACCAGCACGTCGGCGTCCATGCCGGACAGCACCTGGGCGAGGCGGCCGCTGACGCCCGTGCCGTCGTGGGCGACCTCGGTCCTGTCGAACGTGGCCGCGACGCGGCCCTCGGCGATGCCGGCCATCAGCTCCTTGTCGAGCACAATGGCAGGCACCGGGGCCGGCGTGGTCAGCGCGATCGCCGCGAACGCGGTGGCCAGGAAGGGGCCGGGCAGCAGGGCCGCGCCGGTCTCCTCCAGGGCGACCGCCAGCTCGGACAGGCCCGCTCCCGCGCCGCCGTACTCCTCGGGGACGATCAGCCCGGACAGGCCCAGCTCGCCGTTGAGGCGGGCGTACACCTGCGGGTCGTAGCCCTCGCGGGCCTTGGGCAGGGGCGAGGCGGCGCTCAGGAAGGCGCGTACGGCCTCGCGCAGCTCCCGCTGTTCCCGGCTGAGTACGAGCTTCACGCCTGCGTCCCCACCTTCAGGTCCTTGAACGGCACGGTCTTGTCCACGCGCGGCTCCGGCGGCAGGCCGAGCACGCGGTCGCCGATGATGTTGCGCATGATCTCGTTGGTGCCGCCGCCCAGCGCCAGGCCGGGGGCCGTGGAGATCGCGCGGGCGAGCGGATGCCCGGCCAGCCCCGCCTCGGGTCCGACGAGCCGGGTGGCCAGGTCGGCCTGGAACAGGGTCAGCTCGGCCAGCAGCAGCTTGGCGGCGCTGCCCCGCGCGCCGGGGAAGAGCCCGGCCCTGGTCTCCTGGGCCAGCCGCTCGTTGAACAGCTCCAGCGCCCTGCTGCGGAGGTGCAGCTCGACGAGCTGGTCGCGGACCAGCGGGTCGCCGGTGTCGACGACCTGGCGCAGCGCCTCCAGCGAGGCCGGGTTCTCCCGCTGCCCGCTCATGCCGACGCCCGCCGAGATCGACAGCCGCTCGTGCAGCAGCGTCGTGACGGCCACGCTCCAGCCGTCGTTCACCTCGCCCACGCGGTGCTCGTCGGGGACGGTCACGTCGTCGAAGAAGACCTCGTTGAAGTTGGCCCTGCCGGACATGTCCTTCAGCGGCCTGACCGTGACGCCGGGGTGGTGCATGTCGACCACGAACATGGTCAGCCCCTTGTGCTTGGGCGCCTCCACGTCGGTACGGGCCAGCAGCAGCCCCCAGTCGGCGTGCTGGGCGACCGAGGTCCACACCTTCTGGCCGTTGACGACCCAGTGGTCGCCGTCGCGCACGGCCCCGGTCTGCAGGCCGGCGACGTCGCTGCCGGCGCCGGGCTCGGAGAAGAGCTGGCACCAGATCTCCTCGCCGCGCAGCAGCGGCCGCAGGAACCGTTCGCGCTGGGCGTCGGTGCCCCGCTCGGCGATGGTGGGCCCGGTCATGCCGAGGCCGATCGAGAAGACGTAGATGGGGAGGGTGTGGTCGCGGGCCTCCTCGGCGAACACGCGCTCCTCCGCCTGGGTCAGCCCCTGCCCGCCCCACTGTTTCGGCCACGTGATGCCGGAGTAGCCGGCGTCGTGGAGCCGGGCCATGAAGTCCTTGGCGTGGGCGATCCCGCCGGCCTCCGGGTGGTCGTCGGACGGAGCGTGCTCCCGCAGCCAGGCCCTGGCCGCACGTCGATAATCCGCAAGGTTCACATCGACTCCTCGGCATCAGTGTTCACTTACTCTAATCAGGTCGCCGCAGCCCGCATAGGGCAGCGAACTGGCGGGCTTTAGCCTGCTTTGTCAGGGAATCTCCGCTGATTCGGGGAGAGAGCACCCCGTGTGGTCACCTGATTAGCGTGATCACACGGGTGGGCCGTTCCCTGCGCGCGCGGCTGGCGCTGCTGGCCAGCGTCGGCATGGCGATCCTCTGCCTCACCTCCTCCGGCCTGCTGCTGTGGTCGGCACGCAGCACGATCATGGACATCCGTACGCGGGAGATCATCGGTTCCGCCCTCCGCCTCGCCCATCGGATCCAGGACCACCGCCTGCCCCCTGAGGTGAGCATGGAACTGAACGGCATGCAGGTGGTGGACGCGCACGGCCGGGTGGTCTCCTCGACCCCGAACCTGACCAGGTCGCCGCGCCTGAGCCGCCTGGTCCCCGCCCCCGACCAGGTGAGCAGCACCGGGAGGCTCTGCGGGCGTCCGGAGTTCGAGGGCGAGTGCCAGACGGTGGTCTCCTTCCGGGTGGACATGACGGACGGCGACTGGTTCGTCTACGCCTTCGACCCGGAACCGCCCTGGTACATCGACCCCGCCGCGATCGCCATCCTCGCCGGGACGTCCATGGGGCTGGTGGCGCTGACCTGGTTCGGCGTCTCCCGCGTGGTGGCCAAGACACTGGCACCCGTGAACCGCATCACCGAGCGCCTGGCCGAGATCACCGCGAGCGACATCAAACTGCGGGTGCCCGTGCCCGAGAACGCCGACGAGATCAGGGCGCTGGCCCAGACCGCGAACCAGACGCTCGCCCGCCTGGAGGAGGCGCTGGAGCAGCAGCGCCGCTTCGCCTCCGACGCCTCCCACGACCTGCGCAGCCCGATCACCGCCATGCGCGCCGAGTTGGAGGAGGCGCTGATCACCCCCGGCGAGACCGACTGGCGCGAGGCCGGGAGCAAGCTGCTGAGCAGCCTCGACCGGCTCCAGAACATCGTCTCCGACCTGCTCACGCTGGCCCGGCTCGACGCGGGCGAGCCCGGCCGGCCCGAGCCGGTGGACCTGGCCGAACTCGTCGCATCCGAGACCACCCGGCCGCGCTCCAAGACGGTCATCACCTCGCTCCAGCCCGGCGTGGTGGTCAGTGGCGACCGGCTCAGGCTGGCCCGCCTGCTGACGAACCTGCTGGACAACGCCGAACGGCACGCCGAGAACACGATCGCGGTGACCGTGCGGCGCGACCATGACGCGGTGCTGGAGGTGCTCGACGACGGGGCCGGCATCGCGCCCGCGTACCGCGAGGCCGTCTTCAGGCGTTTCACCAGGCTGGACGCGGCGCGTAACCGCGACGCCGGCGGCACCGGGCTCGGCCTGTCGATCGCCCGCGAGATCGCCGCCTTCCATCAGGGCACGTTGCGGATCGAGGACTCCAAGACTGGCGCCCGTTTCGTCCTACGGATGCCGGTAAGGGAAGAGTGAGGCGGATTTCCTGACCCCCACCGACAGGCATCGGTGCCTGCGGTTACCATGATCAACGTGACTGTCGGTGAACGAGAGAATCTGACCGTGCCCGGACCCCCTCCGCCGGGACAGCCGGTGCCCGTTTTGTCCTACAAATACTAGTGATCAGAAATTAGAGTTACCCGCTGTGACAACTGGTTTCAGCCGATTACGGCGCGAGGACTTGCTGAAGACGGCCTGCGAGGTGATCGCGGAGCAGGGATTCGGCCACACCAGGACCCTGGACATCGCCAGGGCCGCCGGGGTGAGCCAGGCGCTGCTCTTCTACCACTTCGAGACCAAGGAGCGGCTGCTCGCGCAGGCCTTCGGCTACGCCGCCCGCCTGCACCTCAACGCGCTCGCCACCGTGGAGCGCTCCTCGGGCACGCCGCTGGAGCGCCTGCGCTCCCTGCTGCGGCTCTGCTCCCCCGCGATCCCCACCGAGGGCTGGCGGCTGTGGATCGACGCCTGGTCGGAGGCGATGCGCAGCAGCGAGCTGGAGGAGACCTCGCGGCGGATCGACGCCAGGGGCCGCACGCTGATGCGCGGGATCATCGAGGCCGGGGTCGACTGCGGCGAGTTCGCGTGCGCCGATCCCGACGGGACGACGTGGCGGCTGTTCGCGCTCATCGACGGGCTGGCCGTGCAGACGCACGCGCACCCCAAGGTGTTGTCACGGCGCAAGGTCAACACGCTGATCCGTACGGCGGCGGCGATCGAGCTGGGGGTGCCCGCGGAAAAGCTGTGACCCTGCCCTTCCCAGCGCTATTGGATGCTTCGTACAATTGCTGGGCGAGGGAGAGGAGCGCACGCGATGACATCCGCACCGAGCCCCGCCGCCGCCGCCGGTGAGCACGACGGGCGGGTCGCGAGCAGGAGCGCGTACCGGGCGGTCATCGAACGCCTCTCGAAGGCGTCGGTGGACAAGCACTGGGAGCCCTACCGCGACATCCCGTGGGACGACCCCGAGTTCCTCGTGGACCCCGTCGACCCGCGCTGGGAGCTGCCCGAGATCGACCGGCTGGGCGGCCACCCCTGGTACCGCGGCCGCTCGCCCGAGGTCCGCGCGCGGATCGGGCTGTGGCGGGTGGCCACGGCCATGAAGATCGGGCTGCAGTTCGAGAACCTGCTCAAGCGCGGCCTGCTCAACTACGCCTACCGGCTCCCGAACGGCTCCCCGGAGTTCCGGTACGTCTACCACGAGACCATCGAAGAGGGACATCACGGGATGATGTTCCAGGAGTTCGTGAACCGTACGGGGATGCCGATCCGCGGCATGCCCGGCCCCCTGTCACTGATCGCCCAGGTGGCGCCCTGGATCCCGCTGGTCTCGACCGAGCTGTTCTTCGTGTTCGTCCTGGGCGGCGAGGACCCGATCGACCACGTCCAGCGCAAGTTCCTCAAGGAGGGCCGGGTGCACCACCCGCTGGAGGAGACGATCATGCGCATCCACGTCGCGGAGGAGGCCAGGCACCTCTCCTTCGCCCGGCACTACCTCCGTGACCGGGTGCCGCGCATGCCCGCGTACCGGCGGCTCGTGCTGGGCCTGATCGCGCCCGTCATCCTCGGCGTGATGGCCCGGATCATGCTCGCGCCACCCGGCCCGATGATCCGGCGCTTCCGCATCCCCGCGAACGTGGTGGCCGAGGTCTACCTGCTCGACCCCGCCGCCAGGCGCGACCTGCGCGACTCGGTGGGCAGGACGCGCGAGCTGTGCGCGGAGATCGGGCTGGTCAACCGGCTCACCCGGCGGCTGTGGAAGATCATGGGGATCTGGGCGGACGTCGCGCCGTCAGCACCTCGGTGACCGACACCAGCTCCCACGTGCCCGTGGGGTTGAGCGCGAGCAACTCCCGCCTGGCCGCCTCGGTGAAGGCGGGCAGCCGGTCGCCGAGGCGGGCGGGCGCGGTGTAGGAGTAGGAGAGCTGCAGGCCGATCACGGCCTCCAGCCCGTACGTGTGGCGCTGCTCGTAGCGGACCCGGTCGAGGACGCCGAACGCCGAGCCGGCCAGCACCTCCTCGTGGTGCACGCCGGTGGCCTGGTAGGTGTTGGCCGCGGTGAAGGTGTTGACCTCGAACTCGTCGCGTACCCGCCGCATGGCGGGCTCCCACGGCTCCTCCGCCACGCGGCGCGGCGGGCCCACCAGCGCGACCACGCCGCCGGGCGGCAGCAGCCCGTCCAGCTCCGCCAGCACCGCCCGCCGGTCCATCCAGTGGAACGACCTGCCCATGACGACGTGCCCGAACTCCGGCAGCTCGCGCAGCGTCCCCGAGTCGCCCCGCAGCCAGCGGATGTTCGCCGCCCGCCCGGCCAGGCGGCGGCCCTCGGCCAGCATCTCCGCCTCCGGGTCGACGGCCAGCACCTCGCGCACCCGCGCCGCCAGCGGGATCGCCACCGTCCCCGGCCCGCAGCCCAGGTCGAGGACCACGCCGTCCGCGCCGAACGTCGCCGCCAGGTGCTCGATCGCCGGGTCGGCGTACCGCGTGCGGTATTTGGCGTAGTAGGGCGCCGCGCCGCCGAACAGGTCCTTCATGGGTGGGACCATATACGGGTTCGAGAGTTGTTCGATGGAAGGTTCTGATCTGTGAGGCGGCTACTCACGGTCCTGCTGCTCGCCTGCGCCGCGGCGGGGGTGATGTGCTCCCCTGCCCAGGCGCACAACGTGCTGATCGGCAGCGACCCCGCCGAAGGAGCCACGCTGACGGCCTCGCCCGCGCAGGTGACGCTCGTCTTCGACCAGGCGGTGCGCCAGGGGTACGCGCAGGTGGGCGTGACGGGGGCCGACGGGTCCTCGTACGCCGACGGGAGCGCCGTGGTGGCGGCCGAGCGGGTGTCGGTGAAGGTGAAGCCGCTGCCCGCCGGGGGGTCGTACGTGGTGGGCTACCGGATCCTGTCGTCCGACGGGCACCCGGTCACCGGGAAGATCGGCTTCCGGCTGGCCGCCGGTGCGTCCGAAGTCACTGGCGAGGTCACGGGCGAGGTCACTGGCGGGACGGCGGCGGGCGGCTCCAGCGCGGAGGCCGCCGAGGCCGCCGCCAACGGCGGGGCCGGGATGGCCGTGGTGTGGATCGTGGGGGCGCTGCTGGTCCTGGCGGCGGGCACCGCCGTCGCCCTCCGCCGCTCGACGACCGCCCCCGCCTCCGCCCTCGCCTCCGCCCCCTCAGCCGCCTCTCCCTCCGCCTCCTCCGCCTCCTCCGCCGTCGTGGCCGAGGGTGCGGCCGAGGGTGCGGGCTCAGGTCCCGCCGAGGAGAGGCGCGCGTGAGCGTCGCCGCTCCCTCACTCCCCCGGGAACGGCAGGAGCCGCGACCCGGCGGCGGGCGGCTCGTGGCGGGCGCGTTCGGGGTGTGCGCGGTCGTCGCCGCCGTGGCCGCGAGTTCCCTCACCGCCCAGGAGTCCGTGCCCGGCATCCCGATGCCCGGGGCGGTCGTCTCGATCGGGCTCCCCGTCGTCCGGGTGCTGCTCGACCTGGCCGCCGTGGCCGTGGTCGGGCTCAGCCTGCTGCCCAAGCTGCTCGGCTTCGACGCGCCCGAGCGTACCGAGCCGGTCATGCGCAAGGTGCGCCCACTGGCCGTGGTCGCCGCCTGGGTGTGGGCGGTCTGCGCGCTGCTCACGATCGTCTTCCAGACCGCCGAGCTGAACCCCGGCGCCGTGCCCACGTTCGGAATGATCGCCGGTTACGTCGAGACCGTCGGCACCGGGCAGGGGCTGCTGTTCAGCGCGGCCTGCGCGCTGGCGGCGGCCGGGATCGGGCTGATGGCGGTGCGGTTCGGCGAGAAGGTTCCGGCCGAGCTGCGGGTGATCGTGGCGCTGTTCGGGCTGCTGCCGATCCCGGTCACCGGGCACGCGGTGAACTCCGTCTGGCACGACCCGATCATGATCTCCATGGAGATCCACGTCATGGGCGCCGCGGCGTGGACCGGCGGGCTGCTGGCCACGGTGGTCTTCCTGGCCCCGCACCGCGACCTGCTGGCCCTGGCGCTGCCGAGGTTCTCCAGGATCGCCACCGTGTGCCTGCTGCTGGTGGCGCTGTCGGGGCTCGTCACGGGGCTGGGCACGATGGCGCTCACGCCCGGCGTGAGGCTGCCCGACGCGATCGTGACCAGCCACTACGGGGTGCTGATCGTGGTGAAGGCCGCGCTGGTGGCGCTGCTGGTGCCGCCGGCGGCCCACATCCGGTTCCGGTTGCTGCCCGCCGTCCGCGCGGGGCGGGCCACCGCCCTGGTGGGCTGGGCGGCGGCCGAGGTGGGCGTGATGGGGCTGGCGTACGGCGTGGCGGTGGCGATCACCCGCGCCTCGATCGCCTGAGCCCCTCCTGGGGGCGGCGCGGGGTGGTCAGGGGGTGGCGGGGGCCGTCACGGGCGGCATGGTGGGTTCGGCCGTTCTGGGCCGGAGCCGCCGCCTGCCCACGAGCAACTCGATCGCCAGCCAGGCGGCGAGCAGCCCGAGCCCGGCCCACCCGGCCGACGACGTGGCCAGGGGAGGCGCCCCGAGCAGCCCCTCCTGGCCCTTGATCGCGCCGTACACCGGGCCCATGACCGCGCTCTGCGCCGCCAGCGTCGCGTAGGCCGCGGCCGTGACGACCGCCGCGCCGAGCACCGCTCGCAGCAGCGGCCTCCGTACCAGGAAGGCCAGGTCGACCAGCAGCCCGGCGACCACCAGGAAGAACGGCACCGCGGACGGCGGGAACCCGGTGAAGGTCAGCAGCGGCCAGATCGCCGCCCTGAACCCCACGTAACCGGCGGCGACGAGCGTGGCCGCGCCGAACCTGCCGATCAGCAGCCTGGCCGCCACCAGCACCGACAGCCCGGCGACCACGGCGTAGACCGGGTAGAGGAAGTCGGGCACGGGCAGGGTGAACCCGGCCATCATGACCCGGTCGATCGGGCGTCCCATCTGGTCAGCCGCGAACTGGAGCAGGATCTGCTCGGCGTAGGTGGCGTGGTTGTCCCAGGCGCCGAGGGACAGGATGCCGTACTCCTGGTGCTGTTCGGGGAAGTGCACGTTCTCCAGGAAGAACGCCAGGAACGCCCCCAGCACCACCACCCGCTCCCGGCCAGGAGGCGCGCCCATGAACCAGCCGCGGACCACACCCGCGATCATGAAGAACGTTCCGACGTAGAGCATGATGTGGGACGGGCTCCACGAGGTGATGTCGAGCCCGTTGACGCGGTGGTTGATCAGGTCGAGCGGCACCGCGACGAGGAAGATGCCGGTGCCCCACTGGATGAGCCGCAGCGCGGCCTTGTCGACGCCGTAGCCGGTGTAGCCGTGGATCACGGTCAGGGCGACGGCGAGCGCCGTACCGGCGGAGTTGAGCAGGTGCGGCGGGGCCAGGTCGTCGCGCAGCCACATGAAGTGCCACGATACGTCCCAGGCCGAGCCGAGCACCTTGAGCGTGAACGCCGCCAGCCAGCCGAAGTAGAGCACCCTGAACAGGTCTTGCGGCGTCTCGCGGCCCGCCTCACCGCGGGTCCAGTAGGGCAGGGCCCACGCGGCGGCCTTCTTGAACGATGCTGGAGCCTTCACGGCAGAGAATCTTACGGTCATCGCCCTGCCGCGGGATTCCCCCGATCACCTGCCGCGGCTCGGAGGGAGAACATGAGGGGGATCCTGGGTTCGTCGCCGGGCTTGCGGTAGGTCCTGCTGTCCGACTCGACGAGCGTGGCGAAGCGGCGGAACAACGTGTGCTCGTGCTCGTGCAGGAACTCCACGCGCAGCCCGGCCGCCGTGACCGCGCTGACGATCTCACCGAGGCCGTGCCGGAACTCCACGGAGGTCTGGTGTTCGAGCACCTCGGAGCCGGTGTAGGTGTACGGGTAGTCCCAGACGTGCGGGCCGCGCTCGAAGTAGTCGTAGGTGATCTTGGTGCCGGTCTCGTCGTCGAGCGTCTCAGCGAACGGGTGAAACTCGGCGACATAGAGGAACCCGCCCGGTTTGAGCAGGGCGGCCACCGTCTCGGCCCAGCGGGTGAGGTCGGGCAGCCAGACCAGGGCCCCGATGCCCGTGTAGACGATGTCGTACGTCTCACCGAGCGCCTCGGGCGCGTCATAGACGTCGGCCGTCACGAACCTCGCCGGAATACCGCACTCCGCCGCGATCCTCCTCGCGTGCCCGATGGCGGCCTCGGAGAAGTCGAGCCCGGTCACCTGGGCGCCGAGCCGCGCCCAGGACAGCGTGTCGAGTCCGAAGTGGCACTGCAGATGCACCAGGCTGCGACCGGACACCTCGCCCACCTCGTCGAGCTCGAACGGGCGCAGCGCGTTCCTGCCCGCCTTGAACCCCTCGACGTCGTAGAAGTCGCTGGTGACGTGGATGGGGACGCGGGCGTTCCAGTTGGCCCTGTTGACCTGCAGGTAGTCGTTCATGAGCATGATCGTAGGCAGGCGGGGGCGACCCGCGCACGGGTATTTCCCCGGCGTCCCCGGGCGCCGGGTGCCCAGCGGGGGCGCAGGCGTGGTGGAGCCCCGCAGGGGCCGGCGTGCATGATGGCCGGGTGACTCCAGAAGACGCAGAGGCGATCCTCCAGGAATACTTCGCCCCCTGGATCAAACAGCTCGACCTGCGCGTGGAGGAGGTGGGCGACCGCCACGCGATCGTACGACTGCCCTGGTCCGACGAACTGGCCAGGGAGGGCGGCGGCCTGTCGGGGCAGGCCATGATGGCGGCCGCCGACACGGCCACGGTCATCGCCATCTCGGCGGCGCGCGGCGGGTTCGTCCCGATGACCACGGTCCAGCAGTCCACCACCTTCCAGCGACCGGTGATGGGCAAGGACGTCCTGCTCGACGTCCGCATCACGAAGCTGGGCCGCTCCCTGGCCTTCACCGAGATCACCCTCACCGCAGAAGGCGCCGGCGAGGCGGCAGCCCACGCCACCACCGTCTACGCGCTCCTCGCCTGACCCACCCCGCCGGCCACGATCAGCGTCGCCCTTACCCGAGAGGTAATCGCCGAGACCCCGCACGCCACGGCAGACTGCGACCACTACCGGAACAGACCTCGAGGACGCGAACACCATGACCACGAACGCGAAGGCGACCGCGACGACTCGTGACACCGTGACTCGTGACACCGTGACTCTCGACACTGTGCAGGAGCTGCTGCGCCGGATGGGCGGGGGCGACTTCGAGAGGATCGCCGAGTTGTTCGCCGAGCGGAGCGACTGGCGCTTCAACTGGCCGGAGGAAGGCCACCCGTCGGTGCCGTGGATCAAGCCCCGTTCCAGCCGCCGCGACGCGGCGGAGCACTTCCGCATGCTGACCGCGTACCACGTGCCGGAGCTGAACGGCACGTCGGTGACGCGGATCCTGGTCGACGGCGGTGACGCCGTGGTGCTCGGCGACCTCGTCCAGACGGTCAAGGCCACCGGCAGGTCGTACACGTCGCCGTTCGCCCTGCACCTCACGGTCGAAGACGGCCAGATCACCCGCTACCACATCTACGAGGACAGCCTCACCGTGGCCCGCGCACTCTCGGACGACTCCAGCACGTCATAGCCGGACAGCGCAGGCCCCGGTGCGGCTCCGTCTCAGGGATCTCTCAGGTGCGGAAAGTAGGCTCTCCGCATGAAGCGTGTGGCCGCCCTGGTAGCGGCGCTCGCCCTCATCGGGGTGGCGACATGGCTCGTGTGGCCGTCCGATCCCGAGGTGCGGGGCCAGGACCAGAAGATAACCGTCGTCGACGGACCCGCCGACGACCAGCGTGTCGAGCTCGACACGACGTTCTTCCCGCCACCCGAGGGCGGGAAGGCCCCTGTCGTGTTGCTCGCGCACGGCTTCGGCGGCAGCAAGCAGAGCATGCGGGACCAGGCGGTCCGCCTCGCCCAGCAGGGCTACGCGGTGCTGACCTGGTCGGCGCGCGGGTTCGGACAGTCGACCGGGGAGATCGCGCTCAACTCGCCCGACTACGAGGTCAAGGATGTCAAGCAGCTCATCGACTGGCTGGCCAAGCGTCCCGAGGTCCAGCTCGACGCCACCGGTGACCCGCGCGTCGGCATCGCGGGCGGCTCGTACGGCGGCGCCATCGCGCTGATGACGGCGGCCCACGACCAGCGGGTGGACGCGATCGTCCCCCAGATCACCTGGTCCGACCTGGCCGACGCGCTGTTCCCCAACGCCGCCCAGCCCGCCGTCCCCACGGCCACCACCTCGCAGGCGACTCCCGCTCCGCCGTCGACCGCCGGGGAGGGCGCCGCCGCCGCGAGCGGGGTGTTCAAGCGGATGTGGGCCGGCATCTTCTTCGGCCAGGGCGTGTCGCTGGACGCCACGTCACTGCTGGGCCGACGGGAGGCCGCCGGCCCCCTGACGCCCGAGCAGGCGCGGTGCGGCCGGTTCCTGCCCGCGATCTGCGACGTCTACCAGCAGGTCGCCACGGACGGCCGGGCCACGCCCGAAGCCGTCGCGCTGTTGCGGAAGTCGAGCCCGATCACCGTCGCCGGGCAGATCAAGGCCCCGACGCTGCTCCTCCAGGGCCAGCGCGACTCCCTGTTCCCGCTCGGCCACGCCGACGCCAACGCCAGGGCCATCGCCGCCACCGGCACGCCGGTGAGCCTGGCCTGGTTCGACGGCGGGCACGACGGCGGCAACGGCGAGGTCGACTGGCTCTTCGACCAGTCCGCCGCCTGGTTCGCCCGTTATCTGAAGGGCGAGGAGTCGGCACCGCCGGTGAACGCCTTCACGGTGACGCGTGACGGCGGACGCGACCCCGGCACCCGGCAGCGCATCCGGCTGCACCCGGAGGCCGCCGCCTACCCCGGGCTGGCGGGCACCGACACCACCACCGTCGAGCTGAACGGCCCCGAGCAGAGCGTCGTCAACCCGCCCGGCGGCGCACCGGCCTCGATCTCGACCGTGCCCGGCATCGGCGGCCTGCTGGGCGGCCAGACCACGGGCGGCGTCTCGATCGACATGCCGGGCCAGAGCGCCGCGTTCGAGTCGGCGCCGCTCACGGCCCCGCTCCAGCTCACCGGCAGCCCGACCGTCACGGTGAAGGTGGCGGGCAAGGGTGAGGCGACGCTGTTCGCGAAGCTGTACGACGTCGCCGACAACGCCCAGCCGCCCACCCTGCCCGCCGGGCTGGTGGCGCCCGTACGGGTGACGATCCCCGAGGGCGCGGGCAGCGCGCAGGCCACGATCACCCTGCCCGCCGTGGACCATCGCTTCGCCGTGGGGCACCGGCTCCGCCTGGTGGTGACGACGACCGACATGGGGTTCGCGACGCCCGCCGAACCGGCCGCGTACCAGGTCTCGCTCGCTTCCCCTGCGCTCGCGGTCCCCACGGTCGGTACGCTGGCCGCCGCCCCGACCGGGGTCGCGTGGTGGGTGTGGGCGATGCCGCTGGCGGCGGTGGTCGTCGCGGGCGTGCTGCTGGCCACGGGCCGTACGTCGGCGCGTTCCCGCCTGCGCGGGGCGGCGCTCGCCCCGGACGCGCAGGCGCCAGGACACCTGCCGGAATCCGCCCCGAGCGGCCCGGAGACGCCGTTGGAGATCAGCGGGCTGACGAAGGCGTACCGCAACGGCGAGCTGGCCGTCGACGACCTGTCGTTCCGCGTCGAGCCGGGCCAGGTGCTGGGCCTGCTCGGGCCCAACGGCGCGGGCAAGACCACCACGATGCGCATGATGATGGGCCTCATCCAGCCGGACGCGGGCGAGATCCGCATCTTCGGCGAGCGCGTGACCCCGGGCGCGCCCGTGTTGTCCAGGCTGGGGTCGTTCGTCGAGGGGCCCGGCTTCCTGCCGCACCTGTCGGGGCGCGACAACATCGAGCTGTACTGGGCCGCCACCGGCCGTCCGGCGGCCGACGCGCACTTCGACGAGGCGCTGGAGATCGCGAACCTGGGCAAGGCACTGGAGCGGGCCGTGCGTACGTACTCGCAGGGCATGCGCCAGCGGCTGGCCATCGCCCAGGCCATGCTCGGCCTGCCGGACCTGCTCGTGCTCGACGAGCCCACGAACGGTCTCGACCCGCCCCAGATCCGGGAGATGCGCGAGGTGCTCAAGCGCTACGCGCGCGACGGCCGTACCGTGATCGTCTCCAGCCACATGCTGGCCGAGGTGGAGCAGACCTGCAGCCACGTCGTGGTCATGCAGCGCGGACGCCTGGTCTCGGCCGGTCCCGTGTCGCTGCTGCTCGGCTCGGCCAAACCGGCCAACGGGCACGGCCCGCGCCTGGAAGACGTGTTCCTCGACCTCATCGGAGACAAGGCATGACCGCCGCGACCGGCTACGCGCCGCACCGTACGCTGCCGTTGCGGGTGGAGATCGTCCGCCAGTTCAAGCGGCGGCGGACGCTGGCCATGTTCGCCCTGCTGCTGGCGTTGCCGTGGGTCCTGGTGATCGCGTTCCAGTTCGGGCCGCAGTCGAGCGGGCAGACGCAGTCGGCGCTGCGCATCTCCGACCTGGCCACGGAGAGCGGCCTGAACTTCGCCGCGTTCGCGCTCTCGGTGTCGGCCAGTTTCCTGCTGGTGGTCGCGGTGGCGCTGTTCTGCGGCGACACCGTGGCCAGCGAGGCCAACTGGTCGTCGCTGCGTTACCTGCTGGCGGCGCCGGTCCCCCGGGATCGGCTGCTGCGGCAGAAGCTGATCGTGGCGCTCGGCTACTCGGCGGCGGCGGTGATCTGCCTGCCGCTGATGGCGCTGCTCGCCGGCACGCTGGCGTTCGGCTGGGACGACATCCAGGTGCCCGGCACGGGTGAGACCATCCCGGCGCTCGACGTGCTGCCCCGGTTCGGGATCGTCATCGGGTACGCGCTGGTCAGCCAGCTCGTGGTCGCCGCCCTGGCCTTCCTCATCTCCACCATGACCGACTCCCCGCTGGGGGCCGTGGGAGGTGCGGTCGGGCTGTGGATCGTGTGCACCATCCTCCAGGCGGTCGAGGCCCTGGGCGTGCTGCGCGAGTTCCTGCCCACGTTCTGGAACACCGCCTGGCTCGACGCCCTGGCACCCGAGCTGGACTGGAGCGGGATGGCGAAGGGCGCGTCGGTGTCGATCACGTACGCGGCGATCCTCATCGCGATCGCGTTCCGCCGCTTCCGCCGCAAGGACGTGGTGAGCTGACCGCTCACCCCCAGCAGGTCAGGTGGTCCAGTCGACGGCCTTGGTGACGGCCTTCTTCCAGCCGGCGTACCCCCTGGCCCGTTCCTCCTCGCTCCACGTCGGCTCCCACCGCCGGTCCTCCGCCCAGTGCGAGCGCAGTTCGTCGGTGTCGTTCCAGTGGCCCACCGCCAGCCCCGCGGCGTACGCGGCCCCGAGCGCCGTCGTCTCGGCGACCACCGGGCGGCTGACCGGCACGCCGAGGATGTCCGACTGGAGCTGCATGCACAGGTCGTTCGCCGTGACGCCGCCGTCCACCTTCAGGACGTCGAGGACCACCCCCGAGTCCTCCTGCATGGCCTCGACCACGTCGCGGCTCTGGTAGCAGATGGCCTCCAGAGTCGCGCGGGCGAGGTGGGCCTCGTTGTGGTAGCGCGACAGGCCGACGATGGCGCCGCGGGCGTCGGCCCGCCAGTACGGCGCGAACAGCCCCGAGAAGGCCGGCACGAAGTACACGCCTCCCGAGTCGGTCACCCGCCGGGCCAGCGTCTCGCTCTCGGCCGCCGAGGTGATGAGGTGGAGCTGGTCGCGCAGCCACTGCACGGCCGAGCCGGTCACCGCGATCGAGCCCTCCAGCGCGAACACCGCGGGCTGGTCGCCGAACTGGTAGGCCACGGTGGTGAGCAGCCCGCTCCGCGAGCGGACGCGGTCGGTGCCGGTGTTGAGCAGCAGGAAGTTGCCGGTGCCGTAGGTGTTCTTGGCCTCGCCGGGCGAGAAGCAGACCTGGCCGACGGTGGCCGCCTGCTGGTCGCCGAGGACGGCGGTGATGGGCACCTCCCCGCCGACCGGCCCGGACCGGAACGTGCCGCCGTAGCCGGAGGAGTCGGCGGACGGCCGGATCTCGGGCAGCATCGCGCGCGGGATGCCGAAGAACGACAGCAGCTCGTCGTCCCAGTCGAGCGTGTCGAGGTCCATGAGCATCGTCCGGCTGGCGTTGGTCACGTCGGTGACGTGCGCGCCGCCGTCGACGCCGCCGGTGAGGTTCCACACGGTCCAGGTGTCGGCGGTGCCGAAGACGGCCTCGCCCCGGTCGACGGCCTCGCGCACGCCGTCCACGTTCTCCAGGATCCACTGGAGCTTGCCGCCGGAGAAGTACGCGTCGGGCCGCAGCCCCGTCCGGTCGCGGATGATCCGGCCGCGCTCGTCCTGTTCGAGGGCGGCGGCGATCCGGTCGGTACGGGTGTCCTGCCAGACGATCGCGTTGTGGTACGGGCGCCCGGTGCGCGGGTTCCACACCACCGTGGTCTCGCGCTGGTTCGTCACCCCGAGCGCGGCCAGGTCGGCGGCGCGCAGCCCCGCGCGCCGGAGGGTGGTCTCGATGACGGCGGCGGTCCTGGTCCAGATCTCGACCGGGTCGTGCTCGACCCAACCGGCCCTGGGCAGGATCTGCTCGTGTTCGAGCTGGAACTTGGCGACCTCGGCACCGTCGTGATCGAAGATCATGAAGCGGGTGCTGGTGGTGCCCTGGTCGACGGCGCCGACGAAGTCAGGCATGGCGTTGTGTTCTCCTCGGCGGGGTGCGGGGCCCGGCGGTCTGCTCGGGCGTCACTCAGTCGGACGGCTTCACGGTGTCGCGGTCCTGGCCCTGCGGCAGGTGGCGGGCGATGCCCGCCTGGTACAGCCCGGCCCCGAGCGCGCCGCCGACCAGCGGGCCCACGATGGGGACCCAGAAGTACAGGTCGCCGTACTGGTCGCGCCACGCGCCGTGATAGCCCGTGAGGAAACTGGCCAGGCGCGGCCCGAAGTCGCGCGCCGGGTTGATGGCGTAGCCGGCGTCGGTGCCGAACGACATGCCGATCCCGACGACGAGCAGCCCGATGACGAACGGCCCCATGTTCGCGCTCGGCGCCATGTTGGCCACGTCGGACAGGGCGAAGATGACGAAGAGCAGGATCGCGGTGCCGATGATCTGGTCGCGCAGGCCGCCCCACATGTCCACCGGCAGGGTGCCGTTGCCCGGCAGGGTCGAGAAGACGATCTGCGTCTTGATCGTGTGCCCGGGGTCGGCCAGGTGCAGCACCTCGGTGTAGTTCCAGCGCACGATGAGGGCGGCGACGAAGGCCCCGGCGGTCTGCGCGGCGGCGTACGGCAGGACCTTGGCCCACGGAAAGCCGCGGAACAGCGCGAACCCCAGCGAGACGGCGGGGTTGAGGTGCGCCCCCGTGGTGCGTCCCGCGACGTAGACGCCGAGCGCCACCCCGATCCCCCACCCCCAGGCGATGCTGTCGTGGTCGCCCAGCCCACCGGCCACCACCTGCGCGACGACCCCCGCGCCGAACAGGATGAGCACCATGGTCCCGGCGAACTCCGCGACCAGCTCGCCGGTCAGCGGTCTCCGGCCGGGCGATCGCGCCACCTGCCACCTCCTCGCGCTGTTGTGTGCCTTCCCGCATTACGGGGAATGCATACGGATCGTGCGTGGAGTGTCACCGAAAGTGAGGAATGTGCCGTGGGGATGACCGGTGGGCTCGACGCGCGGGACCGGCGGCGGACCATCGACCGGCTCGGCGAGCAGACCTTCGACGTGCTGGTCGTCGGCGGCGGCGTGACGGGTGCCGGGGCCGCGCTCGACGCCGCCTCACGCGGGCTGCGGGTGGCCCTGGTGGAGAGCCGCGACCTGGCGTCGGGCACGTCCAGCCGGTCGAGCAAGCTGATCCACGGCGGGCTGCGCTATCTGGAGCAGTTCGACTTCAAGCTCGTCAGGGAGGCGCTGAAGGAGCGCGACCTGCTGGTCTCGCGGCTGGCCCCGCACCTGGTCAGGCCCGTCACGTTCCTGTATCCGCTGCGCCGCAAGGTGGTCGAGCAGCCGTACGTGGCGGCCGGCCTGACCCTGTACGACGCGCTGAAGGGCATGCGCAGGCCGATGCCCAGGCACCGCAACCTGTCGGTCAAGGAGGCCCGCCGGGTCGCGCCTGGCCTGCGTGCCGACGTGCTGACCGGCGCGATGATCTACTACGACGCGCAGGTGGACGACGCCCGTTTCACGCTCACGCTCGCCCGTACGGCCGCCGCGCACGGGGCCGTGATCGCGACCAGGGCCCGCGCCGTGGCGATGTCACGTGACGAGCGCGGCGAACGGGTGGTCGGCGCGCGCGTACGCGACGAGGAGAGCGGCCGCGAGGTGGACGTCGCCGCCGACGCCGTGGTGGTGTGCGCGGGCGTGTGGACCGGCCCGGTCACGGCGCTGCCGGGCGCGGCCGAGCCGGGCTTTCGCGTACGCATGTCGAAGGGCGTGCACGTCATCGTGCCCGGCGAGGCCATCGACTCGCGGACCGGCATGATCATCCGTACCGAGAAGAGCGTGCTGTTCATCATCCCGTGGACCAGGCGCCGCTGGATCGTCGGCACCACCGACACCGACTGGGACGGCGACCGCGCCGAGCCCACGGCCACCGGCGAGGACGTCGACTACCTGCTCGAACACGCCAACTCGGTGCTGGCCAGGCCGCTGACCCGCGACGACGTCGTGGGCCTGTACGTGGGGCTGCGTCCGCTGGTGGCCGCCGACGGGGGCTCCGCGACCACGAAACTGTCGCGCGAGCACGTGGTGGACGTGCCGGTCCCCGGGCTGGCCATGATCGCGGGCGGGAAGTTCACGACGTACCGGATCATGGCCAAGGACGTGGTCGATGCCGCGCTGGAGGGCTACGACGTGCCGGAGTCGGTCACCGATCGGCTGCCGCTCGTGGGGGCCGACGGGCTGCCCGCGCTGGAGCGGTCGGTACGCCGCATCGCCGAGGACCACGACCTCGACGACGACACCGTGACCTACCTCGTCGGGCGCTACGGCAACCTGGCCCTGGAGGTGCTGGAGCTGGTACGCCGTGACCCGTCGCTGGGCGAGCCGCTGCTGGAGCCCGGACCGTGGCTCAGGGCCGAGGTGTGCTACGCCGTCACCCACGAGGGGGCGCTGCACGCCGAGGACGTCATCGCGCGCAGGACCCGCCTGCTCATCGAGTCGAGCGAGCTGGCCCACCGGGCGGTGCCGCTGATCGCCCGGCTCATGGCGGACGTGCTGGGCTGGGACGAGGCGCGGGTGGAGCGGGAGATCTCCCGCTGCCGCGGCCTGGTGGAGGCCGAGCGGGCGGCGCTGGCGCGGGCCAGGACGTCGGGCCACGACCTCGCCGCCTCCTGACCGCCCCCGGGGAAGGGGCGCGTCACAGCTCGCGGGCGAACGTGACCAGGCTCGTGCCAGGGCCGTTGTAGCCGGGCACCGGGTCGCCCACCGTGAAGCCAAGGCGGCGGTGGAAGGCGATGGAGGTCTCGTTGACCGGCGCGGTGACGGCCCTGACGACGCGGCGGCCGTCGGCGCGGGCGAGGTCGAAGAAGCGCTCGTACAGGGTGCGGGCCAGCCCGCCCTGCCGCGCGCCCGGACTCACCCCGACGAAATGGATGTACGCCTCGTCGGCCAGGGACGGCGAGGGGAAGCCGATCAGGAAGCCCGCCAGCCCGCCGGGGCCCTCGGCGATCAGGCTCGTCCGGTGGAAGTGGTCGAGGAAGAGCCGGGGCAGGGCGGGGCTGACCGGACGCCCCCACCAGTCGTCGAGCACGGCGGCGACGGCGTCGTAGTCGCCGGGGGTGGCGGGGCGCAGGGTGTGCGCGCTCATGGACGGGTCAGCCCCAGTGCGGGGGCCGGTTGTCGAGATGGAAGGCGTCGGAGTCGTCTGTGCGCCAGTCGCCCCAGCCCAGGTCGGTGTCGTCGGCGGTCTGCTCGGTGAGGAAATCTTCCACGACGAACATGCTACCGAGTCGGACAAACCAATACCGAGCGTGTTCGCGGCTACGGGGACAGGCAACGGCGACGGCGGTACGATGCCAGAGCAGGTGTCGCCTATCCCCCGTGAGGCTGCGCATGGCCACCCCGACAGGCTGGCGGCGAGAAGGCAATCTGCCGGCGGAGCTGACGAGCTTCGTCGGCCGCACGCGTCTCCTCGCCAACCTCAAACGACACCTCAACGAGTCACGCCTGGTGACCGTCACCGGCATCGGCGGCGTGGGAAAGTCGCGCACCGTGCTGCGCCTGGCCCACCAGGTGCGGGCCCACTACCCCGACGGCGTCTGGTTCGCCGACCTGGCCCGGCTCCAGGACTCGGGCATGGTCAAGCACACGATCGCCTCCGCGCTCGGCATCGCCGACCAGTCGTCGCGAGCGGAGTCGGAGTCGTTGTCGGAGTGGGTGGGCGAGCGCGACATGCTGCTCATCATCGACACGTGCGAGCACCTGGTGCAGGGCTGCGCCGAGCTGATCCACGAGCTGCTGGAGGCCGCGCCCAACCTGAAGGTGCTGGCGACCAGCCGCCAGTCGCTGCACCTGCCCTACGAGCACGTCGTGCCGGTGCCGCCGTTGCAGGTGCCCGGCGACGATCCGGCCGAGAGCCTGTTCACCAACGAGTCGGTGCAGCTCTTCGCGGCCAGGGCCGGGGCGAGCGTGCCCGACTTCGTGCTCGACGAAGACAACATCGGCTCCGTGGCCGAGCTGTGCCGCAGGCTCGACGGCATCCCGCTGGCGATCGAGCTGGCCGCGGTGCGGCTGCGGGCCCTGTCGGTGGACCAGATCCTCGGGCTGCTGGCCGACCGGTTCAGCCTGCTGTCCGGGGCCAGCCGCACGGCGCTGCCCCGTCACCAGACGCTGCGCGCGGCCATCGGCTGGAGCCACGAGCTGTGCGAGCCGGCCGAGCGGCTGCTGTGGGCGCGGCTGTCGGTGTTCGCGGGCGACTTCGAGCTCGACGCGGCCCGCTTCGTCTGCTCCGACGGCCGCCTGCCGTCGGAAGACATCACCGACCTGGTCACCGGCCTGGTGGAGAAGTCGATCCTGCTGATCAGGAGCAACCACGCCGGCGTACGCTACAAGCTGATCGACACCCTGGCCGAATACGGCGAGGAGTGGCTCGACAAGCTCGGGCAGACCGAGCAGATGCGCCAGCGCCACCTGGAGTACTACCTGAGCCTGGCCCAGCGCAGCGAGGACGCCTGGTCGGGGCCGCGGCAGATCTACTGGTTCGTCCGCATGCGGCAGGAGCACGACAACGTCCGGCAGGCGCTGGAGCACGCGCTCAAGTCGCCGGGCAAGCAAGTGCTCGCGCTGACGCTGCTGTCGTCGTTGTGGTTCATGTGGGTGTGCTGTGGTTTCGCCCGCGAGGGGCGTCTCTACCTCGAGCGGGCGCTGGAGGCCAACCCCGCCGTGAGCAAGGAGCGCTGCAAGGCGCTGTGGGTGCTCTCCTACGTCAAGAGCGCCCAGGGCGACAGCGCCGGGGCGCTGCACGCCGCCGAGAAGTGCAGCACCGAGGCCGTCCGCGTGGGCGACTCCAGAGCGGTCATCCTGGCCTCGAAGATGCAGGGCACGGCGGCGCTGCTCCAGGGCGACCTGCAGAAGGCCAGCGCGCTGCTGGGCGTGGCGATCGAGTTCAACACCGACAACAAGGAGCTCAACCCCGGCCTGCTGCCCGCGATCGTGGAGCTGTCGATCGTGCTGCAGACGCAGGGCGAGCTGTACGAGGCCGAGTCGCTGCTGCACGACTGCCTGCAGGTGTGCAGGGAGCGCGGGGAGCTGTGGCTCAGCTCGCACGCCCAGTGGGTGCTGGCGGGCACCAGGCTGGTGACCGGCCGCAACGAGGAGGCGCTGCAGAACGTCAGAGAGGCGCTGCGGATCAAGCGGCACTTCCACGACACGCTCGGCACCCTGCTGGCGCTGGAGACCGCGGCGCGCATCTTCGTGATGACCGACCGTTTACCGGTGGCCGCCCTCCTGCTCGGGGCGTTGCAGCAAAACTGGAAGACGGCCGGCCTGCCTCGGCTCGGCGCGCCGTGGATGACCGACGAGCACAACGCGTGCGTACGCGACTGCCGCGACCGGATGGGCGAGGTGGCCTACAAGAACGCGCTCGAGGAGGGCGCCACGCTCGACCTCGACGAGGCGTCCGGGCTCGCGCTCGACGACCCGGACGCCCCCGACGAGACCTGACCCCGCGACCGCCTAGACGGCCTTCGGCCACTGCGTCCCGTCGGGCCAGGCGTGCACGTAGCGCGCGCTGCCGAGGGAGAAGGCGATGTGGCCGCGCACCCAGTGTTCGAGGCCGCGGACGTACTTGCGGACCGGGAGCGAGGCCCACTGCTCCAGTGCCTCACGCCGTTCGAGGAAGGCGGCGACGGTGGCGTTGTGCATCCGGGAGACCTCGCTCAGCGCGTCCTGCAGCACGAGGTTCTTGTGGGTCTCCAGCACCGTGACGAGGTTGTGCCGGGCCTTGTCCCTGTCGCGCTCCTTGGCGTACGACAGGAGGTCGTTGTCCCAGCCGATGAGGTCGCACGCCAGGTCCGACAGCGTGCGCACGTCGGGGTGGTGCCACTCCTCGGCCTCGAGCCGGTAGCCGCCGCCCACGTCGATGAGGGCGAAGCAGGTGTAGGTGGCCCCGGTGATGCGGCGCATGAGCACGTAGTCGTCGGGGGTGGGGATGAGGTCCACTTCGCGGTTGGCGGCCTCCCAGATCTGGGCGAAGAGGTATTCCTTCACCGTGATCCGCCATCGGTCCACCTGGGCGGGGGTGGCGTACTCGGAGATCCGGTGGAGGAGTTCGGTGAGTGCGAGCCCGAACGCGTCGGCGGCGTCCGGCACGCGGCGCCCGTCGAGGATCTCGAGGAGCGGCGGCAGTGCGCGGGCCAGTGCGGAGGCCCGGTGTCCCACCAGTTCGCCCTCGCAGAACGCGTCGTCGAAGGCGAAGAGCCAGTTGTACCAGTCGTTGATCAGTCGGAGGCTGTCGCGCGGCACGGTCGGGTTGGTCCGCGCCGCGAGCAGGCCGATCTTGGAGCGCCTGAAGTGTTCGATCGTCTCGTCGTCGTTGAGCATTTTTGAGGCGGCCAGCCAGGCGTGGCTCTCCGCGTCGACCTCCGAGGCATGAACGTTGATCTCACTCGGGAACGGACATGGCAGCGGAGGGATGTGGAGCGGTCGCCTACTGAAGGAATGCGCAGAAGTAGCCACGTCCCCAAGCATGACGATGGAGTGTTCGAAACGCCACACTAGGCAACTCTGAGCCCTTTAATGCTTATTTCATACTATGAAGTATTTTGTGTGAACCATTGAATGAACTGGGCATTCGCGAACATTCGCGCCGTGTCGAGGGCCGAGGGCTGACCGGCGTCCGGGTCGGCACCGCCGTCCAGCAGCGCCCTGACCACGGCGGACTCCTTCTTGAACACCGCGCCCGCGAGCGGTGTCTGCCCACGGTCGTTGGCCCGGTTGGGGTCCGCGCCGGATGTGACAAGCATGCGGACCGTCTCGGCGTGACCGTAATAAGCCGCCAGCATCAGCAAAGTGTCACCTTTGCCGTTGGTCAGGTCGGCCGGCACCCCGGCCTCGACATATGCCCGCAAGGTCTCGGTCTCGCCCGCCCTGGCCAGGTCGAACATCCTGGTGGCGAACTCCTCCAGCTCGTGCTCCCCGTCCATGTGCCCCATTGTGCCTCGATAGGGTGCCCTGCACGGAATCGTTCCGATGCGTCGTAGGTTCTGGAGAGAGTACCTAGGGAAAGGCTGTCCAACCGTGTTCGACCCGAAGGATCTCTACGAGCTCGCAGACGACTCGCCCGAGCTGCCCGATCCGGTGTTGCTGTACCACTTCGATGGTTTTGTCGATGCGGGCAGCGCCGGACGTCTTGCGCTGGGCCACCTGCTGGCCGAGCTGGAGCACCGGGTCGTGGCGACGTTCGACGTGGACCGGCTGCTCGACTACCGGTCGCGGCGTCCCATCATGACGTTCGACACCGACCGGTGGGTGGAGTGTGAGAGCCCCGAGCTGGCCGTGCACGCCGCCAAGGACTCGACGGGCACCGAGTTCCTGCTGATGAGCGGACCTGAGCCGGACCGGGAGTGGGAGTTGTTCACCAAGGCCGTGGCCGATCTGGTGCGACGGCTGCGGGTGAGCAAACTGGTGACCTTGCACGGCATCCCGATGGCGGTCCCGCACACCCGGCCGCTCGGCGTCACGATGCACGCCAGCAGGCCCGAGCTGATCAACGCGCAGACCAGCGCCTTCGGGCGGGTCCAGGTGCCCGGCAGCGTGGCGGGGCTGCTGGAGCTGCGCCTCGGGGCCGAGGGCCACGACGCGCTCGGCTACGCCATCCACGTCCCGCACTACCTGGCGCAGGCCGAATACCCGACCGCCGCCGTGACGGGCCTGGAGGCCGTGACGCGGGGGACGGGGCTGGTGTTCCCGATGGACGGGCTGCGTGAGGCGGCCCGGCGTACGACGACGGAGATCGAGGACCAGATCCGCGCCTCCGCCGAGCTGTCCACCGCGATCAGCGGGCTCGAGCAGCAGTACGACGCGTTCGCCGGAGGCTCGGAGCGCGAGAACCTCATGGCCGAGCCGATACCGATGCCGACCGGCGACGAACTGGCCGCGCAGTTCGAGCGCTTCCTGGCCGAGCGTGACGACGAGTAGCGGCGCGGACCCGAGGGTCCACCGGACCCCGATAGCCTGAGCCGATGAGCGACATCCGGGTCGGGCTGGTCGGCTACGGCACGGCGGGGGCCTACTTCCACGCCCCGCTGATCCACGCCACTCCCGGTCTGTCCCTGGCGGCCGTCGTGACCGGGAACCCCGATCGTCAGGCCGAGGTCGTCGCCCGCTACGCCGCCGCGCCGGTGAGCGACGTACGCGACCTGTGGGAGCGCTGCGACCTCGTCGTGATCGCCTCGCCCAACAGGACCCACGTGTCCACGGCCGCCGCCGCGCTCACCAGGGGCCTGCCCGTCGTCGTGGACAAGCCGCTGGCCAGGACCGCAGAAGAGGGGCGCGAGCTGCTGCGCCTGGCCGAGGAGCGCGGCCTCATGCTGACCGTGTTCCACAACCGGCGCTGGGACGGCGACTTCCGCACCCTGCGGCGGCTGGCCGAGGACGGCCGGCTCGGCCGGGTGCTGCGCCTGGAGTCGCGGTTCGAACGGTGGCGGCCGGTGCCGAAGGGCGGCTGGCGCGAGACCGGCGGGCCGGAGGAGGTCGGCGGCCTGCTCTACGACCTGGGCAGCCATCTCGTCGACCAGGCGCTGCGGCTGCTCGGCCCGGTGCGCGAGGTCTACTGCGAGAGCGACGTCCGGCGGGAGGGCGTGGCGGCCGACGACGACACGTTCATCGCGCTCACGCACGACTCCGGGGCGCGTTCGCACCTGTGGGCCAGCTCGGTGGCCACCGAGCGCGGGCCCCGCTTCCGGGTGCTCGGCTCTACGGCGGGCTTCGTGAAGTACGGGATGGACGTGCAGGAGGAGCGGCTGCGGGCCGGGATGACGCCGGGCTCGCCGGGGTTCGGCGACGACGAGGAGGAGCGCTGGGGCGTGCTGGGCACGGATGACGGGCGGGTGGTCGTGCGTACCGAGCCGGGGGCGTACCTGGACTTCTACCGGGGCGTGGCGGCGGCGCTGCGCGAGGGCGCGCCGCCGCCGGTCGACGCGCGGAGCGCGATCGACGTGCTGACCGTCATCGAGGCGGCCTGCCTGTCGGCGACTCAGCGGATCGTCGTCCACCTGAGCTGACGGCCGGACTCCCGACCGCTCGGGTCAGTCACGCAGGCGTGCGCGCATGGCGGCCGTGTCGGCGTCGGTCCAGCCGTTCGCGGCCAGCCAGGCCGGCGGCCCGCCGAAGCGGTCGTCGAGCACGCCGAGGAACTGCTCCAGGTAGCGCGCCCTGGGCATGTGGTCGTCGGCCGGGCGGGAGTCGAGGTCGTCGCGATAGGTCGCGCTGCCGCGCAGCCGCTTGAGAATCAGCTCCAGCCGCTCCCCCGTGGCCACGTAGTCCTCGACGATGGCCTCCCGCGTCACCCCGGCGACCTCCAGCGCCAGCGCCGACAGCACCCCGGTGCGGTCCTTGCCCGCCGCGCAGTGCACGATCGACGCGCCGTCGTTCAGCGCCATCGCGCGCAGGGCCGCCACCACGGCCTCCGGCCGGTCGCGCAGGTAGCCGAAGTAGAACCCGGTGACCCGCAGCTCCTCGTCCAGCGCCTGGCCGGTCCACGGGAGCACCCGGTCGCCGTCGATGGTGTCGGCCTCGACGTCGGTGTTCCCGCCGCCCTCGGCGAACAGCGTCAGGTGGTGGTGGCGCACCTCGGGCACCCGGGTCAGCGGGCCCGGCCCTTCCAGGGACACCTCCGTGGTGGAACGCAGGTCCACCACATGCCGCAGGTTCAGCTCGCCCACCAGCCGGGTCACGTCGCCGGGTGTGAGGTCCTGCAGGTTGTCGGCGCGGAAGATCCGGCCGCGGAGCGTGTGCCCGCCGTCACGGGTGGGCAGTCCGCCCAGGTCACGCGCGTTGACGGCGCCTTCCAGATCGATCCACCTCGTCAGCTCGCTCATTATTAGGACCCTATATGTCCGCCAAAGATGAGCGAATTCGAGGTTCATAACGCAGCATGAACGTATGGATCCACGAGCTCTGCCTCCCCGGCTGGTGATCGATCCATCGCTGCACCCGGAGATCTCGGCCGAGCTGCGGTCGAGCCCGCACGTTCTCCGCATGGTCCGGTCGGGCGCGCGAATGGACACCACGCAACACCCCGCTACGCTGCTCGTCCTCCCGGCCTTCCTACTGATGACCTCCATATTGGTGGGCTGGGGGCCGCTGTTCGTCGCGGGCATGGGGTTCGGCCTGTTCGCCCTGATCAGGTGGATGGCCCTCGACAGCGGCCACCGGTCGACGAAACAGACACTGCGGCTGGCGCGGGCGCACGCCGAGCAGTACATCCTGCCGGAGGACCTCGACCATCCCTGCCAGATGCTGCTGCGCCGGGCGCAGAACGCGGTCGAGGCGATCATGAACTCGAAGGTGCACAAGGCCGGGCTGATCGACAGCATCGAGAACCAGGTGTCACTGCCCGAGGAGCTGTGGCAGATCGCCCAGCGGCTGCGGCGGTTGTCGTCGATGCACGCCGAGCACGGCAAGCTCATCCCGCGCGAGCTGCCGCCGGGCATGGAGGACGCGTTCAGGCCGTACACGAGCGCGCTCGACGCCGCCTGGACGTCGTTGTCCCAGCGCGTACGCCACCTGGAGAAGTACGCCAAGCAGGTGCTCAAGGCGGACAAGGTCTACCACGCCCACCAGCGCCTGGAGAGGCTGGCCGCCAAGACGCCCGAGTACCAGCAGCTCCTCGCCGAGACCGTGCGCGACGAGCTGGCCCATGAGCGCATCAGGGAGCTGTCGGACCAGGCGGCGCACGTGCGCAAGCTGTTCGAGGAGAGCATCCTGCAGGCCAGGCAGGCCGCGGGAGAGCTGCTGCGGGCCCCGCTCAGGTGAGCGCTCAGGCGGCCTCGGCGCGCCTGAGCAGTTCCAGGGTCCTGCGCATGCCGGCCTCGTTGCCGAGGCTGCGGTAGATGTCCCTGGCCTGCTCCAGCGGCGCCACCGCCGCCGCACGCCCGCCCGCGTCCAGGTGCGCCTGCCCGAGATAGCGCAGGCTCCTGGCCATCCACCACCGGTCGTCCAGGCCCTCGAACTCCTGGACGGCCCGCCGCAACTCCTGCGCCGACTCCTCGGTCCGCCCGAGCCTGCCCAGCGCGTGTCCGGCCGAGACCGCGCTGCGCGCCACCCCCCACGAGTCGCCCAGCGCGACCAGGATGTCCTCGGCCCGCCGGACGAAGTCCAGCTCGCGCAGCCCGTTGTCCGGGTCGCCCACCTCGCCGGCCGCCCGCAGGCAGCGGGCCTCCTCCCACAGCTCCCCGCGCTGCCTGAACATCTCGGCCGCCCGGTCGAGGCTGAAGCCGGCCCGGGTGAACAGGTTCGCGGCCTTGCGGTGGTCGCCAGCCCGGTGCTCGCCCCGCGCCTGGGCCGCCAGCACCTCACCGTAGACGCGCAGGGTCTGGGCCTCGGAGTAGCGGTTGCCCTCCCGCTTGAAGATCTCCAGGGAGTCCTCCAGCAGCGCCCTGGCCTCCGTGGGCCGCCGCTCCGCCATGCGCATCTCGGCCAGGTTGCGCTGGGTGCGGGCCATCCACCACAGGTCCTCCTCGCCCTTGAACGCGGTGATGGCCCCGATGAGGTAGTCCTGGGCCCGGTCGAGGTGGCCGTCGTTGAAGAGCGTCATCCCGATGGTGCGCATGGCCCTGGCCGCCCACCACGACTCGCCCAGCTCGGTGAAGGTCTCCAGGGCGCGTTCCGCCTCGTCCAGCGCCCGCTCGCGCAGGCCCAGGCCGCCGTGCACGGCGGCGCTGTCGAGCAGCGCGATGGCCAGCGAGCGGCGGTCGCCGCTGTGCGCGGCGGCCTCGCGGCCCAGGTCGGCGACGGCCGCCCAGTCGGCCCAGTACGCCCGCAGCGAGTGGCACAGGGAGCAGAACGCGCGAGCCAGCCCCCAGGTCAGCTCCCATAGCCGGAGCTGGTAGGCCAGGTGGACCAGGGCGACGAGGGCGAGCCGCTCGGCGTTGAGCCAGTTGGCGGCCGTGGCCTGCCCGCCACGGACCGACGGGCGGCCGCCCCTGCTCCAGTCCTGCGGCCAGCGGTTCTGGGCGGCCTCCTCGGCGCGGCGGCGGTAGCCGGAAAGGACGCGCTCGATCGCGGCCCTGCGCCGCTCCTCCTCGTCCTGGTCGGCCAGCTCGGCGGCGAACACCCTGACCAGGTCGTGCAGCCGGTAGCGCATGGCGCCGGTCTGGTCGGTGCCCGAGCACTCGGCGAGCTGGGCGTCGATGAGCGCTTCGAGCTGGTCGGCGCCGTCGAGGCCGGAGATGTCGAGCAGCTCGCCGGCCACCCAGCCGGGCACGTCGGGCGCGGTCAGCGCGCTGAGCAGGCGCAGCAGGCGGCGTTGCATGCCGGTGCAGTCGTCGTAGCTGAGCTGTACGGAGGCGCGCACGCTCTTGTCCACCGTGGGCGCGACCTCGAGCAGGGCGAGCCGGCGGCGCGTGTCGGCCAGCCGGCCCGCCATCTCGCGCATCGTCCACTGCTCGCGGGTGGCCAGCCGGCCGCCGCAGATGTTGATCGCCAGCGGTAGGTAGTCGCACAGCCGCACGACCTCTTTGGTGGCCTCCAGGTCGTCCACGACCCTGGCGCCGCCCGCCAGCCGGGCCACCAGTTCCACCCCGTGCGCCTCGCTGAACACGCCGAGCCGCGTGTCGTGGGTGCCGTTCAGGAACAGCGGGGCGCGCGAGGTGACCAGCACCGCGCAGCCGGGCTCGGCCGGGATGAGCGGTTTGACCTGCTGGGCGTCGTGGGCGTTGTCCAGGCCGATGAGGATGCGGCGGCCCTTGGTCCAGGTCAGCCAGAGCTTGCGCAGCTCCTCCAGACCGCCGGGGTCGGTGGTCAGCCGGACGTCGAGCGCGCGCAGGAAGCCGATCAGCACCTCCTCGGGCCGTACCGGCGCGTCCACGCCGCCGCGCAGGTCGGCGTAGAGGCGGCCGTCGTGGAACGAGTTCGCGACCTCCTGCCCGAACCTGGTCATGAGGGCCGACTTGCCGACGCCGCCGCGTCCGTACACGGAGACCACGAGAGGCGGCGACAGGTCGGAGGACTTCTTGCGGGCGGCGAACACCTCACGCAGTTCGGCCAGGGCCTCGGCGCGGCCGGTGAAGTGCTCGGGGACGGGCGGCCAGTGGTCGGGCGAGAGCGCGCCCGGCTCTAATCGGGGCTGGGGCTTGGCACCGCGTGACTCGGTGGTCGCCCAGGTGGTCAGCCCCACGAGGATCGCCGCGGCCGCGGTCACGCCGATCTTGGCCGTCGGCGGGAGGTCCCAGTCGACGGAGGCGGCCAGCACGCTCGCGGCGGCGGCCGCCAGACCGGCCGACACGGGCGCGGCCCATGACATCTTCCTGCGTCGTCGTGGTTTGTCCGGCAGCCGGTCCCCTGTCAAAGCAAACCCCCTTCGGGGGTAATACAAGCCGATGGGGCACGGCCTGCGCCAGCCGTACCCCATCTTTTGTTCAACGACCGATCACATGGCACGTGGCGGTGACCGTCTTGCTCGGGTCGCTCTCCGAGGTGGCGGTGAGCTTGACCCGGGCCAGCCGGTCGGCTCCGGCCGCGCGCACGGCGTCGACGCTCACGAGCGCCTGCTTGCCGAACGCGACGGAGGCCAGCGCGTTGGGCAGCCGGACCGTCCAGCCGTCGCCCTCGACCTCGGCCTTGAGCCGGTAGAGGTCGGAGTTCAGGTACGCGCTGACGTCCTCCGGGTGCTGACCCTGTGCCGAGGTCGCCCTGCCGGTGTTGAGCAGCGGGAACTTGCAGGTGGACTGGTTGCCGCCGGCGGGGACGCCGACCGACGGCAGCACCTTGACGCCGCGCCGCTGCGGTCCCGCGCCGTCCAGCGAGCGGACCGCGACCGTGTACGACAGCTCGCCGTCACGGTTGCGGTGCAGGTCGGTGATGTAGAAGTGCAGGCGGTTGGCCTCGTCGACGTACTCGTACTCGCTGCCGGAGTCGGTGCCGGCGTGGAAGAGTGCGTCGGAGAGCTGGCGGTAGTCGCCGATCGTGATCGGCACTTTGGTCCCGTCGGGCAGCACGTAGTCGGTCATGCCGATGTCCTGCGGGTTGGCGTCGATCACCCACTCGAACGGGGCGCTGTCGACGTCCTTGGTCTTGGCCAGCAGGACGCCCGCGTCGGGGGTGAAGGAGTCGCTGCCCATCCGGTCCACGACCTCGACCGTGTAGTTGTCGTAGCGACCGCCGTCGCACAGCGGGTCGTCGGCCTGGCACCCGCTCCTGTCCTCGTCCATGGTGATGTTGATGCCGGACAGCTCGTTCTTGCCCGGCTGCACCACGCGGGCCAGCACCTTCGCGGTGACCAGGCCCGACTCGGCGAGCGCCTCGCGGGAGAGCCGCAGGACGTTCCCCTCGTCCACCATGTTCAGCTTGATCTTGTTGCGGAGCATGTGCTGCGCGCCCATGGACGCGCCCGCGGTGGGCGGGATCAGCCAGCGCGAGTGCGGGCCGCCCGGCCCGTTGAAGCTGCCGCGGCTGAGCATCTCCCAGATGCCGGTGTACGCCCGGCGCGGCGGCACCCCGTACGGGTTGTTGTAGTTGTCGGCGATGCCGAAGATGTGGCTCAGCTCGTGGGCGTAGACGGCCATGCCCGAGCTCTCGGCCTGCACCGAGTCGATGCCGAAGCGGGCGTTGGGCCAGAAGTTGGACCCGGCCTGCCAGGAGCTCCACTCGACGTAGCGGGTGCGCGACCAGTTGGGCAGCGCGGGGTCGGGCGGGCCCCACTCGTCGGGCACCGACTCCTTGGTCGGGAACTTCATCATCCCGAACTCCTGCCAGGTGGACGACTCGTCCTGGCCGGCGCTGAGGTAGAAGACGAAGTCGTACTGGGCGGCCACGTCGGGGCCGACGGCGGCGAGCCAGGCGTTGTTGCCGTCGGTCCGCAGGTTCTTGTTGCACGTGTCGCCGGCCGGGCACGACTCGCGCTGGTACTCCATGGCGTACTCGTGGTCCTTGCCCGGCATCGTGTACGGGCCGAACCCGGTCAGATCCACGCCGATCCGGCCGCCGGAGTCCTCCATCCAGTATTCGTGGATGGTGTGCCCCTTGTTGAGGTCGTTCGGGGTGTTGAGGAAGTCCTGGTAGAACTTGGCGACCTGGTCACGCGGGATGTCGTGGGCCTGGGCGCTCGGGTTGGCGTAGATCGTCGAGCCCTGCGGCTGGGTCACCACGAACGGCTGGTTCGAATAGTCGAGCAGCACGAGCGCGCCCTTGAAGGTGCGCTGGGAGCCCTTGACGGAGGGGTCGTTCCACTTGGTGCCGGGCGGCTTCTTGTAGTCCGCCCAGGTCATGTTGTCGGGGTTCTCCCAGTTCTGCGGATCGATCGGCTGGAGGCCGCCGGGCGGGCGGGTGCGCATCACCTGGGCGTCGAGGGGTGTGTCGGACTGCCAGGGCTGCGTTTGCGGCCAGTGGTTCTGCCGCCACGGGTGCTCGGGATCTTCGGGGGGTGCTGCGGAAGCGGGGGTCGCCATCAGGCTCACCGGGATCAGCACGATGGCCGCCAGCAAACCCTTGAGCAGCTTCTTCGGGACGTTCACGGATTGACGGTATAGACGTTGTTGACGGAGATCACCGAGCAGTTGTAGGGAAGACACGTGGTGGCGTTTCCGTCACTTGTCGAAATATCCACGTAGAGGGGTGACTGTGGCGGATCTCCAGCGGACCGTCGACGAGCTGGCCGCCCGTCTCGGCCGCCCCCTGCTGCTCGAGGACCGCGTCCAGCGGGTCGTGGCCTACAGCGAGCAGAGCGGCGCCGTGGACGACGTCCGCCGCGACTCGATCCTGCGCCGGCACACCGTGCCCGAGGTACGGCAGTGGCTGCGGGCGGCGGGCGTCCACGAGGCCACCGCGCCGTTGCGCACCCCGGGCGCGCCCGGGCTGGGGCTGCTGCCGCGCGTCTGCGTCCCCGTACGCCACGCCGACGGCCTGCTCGGCTTCCTGTGGTTCATCGACGCCGAGCCGCCCATGTCCGACGTGTGCGTGGCCGCGGCCGCGGCCGCCGCGCCGGCCCTGGGTCTGGCCCTGTTCCACGAGAGCCTGGCCAGCGGGCTGGCCTCGCACCGGGAGCTGGAGGCGGTCAGCGGGCTGCTGCTGGGTGAGGGGGACGCGGCCAGGCAGCTCATCGAGGCGGGCGCGTTCCCGCAGGCGCAACCGGTGACCGTGCACGTGGCCAGGCCGCGCGCGGCCGAGCCGGACGACGCGCTGCGGCTGGCCCTGGAGCAGGGGCTGCTGGCGCTGCGGCGGCGGCTGAGCGGGCACCATCCGCTGCACCTGGTGCGCTACGACCACGCCGTGCTGCTCACCGCGGGCGCGCCGATCCCGGCCGACGAACTGCACGCGGCCATGCCGGTGCCGGTGGTGGTGGGGATCGGGCGGCCGAGGGCGGAGCTGGCGCAGGCGGCGGGGTCGTACCGGGAGGCCGGGCAGGCGGCCGAGGTGGCCGCGCGGGTGCCGGGGCTCGGGCGGACGGCGGAGTGGGCACGGCTGGGCGTCTACCGGATGCTCCTCCAGGTGCCCGACCACGACCTGCATCCTGGGCTGGCGGAGCTGCTGGGCGACGCGCAGTACCTGCCGCTGCTCGAGACGCTGGAGACGTATCTGGACCTGGCGGGCAGCGCGGTGGCCACCTCGCGGGCGCTGCGGCTGCACCGGACGTCGCTGTACTACCGATTACAGCGGGTGGAGGAGCTGGCGGGAACCGACCTGAAAGACGGCGGGGAACGGCTGGCCCTGCACCTCAGCCTCAAGCTGGCCCGATTGTCGGGCCGCTACCTGCCGAGGGATTCACATACTTCGTCCTAATTGCACCATGTCCCCGGTTCACGTTTAATGCCGTAAGGGTAATGCCCTGGAGATAGTGCCCTGAGGGCGATCCGACGGGGAGTTCCTATGGCGTCTGCGAAGCGTGCCGGTCCGGTGGCGAGCAGGCGCGTGCCCATAATGATCCACTCCGCGCCGCTCGTCCTGCCCATTTCCGCTGAGCACCTGCGCGACGGGGCCGTGGCCGTCAGAGGAGAGCGGGTGCTCGCCGTGGGCCCGCGCACCGAGCTGCGCCTGTCCTTCCCCGCCGCCGAGGAGCGGCACTGGCGCGGCATGATCGTCGCGGGCCTGGTGGACGCCTGCGCCACCGTGACGACCGGCTCCCCCGGGGTGACCGCGCGGGCGCGCGTGGTCTCCGACCTGGCCGACCCCTCCGGCCTGCCCGGCATCTCGTACGTCGAGGTGACCAGCGAGAGCGAGGAGGAGTGGGAGGAGCGCGAACGGGACGCGGTCATCACCGCCATCCGCGAGTTCGACCGGCCCTGCGCGGTCGGGATCGCCGCGCGCACCCGCAACCCCCTGGTGCTGGAGGACGTGGCCGTGCTGGCCAGGACGTTCGGGCTGCGGCTGCTGGTCGAGCTCGACCGTCACTCCTCCGCGTCACTGGACGAGACCGGGGTGCTCGGGCCACTGTGCCACGCCGTGTGCGCCCGGCCGCTCGACCCGGGCGAGCGCAAGCTGCTGCGCCTGCGCGGGACCGCGGTGGCCCTGTGCCCGGCGGGACCCGACCCGGCCACGGACGTGCTGGCGCTGCTGGAGGAGGGCAACACCGTCGCGTTCGGGAGCCGGGGCCCGCGCTCCCGCGCCGGTTCCGGAGGCCCGCTCGCGGCGGCTGCGGCCGTACGGGGACACGTACGCGGGCTCGGCCTGCGCCCGCGCGGGCTGGACCGCCGGCTGGTGGAGGCGGCCACGCTGGGCGGGGCCCGCGCCCTGGGCATGGACCGGGGCAGGGGACGGATCGGCGCCCTGAGCCCCGGCGCGCGGGCCGACTTCGCCGTCTACGACGCCCGGGGGCGTTACCCGTACGCCGCCCTGCTGGCCCAGCCGCCCTGTCTCGGCACGGTGGTCGGCGGCACCGTCAACGGTGCTGCCGGTGACCCGGCCCCTCCTCCACCAGACCCAGCAAGTCCCTGAGCCGCTCGCGCTGCTCCTCCGTCAGCACCGCGAACAGCTCCTCCCCCGCCTGCCTGCGCGCGTCGCGGGCCCGCTCGCCCAGCGCCCGGCCCTCAGGGGTGATCACGACCAGCGTCGAGCGGCGGTTGGCCGGGTCGACCTCCCTGCGCGCCAGCCCCGCCGCCTCCAGCGCGTCCACGACCGGCGTGAGCGAGCGCGGCACGATGCGCAGCTCGTCGGCCAGCCGCACCATGCGCATCGGCCGCTCGGCGCCGGCGAGCGCGCGCAGCGCCCGCGCCTGGCCGGGGTTGAGCCCGAGCGGCACCAGCCGGTCGGCGTAGCCGTGCCGCAATCGCCTGCCGACCAGGAACAAGAGCTCGGCCAGCTCCTTTTCTGCCATACCGGATAGTTTAGCCGGAACAAATATGAGTTAACCTCTGTTTGAGTGGACATCTGAAAGGAGGCCCCACTTGGCGGAGGAACCACGAGCGCCCCTCGGGCGGATCGTCAAGCTCTTCGTCGCCTACCGCGGCCGCCTGGCCGTGGTGGCCTCGTTCATCCTGCTGTCCTCGCTGGTGTCGCTGGCCTCGCCGTTCCTGCTGCGCGAGGTGCTGGACGTCGCGATCCCGGCCAGGGACACCGGGCTGCTCACGCTGCTGGCCCTGGGCATGATCCTGGTGGCGGTCACGACGACCGTGTTCGACGTGCTGCAGACGCTCGTCTCCACCACCGTGGGCCAGCGGGTGATGCACGACCTGCGCATCGCGGTCTACACGCACCTGCAGCGCATGTCGCTGGCGTTCTTCACCCGCACCAGGACGGGCGAGGTGCAGTCGCGCATCGCCAACGACATCGGCGGCATGCAGGCCGTCGTCACCTCGACGGCCGCCTCGATCGTCTCCAACCTCACCACCGTCATCGCCACGATCGTGGCCATGATCGCGCTCGACTGGCGGCTGACCGTGGTCTCCCTCGCGCTGCTGCCGGTGTTCGTGTGGATCAGCCGCAAGGTCGGCTCCGAGCGCAAGCGCATCACGTCGGAGCGGCAGCGCAAGCTGGCGGGCATCGCCTCCATGGTGCAGGAGTCGCTGTCGATCAGCGGCATCCTGCTGGGCCGTACGATGGGCCGCTCGGCCGAGCTGACCGAGCGCTTCGGCCGGGCCTCCGACGAGCTGGCCGACCTCGGCGTGCGTACCAGCATGGCGGGGCGCTGGCGGCAGTCGTCCATCCAGCTCGTCATGGCCGCGATGCCCGCGATGATCTACTGGGCCGTGGGGCACACCGGGTCGATCTCGGTGGGCACGCTGGTGGCGTTCACGACGTTGCAGGCCGGGCTGTTCCGGCCGATGGTCTCGCTGCTGCGGCTGGGGGTCGAGGTGCAGACCTCGCTGGCGCTGTTCGGGCGCATCTTCGAGTACCTCGACCTGCCCGTCGAGCTCCGGCCCGGCTCGGCGGAGCTGCGTGACGTGCGCGGCGAGGTCCGCTTCGAGCAGGTCGACTTCTCGTACGGCGACGGCCCCACGCTCACCGGCGTCGACCTCACCGTGCCGGCGGGCACCAGCCTGGCCGTCGTGGGCGAGACGGGCGCGGGCAAGACCACGCTGAGCTATCTGCCGCCCAGGCTCTACGACGTCACCGGCGGCCGGGTCACGATCGACGGGGTGGACGTGCGGGAGCTGACCTTCGAGTCGCTGAGCGACGTGGTCGGCGTGGTGTCGCAGGAGACGTACCTGTTCCACGCCTCGATCGCCGACAACCTGCGCTTCGCCCGTCCCTCGGCCACCGACGAGGAGTTGGAGGAGGCGGCGCGGGCCGCGCGCGTGCACGCCCTCATCGCCTCGCTGCCCGACGGCTACGACACCGTGGTGGGCGAGCGCGGCTACCGCTTCTCCGGGGGCGAGAAGCAGCGCCTGGCCATCGCCCGCACACTGCTGCGCGACCCGCCGGTGCTGATCCTCGACGAGGCCACCAGCGCACTCGACACGCAGACGGAGAAGGCCGTGCAGGAGGCGCTCGACGCGCTGGCGCGGGGGCGTACGACGATCATGATCGCGCACCGCCTGTCCACCGTCCGCGACGCGGACCAGATCGTCGTGCTCGACCACGGACGGATCGTCGAACGCGGCACCCACGACGAGCTGATGGCCCTGGGCGGCCACTACGCGGCGCTGGTGAGCCGCGACCACCCCCTCGAACTCGTCTGACCCCCTGAGCCGAGCACGTGGACGCGCCCCGGCCGCTCACCAACCGCGCAGGGAGTAGGCGATCACCCCCTCGGGCAGGTCGGCGAGGCGTGACAGCGCGCCGGTGCCGATGTTCCAGCCGAGCAGCCGGTCCCCGCTCTCGATGATCACCGTCTCCTGGCCGATCCAGCCGCGTACGGCGCAGCCGCGCTTGCCGCACCTCGTGTCGGGGGAATCGCCCCAGGGCAGCAGCAGCGTCCTGACCACCCGTCCCGTGGCGACGTCGGCCACGACGACCACGTCGGCGGCCACCGCGGGCAGATCGTCGTGCGCGAACGCCGACTGGGCGACGAGCCCGCCGCGCTGCCATCCGTGGCGGCCCAGGACGCCCACGGGCATCCCGCCCCCGTCAGTGAGGCGCCGGACGTCCAGCTCCACCTCCGACCCGCCCTCCTGGAGGACGGTACGGCCGCCTTCACCGGGCGAGACGATCCTGAGGTCGCGATAGCCCGCGACACCCGCGAAGCCCGCGTACGGCTGCCGCCGCGCCTTCCCCGTGGCCAGGTCGAGCAGGTAGTTCGCCTCCTCCTGCTCGACGAGGAGCCGCTCGCCGCGCCAGAGCACCACCTCGTTGAACCCCGGCACCGGATAGCGCCTGACCTGGCCGATCACGAGGTCGACGACCACCACCTCGTCCTTCTGCGGGAAGGCGGCCATCGTCCCGTCGGGGGCGAGCGCGTTGGGCTTGAGCGGCGTCCCGCCGTTGCCGCCGGCGTCCACGGAGTCGCCCAGCTTCACGTCGAGCGGGACCCGGCCGCCGGACTTCAGCAGGTAGATCTTCCCGTCGCCGTACTCGGCCAGCGCCAGGACGGGCCCGGGAACCGCGCTCACGACGGGGAGATCGGCCCACTCCTTCGGCAGTTCGGTCGCCAGCGTGGGCAGCCCCGCCTCGCCGCTGGGCGGCGGCGCGGTGTCCATCGCGGGGGGCGGCGGGATCGCGGGCGTGGGGGTGAGGCCGGGGTAGATGGTGACGCCGCGCTCGACCGGCTCGGGGGACAGGGCGACCCCCGCCACGACCAGCGCGGTGACCGTGGCGGCCACCGCCGCCGCCGTCCATCGGCCGCGGGCCCGACGCCGCGTGCCCTGCCGCCACAGCTCGCTCGCGCGGGACGGCCCCTCGGGCAGGGTCTCGGCGAGATCGTCGAACAGCTCCCGCAGCCTCTGGTCCGTCATATCAGCACCTCTTCCAGTTCGGGAGCGACCTCGCGCAGCCGCCTGAGCGCCGCGTGCGTCTGGCTCTTCACGGTCCCGGACGAGACCCGGAGGATCGCGGCGACCTCCCCGACGGGCAGGTCCTCGTAGAAGCGCAGCACCAGCACCGCCCGCTGCTTCACCGGCAGCCTGGCCAGCGCGCGGGCGAACACCATCTTCAGGTCCGACGCCCGCGAGCCGTCGTCGTCCGCCCGCTCGGGCGGCTCCTCGTAGGCGAACTCCCGCTGCCTGCGCCACTTGGACGCCACGTCCCTGTACAGGGTGGTACGCACATAGCCGGCAGGATCGGTGTGCACCTTCGACCAGCGGCCCGCCAGTTTGATCAGGGCATCCTGCAGCACGTCCTCGGCCAGGTGCCGGTCACCGCTGATGAGGATGGCCGCACGCAGCAACCGCGGGTACCACGCGGCGACGAACGCCTCGAACGCCTCGGAATCCGTCATGTAGGCAAGACGCCTGAGAGAGGGCGAACGGTTGGGGCCTTCGCGAAATCGCCCGATCTGAGCGCCTGAGCCGGGGATCAGGCAAGGAAGCGTCGGCACAGGCCCCAGGGCAGGCCAAGTCCCCGTATTCCTGCCCGTTCCCTGGGTAGGGGGCGCATATGACCGAAACACCTCCGAACCGGTACGGCATGAGCGATGAGCAGGAGATCGAGGTCAGGGAGTGGACCGACGATCTCGGCTTCCGTCATGAGATCGTCGAGGACGACCCGCAGCACCGGGACACCCTCGACGAGCGCCTGCGGCGGGAGGCCCCGGAGCGGCTGCGCGGCCCGCGGCCCAAGCATCGCCTCACGCAGCCCGACGAGGGGCTCGGACCGGATCGGGAAAGCGAGGAGATCGGCGAGGACTGGGTTGACGACACCGACGACATGTCGGCCGAGGAACGGGCGGTCCGCATCGATCCCGACGAAAACCTCACATGAGGCGGCCGAGCACCGGCAGCACCCCGTGCAGGTCGTCGACGATCGCGTCGGCGGCCCGTGCCTGGGGGCGCTCGGCATGCAGGTAGCCCCAGGGGCCGCGGCGCAGCAGCGCGGTCCGCATGCCCGCCGCGGCGGCCGGGAGCACGTCGTTGTCGAGCCGGTCCCCCACGTAGAGGATCTCGGCCGGCTCGCGGCCGGCCACGGCGGCGACCTTGGCGAAGAAGCCGGCCTCCGGCTTGGCCACGCCCCACCCCTCGGAGGTGTGCACGGAGTCGGCGGGCAGCTCCATCGCGACGAGGGCGTCGTAGGCGCGGCGCGGCTGGTTGCCGGCGATGATGACCTGGTATCCGGCCTCGCGCAGGGCGGCCAGGGCCGGACGCGCGTCGGGGTAGAGGTCGTCGGCGTCGAAGTGGTTGCGCAGGCCGCCGGGGTCGTCCCGCTCCCAGGCGGCCTCCTCCGCCACGGGGTCGAGGCCGGGGCGGACGAGCCGGAAGGCGTCGTCGTGCGGACGGTCGAGCGCGGCCATCCCGCCCAGCGCCCCCATGAGCACGAAGGGGCTGACCCCGAGGCGCTCGGCCCAGCGGGTCCAGATGCGCGTCTCGCTGATCAACGTCTCCCCGACGTCGAACACCACTGCTCTGATCATCGATCCCCCTGCTCGATCGGCCCTGCTTCGTCTCATCTGACCGGGCACTAGTACCGGATAAATATCCGCAAGGGGGATTTTTTCATGCGACCAGAGCGTGACGCGAAAGACCGGCAACTCGACGCCGACCGCGTACCTCTCGACGACCTCACGATGACCACCGACCAGGGCATCCGCGTCGACGACACCGACAACTCCCTCAAGGCGAGCCTGCGCGGGCCCACCCTCATGGAGGACTTCCACGCCCGCGAGAAGCTCACCCGCTTCGACCACGAACGCATCCCCGAGCGCGTGGTGCACGCCCGGGGCGCGGGCGCGTACGGGATCTTCGAGCTGTACGAGCCGCTCGCCGACCTCACCTCGGCGGCCTTCCTGAACGACACCTCGGTCAAGACGCCCACCTTCGTACGGTTCTCGACCGTGGCGGGCTCGCGCGGCTCGGCCGACACCGTACGCGACGTGCGCGGCTTCGCCACGAAGTTCTACACCACCCAGGGCAACTTCGACATCGTGGGCAACAACTTCCCCGTCTTCTTCATCCAGGACGGGATCAAGTTCCCCGACTTCGTGCACGCCGTCAAGCCGGAGCCGCACAACGAGATCCCGCAGGCGCAGTCGGCGCACGACACGTTCTGGGACTTCGTGCAGCTCCAGCCCGAGACGCTGCACATGGTCATGTGGCTCATGTCCGACCGGGCGATCCCGCGCAGCTTCCGGATGATGCAGGGCTTCGGGGTGCACACGTTCCGGCTGGTGAACGCCTCGGGGCAGGGCACGTTCGTCAAGTGGCACTGGCGGCCGGTGCTGGGGACGTACTCGCTGGTGTGGGACGAGGTGCTGCGCGTCCAGGGCAACGACCCCGACTACAACCGCCGCGACCTGTGGGAGGCCATCGAGCGCGGCGCCTTCCCCGAGTACGAGCTGTGCGTGCAACTCGTGCCCGAGTCGCGCGAGCACGACTTCGACTTCGACCTGCTCGACGCCACGAAGATCATTCCCGAGGAGCAGGTGCCGCTGCGGCGCATCGGCAAGATGACGCTCAACCGCAACCCGCAGAACTTCTTCGCCGAGACCGAGCAGGTCGCCTTCCACACGGCCAACGTGGTGCCCGGCATCGACTTCACCAACGACCCGCTGCTGCAGGCCAGGAACTTCTCCTATCTCGACACCCAGCTCCTGCGCCTGGGCGGGCCCAACTTCCCGCAGATCCCGGTCAACCGGCCGATCGCCCCCGTACGCAACGACCAGCGCGACGGCTTCCACCAGCACCTGATCCACGAGTCGCGCACCAGCTACGCCCCGAACTCCATCAGCGGCGGCTGCCCGGCGGCCATGGACGGCTACCGGCACTACCAGGAGAAGGTGGAGGGCACCAAGATCCGGATGCGCAGCCCCAGCTTCGGCGACCACTACAGCCAGGCCACGCTCTTCTGGAACAGCATGGCCGACTGGGAGCAGCGGCACATCGTGGCCGCGTTCCTGTTCGAACTGGGGCACGTGGAGCGCAAGCACGTCAAGGAGGGCGTGCTCGTGCACCTGAGCAAGATCCACCCGGACCTGGGCGCCCAGGTGGCGCGGGGCCTCGGCCTGCCCGCGCCGGCCACGGGCGAGGTGCACGCGAACAGCTCGCCCGCGCTCAGCATGACCGGCCAGCCGCGCAGCGTGGCCACCCGCAAGATCGCCGTTCTCATGGCCGACGGCACGGACGCCGCCGCCGTCTCCGCCTTCCGCCAGGCCCTGGAGGGGCAGGGGGCGATCTGCGAGATCGTCGCCCCGCACGAGGGCGAGGTCGGGGGCGTCCCGGTGGACAGGCAGCTCAGCGCCGTCAGCTCGGTCACCTACGACGCCGTGGTGGCCGCGGACGGCGCGGCGCTGGCCGGGGAGTCGCGGGCGCTGTTCTTCGTCCTGGAGTCCTTCAAGCACGGCAAGGCCGTGGGCGCCGTGGGGTCGGGCCGCCAACTGGTGGAGGCGGCCCGGCTGCCCAACGACGTGGGGGTGATCGTGGGCGACGACATCGCGGGGTCGTTCGCGGAGGCCGTGGCGGGCCACCGCTTCTACGACCGGGACGTGTCCCGCGTGCCCGCCTGACCACCGACGCGCGTGCTCATGGGGTGAGCTTCTCCAGGGCCTTCGCGATGCGCTTCTCCGACACGGGGGTCGGCGTGCCGAGGGTCTGGGCGAAGAAGCTCACCCGCAGCTCCTCGATCATCCACCGGATCTCGACGACGTCCGGGTCGCCCCGGCGCGCGGGACGCAGGCGTTGCAGCACGTCGTGGTAGTCGTCCTCGACCTTGTGCACCCGGTCCGTCCACTCCTGGTCGCGCCAGGGCTCCTCCGGGAGCTTGGTGAGGCGGCGCTCGATCGCCCGCAGGTAGCGCAGGAGGTCGGGCAGCCGCCGGTGGCCGGTGGCCGTCACGAAGCCCGCGTGGACGAGCCTGCCGAGCTGGTCGCGTACGTCGTCGGTGGCCGCGCTCGCCCGCAGCCCGTCGAGGCGGACGCCGGCCTCGTGCCAGACGCTCAGGATCTGCTCCACCTTGGCCAGCACCTCGCGGGCCGTTTCGTACAGCTCGGCGCGCACGTGCTGGTAGAGGCGGTCGAAGGCGACCGGCTCCCAGGCCGGGCCTCCGACGTCGAGCATCAGCTTGTCGACCGCCGCGTTGACCACGTCGTCGAACAGCGCCACCGCCCCGCCGTGCGGGCTGCGTGACAGGGCCAGCTTGGCCTGGTTGGACAGGCCGCCGAGCAGCGACTTGGCCGGGTTGGTGACGTTGAGCAGGAGCAGGCGGCGGACGCCTGGCCAGTGGGAGCGGCGCTGCTCGGCCTCCGTCTCGAAGATCTTGATCGAGACCGAGTCGCCCGCGTCCACCAGCGCCGGGTAACCCTTCATCCGGCCCTGCTCGAACACCTTGGGCAGGGCGCCGAAGCTCCAGGTGTGCAGGCCGGTCTGCTCCAGGTCGTCGCCCGCCTGCGAGAGCGTCTGCCGCAGGCGCGGCGCCAGGCGGCGTTTGAGCGCGTCGAGGTCTTTGTCCTCGGCCACCGTACGGTGCCGCTCGTCTATCACCCGGTACGTGATCCGCAGGTGGTCCGGCACCTGGTCGAGCTGCCAGGACTCGCGCGGCACGCGTACGCCGGTCAGCCGCAGCAGCTCGCGCTCCACGGCCTCCAGCAGCGGCTCACCGCCCTGGCGCACCCCGGTCAGCACCTGCTTGGCGTAGTTGGGGGCGGGCACGAAGTTGCGCCGCAGGTTCTTCGGCAGCGACCGGATCAACGCGGTGATCAGCTCTTCGCGCAGCCCCGGGATCTGCCAGTCGAAGCCGTCGGAGCTGACCTGGTTGAGCACCTGGAGCGGCACGTGGACGGTGACGCCGTCGGCGTCGGCCCCCGGCTCGAACTGGTAGGTCAGCTTCATGCGCTGGCCGAGCTGCTTCCAGTTGTCGGGGTAGTCGCGGGCGCTGACGTCGGCGCCCTCGTTGACCAGCATCTCCGGCGAGAACATGAGCAGCTCCGGCTGCTCCTGCCTGGCCTTCTTCCACCACGAGTCGAAGTGGCGGGCCGAGACCACGTCGGCCGGGACCCGGTGGTCGTAGAAGTCGTAGAGCGCCTCGTCGTCGACCAGGATGTCGCGGCGGCGGGCGCGGTTCTCCAGCTCCTCGACCTCTTCGAGCAGCCGCCGGTTGTCCTTCAGGAAGCGGTGGTGGGTGTCCCAGTCGCCCTCGACCAGCGCGTGCCTGATGAACAGCTCGCGCGACAGCTCGGGGTCGACGCGGCCGTAGTTGACCTTGCGGCCGACCACGAGCGGCACGCCGTAGAGGGTGACCTCCTCCAGGGCGATCACCGCGCCCTGGTTCTTCTCCCAGTGGGGCTCGGAGTAGGTGCGCTTGACCAGGTGCTGGGCCACGGGCTCGACCCAGTCGGGCTCGATCTTGGCGTTGACCCTGGCCCACAGGCGCGAGGTCTCGACCAGCTCGGCCGACATGACCCACTGCGGCTGCTTCTTGGCCAGCGCCGAGCCGGGGAAGATCGCGAAACGGGCGTTGCGGGCGCCGAGGTATTCCTGGATCGGCCGCCGCCCGTCGGCCCCGCGCTTCTCCATGACGTCCTTGACGCCGATGTGCGACAGCAGCCCGACGAGCAGCGAGGCGTGCACGTGGAAGGGCTCGGCGGGCCCGCTGACGGGCTGGGCCCCGAGCGTCTGGCGGATCTGGCTGTAGATGTCCTGCCACTCGCGTACGCGCAGGTAGTTGAGGAACTCGGCCTTGCACAACCGCCGGAACGCGCTGGAGGACAGCTCTTTCTGCTTGTCGCGCAGGTAGTCCCACAGGTTGAGGTAGGCCAGGAAGTCGGACTCGGGGTCGGCGAAGCGGCGGTGCTTCTCGTCGGCCTGCTGCTGCTTGTCGGAGGGACGTTCGCGCGGGTCCTGGATGGACAGCGCGGCGGCGATCACCATGACCTCGCGCAGGCAGCCGTTCTTCTCCGCCTCCAGCACCATGCGGCCGAGGCGCGGGTCGACCGGCAGGCCCGCCAGCTTGCGCCCGATGCCGGTGAGCTTGCCGTGGACGTCGAACGCGCCCAGCTCGTGCAGCAGGTTGACGCCGTCTTTCACCTGGCGGCGGTCGGGCGGCTCGACGAACGGGAACGCCTCGATGTCGCCCAGCCCGATCGAGGTCATCTGGAGGATGACCGAGGCCAGGTTCGTCCGCAGGATCTCGGGGTCGGTGAACTCCGGCCGGGTGAGGAAGTCGTCCTCCTCGTAGAGCCGGACGCAGATGCCGTCGGAGGTGCGCCCGGAACGGCCCTTGCGCTGGTTGGCGCTGGCCTGCGAGATGGGCTCGATGGGAAGGCGCTGCACCTTGGTGCGGTGGCTGTAGCGCGAGATGCGGGCGAAGCCCGGGTCGACCACGTATTTGATGCCAGGGACGGTGAGCGAGGTCTCGGCCACGTTGGTGGCCAGCACGATGCGGCGGCCGGTGTGGCGCTGGAAGACGCGGTGCTGCTCGGCGGCGCTCAGCCGGGCGTAGAGCGGGAGGATCTCGGTGTTGCGGAACTCGGCCTTGGCGAGGGCGTCGGCGGCGTCGCGGATCTCGCGCTCGCCCGACAGGAAGACCAGCACGTCGCCGGGGCCCTCCCCGATCAGCTCCCGGCAGGCGTCGACGATGCCCTGCGTCTGGTCGTCGTCCTCCTCCAGCGGCCGGTAGCGCACCTCCACCGGGTAGGTGCGGCCGGAGACCTCGATGATCGGCGCGTCGTCGAAGTGGCGGGAGAAGCGCTCGGGGTCGATCGTGGCGCTGGTGATGACGACCTTGAGGTCGGGGCGCTTGGGCAGGAGCTGTTTCAGGTAGCCGAGGATGAAGTCGATGTTGAGGCTGCGCTCGTGGGCCTCGTCGATGATCAGCGTGTCGTACTGGTCGAGCAGGCGGTCGTTCTGCAGCTCGGCCAGGAGGATGCCGTCGGTCATGAGCTTGACCAGGGTGCGCTCGCTCGCCTGGTCGGTGAAGCGGACCTTGTAGCCGACCACCTCGCCGAGGCCGGTGCCCAGCTCTTCCGCGATGCGCTCGGCGACCGTGCGGGCGGCGATGCGGCGGGGCTGGGTGTGTCCGATCAGCCCGCGTACGCCCCGGCCCAGCTCGAGGCAGATCTTGGGAATCTGGGTGGTCTTGCCGGAGCCCGTCTCGCCCGCGATGATCACGACCTGGTGGTCGCGGATGGCCTCGAGGATGTCGTCCTTGCGCTGGGCGACAGGCAGGTTTTCCGGATATTTCACCTTTGGTACGGCTTCGCGGCGGCGTACCAGTCGCTGCTCGGCCCGTTCCACGTCGGCGAGGATCTCGGCGACGATCTTGTCCCGCGTGTCGCGGGAGCGCACCCGGCGCATGCCGTCGAGCCTGCGCCGCAGCCGCCGCTCGTCGCGGGGCATGAGCTCGGGCAGGCGGGACTGGAGCTCGGCGAGTGGAGAGGACAAGGAAGGAGTTCCCATACTGCTTTCAGGATATTTGAGCCCCGTGTCACCGGCGCCAACTGCCCATGCTGCCCGACCGCGCCCACCTCCCGCATCCCAATATCACCAACGCCCCGGCGATCGCGGTCCGGCGGGCTTCGGGCGGGCGGCGGGGGCAGGCAGGTCAGGCGGCGGTCGCCCGGTCGGCGGGGGCAGGTGGGTCAGGTGGGTCAGGTGGGTCAGGTGGCGGTCGCCCGGTCGGCGGCGGCGTGGGCGGCGGCGTGGGCGGCGCCGACGATGCCCGCCTGGTTCTGCAGCGTGGCCGGGACGACGGGCGTGTCGAGGCGCACGTGCGGCAGGAACTTGTCGGTCTTCCTGCTCACGCCCCCGCCGATCACGATCAGCGACGGCGAGAACAGCATCTCGACGTGCCGCAGGTACTCCTCCACCCGCTCGGCCCACTTCTCCCAGCTCAGCCCGTGATCCTCGCGGACCCGCGCGGAGGCCCGGTGCTCGGCGTCCTTGCCGTGCAGCTCCAGGTGCCCCAGCTCGGTGTTGGGCACCAGGACCCCGTCGACGAACAGCGCGCTGCCGATGCCCGTGCCGAACGTCAGCACCAGCACCGTGCCCCGCTGCCCCCGCCCCCGTCCGAAACGGACCTCGGCCAGGCCCGCCGCGTCGGCGTCGTTCAGCACGGTGGCCCCGCCGAACAGCCGGGCCGCGTCCACGCCCACCCACGAGCGGTCGACGTTGGCGGCCGACCTGACCACGCCGTCCACCACCACGCCGGGAAAGGTGACGCCGACCGGGCCGTCCCAGCCGAAATGCCGCACGATCGAGGCCACCACCTCGGCCACCGCGTCCGGCCGGGACGGCTCGGGCGTCGGGATGCGGAGCCGCTCGTCCGCCAGCTCGCCCGCCTGCGTGTCGACCGGCGCGCCCTTGATGCCCGAGCCGCCGATGTCGATGCCCAACACGTTCATGGTGAACCTCTCCCCTACCGGTCGCGGAAAAACCCTAATTCCAGACACGGCTGAACCCACTCCAAGGCCCCTGATTCCATGCATGGCTGAACCCACCCCCGGGCCCTCCGCGTATCTCGCGTCACAAGCGCTATCTAGGAGGCAACGGATGCGGCCACGCATCATCACACTCTGCGCTGTTGCGGTCGTTCTGGGAGCGACTCTCACCTCTCCCGCACACGCCACCACCAGGACCAGATTCGACGTCACCAACCTTGTGTCGGACGTCAAGGGCAAGGCCCCCGTCACCGACCCCAAGGTCGTCAACCCGTGGGGCCTGGCCATGGGCAAGACCCTCTGGGTCTCGAACACCGGCACCGGCAGCGCCACCGTCTACTCCGGCACGGGCAAGAAGGAGAAGACGGAGGTGGCCATCCCGGGCGGGGCCCCGACGGGCCAGGTGTTCAACTCCGGCGACGGCTTCACCGTGAAGGACAAGCCCGCCACCTTCATCTTCTCCAGCCCCAGCGGCGCCATCTCCGGCTGGAACGCCGAGGTCGACCCGGCCAACGCGATCATCGCGGCCTTCACCCGGGGCGCCGACTACAAGGGCCTGGAGCTCGTCCGGACCGAGGACGAGGAGTTCCTGCTGGCCGCCGACTTCGCCAATGGCCGCATCCACGCCTTCGACCAGGACTTCCGGCGCATCGGCCTGGCCAACTGGCAGTTCAGGGACCGTACGCTGCCGAAGGGCTACCACGCCTACAACGTGGCGGTGGCCAACGGCAACATCTGGGTCGCCTACGCCCTGCGCGACGCGTCCACCGGCAAGCCGGTCTTCGGCAAGGGGAAGGGTTTCGTCAGCCGCTTCGACGCCACGGGTCGCCTGACCGGCCGCATCTCCAGGACCGGGTTGAACGCCCCCTGGGGGCTCACCGCGGCGCCCAAGGGCTGGAGCCAGTACGCGGGCGCGCTGCTGGTCGGCAACTTCGGCGACGGGACCGTGCACGCGTACCGGCAGGGCCGCCACCTCGGCGCCCTGACCACGGTCGGCGGCAAGCCGATCGTGCTGCCCGGCCTGTGGGACCTGCAGCCCGGCACCGCGGCCACCGGCGGCGAGAGCGCGCTGTGGTTCTCCGCCGGGATCGACGCCACCAAGCACGGCCTGATCGGCGTGATCGCCCCGCAGGGCACCAAGGTCAGCTCGACCGGGGCGGCCGGCACGCCGTCGAGCAGCCCGACGCCCTCGGCCAGCCAGAAGACCAGCGCCCCCGCCACCCAGAACCCCTATGGCGGGTACTGACCGGCGCCCGGTCGCCGCCGCCCTCCCTGCCGGGCGAGAGGCGCGGCCCGCCGGCCTCGGCGGGGGCGGCGGGGGCGGCGGTCACGGGCTACAGTCGGGGCCGTGAGCGAGCGATCTTTCAGCGAGTGGCTCAGGCTGCGGTCAGAACCCGACTGGACGGCGGTGGTGACCCACCCCTTCGCCATGGCGATCACCGAGGGGACGGTGGCCGACGACGCGATGCGGCGCTACCTGGAGCAGGACTTCCAGTTCGTGGACTCCTTCACGGCGCTGCTCGGCGCGGCCGTGGCCAGTGCCGACAGCTTCGAGACGCGGGTGCCGTACGGCACGTTCCTCGGCCAGGTGGCCACCACCGAGGAGAAGACGTACTTCCATCGGGCGCTGGCCGAGTTGGGCGGGCGTACCGAGGCGCCGCTGGAGCCGGTGACGGCGGCGTTCAGGCGGCTCATGGACGAGGTGCGCACGTCTCAGGACTACCTGAGGATCGTCGCCGTGCTGTGCGTGGCCGAGTGGTGCTATCTCGGCTGGGCCTCGCACGCCGCCGAGCCGCTGCCGGAGAGCTTCGTCCACCGGGAGTGGATCGAGCTGCACGAGGGTGCGGAGTTCCGGGCCTGGGTGGCGTTCCTGCGCGGCGAGCTGGACCGCCTGGGCGCGGACCTCCACCCGGACACGGACGAAAGCACGGATGAAAGCACGGGCGAAGACACCGGCGACACCGGCGTGGAGTCGCGGCGGCGGGAGGTGCTCGACGTGTTCCGCCGGGCCGTGGCGCTGGAGCGGGCCTTCTTCGACCTGGCTGCCGGGCCCGGCGAGGGCTCCGCGAGCTGACCCGGCGTCCACCGCGCGTAACAGCTAGCCCAGCGCGGCCGCCAGGTCCTGGACCGACCGGTAGTGGACGCCGGTCATGCCGAGCGCCCTGGCGGCCTCGACGTTCGGCAGCCGGTCGTCCACGAACAGGCAGCGTCCCGGCGCGGCTCCGGCGCGCTCGGCGGCGATCTCGTAGATGCGCGGGTCGGGCTTGGCCACGCCGACCCGGGCGCTGCTGACCACGGCGTCGGCGAAGTACGTCAGCCCCAGCAGCTCCATGTGCTCCTCCAGCGTGTCCATCGCGTTGGTCACGATGACCACCGGCACGTGCCGCTGCGCCTCGGCCAGCAGCGCCCTGACCTCCTCGTCCACCCAGAAGCCGATGGCGGTGAACTCGGCCACGGCCTGGCGGGCCCGCTCGTCCCCGCCGAGGGCGGCTATGATCGACTCGGTCCACTGCCGCTCGGTGGCCCGGCCGAGCGTCGGCGGGGTGATCAGCTCGGGAGCGAAGGCCGTCTTCATGAGGGGCAGCCCGTACCGGGCCTCGATGTCGGCCTGGGCGGCGTGGTCGAAGTGGCGCAGCACGCCATCGAAGTCGGTGAGAACCGCGTCAAAGGGGATCACAGCTCACCATTGTCCCCTCGTCGGCAACCGGTGGGGTCCCGCCGCAGGTGCGGTGGCGACCGGCGGCACTACCATCTCCGAGACAGGATTCGGTTTCGGAACGGTAGGGCATGAGCGATCATCGGCTGCCAGGCGGGCTGGGCCGGCTGTTCGCCGACGGCGGCAGGGGCCGGCGGCTGCCCGTGGCGTTGCCCCCCGGTGAGGCGGTCTGGCCGGATCCCGGCTACACGAGGCAGGGGGATGCGCCGCGGCCGGCGTTCTGGATGAGCGACGAGCCGGTGAGCGGCGAGGGCTGGACGCTGCTGCGTGAGTGGCACCCGCACAGCGGGCTGTGGCCGGTGCTGCTCGACGAGTCGGCGCAGCCGTGGGGGGTCGGCCAGGTCGTCCCCGACGATCCCCGCCAGATCGACCACTTCAGCGCCGAGGGTTTCATGGCCGAGGTGTGGCAGGAGTGGGTGGCGCAGATGCCGCACGACGCGCTGGACGAGCTGGAGCCGTACGGCGGGATCTGTCCTGGCCTGGCCGCGCCCGGCGTGCCGCGGGCCGATCCTGAGGCGGTGGCCGACTGGCTGGCGGGCGAGCTGGCTGTCAGGGGGATGCCGCTGGGCCTGGTCGCGGCCGGCCGGGGCGCCGACGCGCTGGCGGTCATGGGCTGGCAGGGGGCGTTGCACCACAACGAGTGGATGGTGCCGATGGCGGCGGTGGTGCGCAGTTGGGAGGACAGGTTCGGGGCGCGGGTGGTGGGCGTCGGGTTCAACACGCTGGACCTGAGCGTGGCGGCGCCGCCGGTCGATCCCGAGCACGCGTTACACGTGGCCGCCGAGCACTGGACGTTCTGCCCCGACAACGTGGTGCAGGGACCCGGCGACCTCGAAGCGTACGCCGAGCAGCTCATCGGCGGACACGCCTGGTCGTTCTGGTGGGACTGAGGTGAGGAAGGGACCGCGCGGCCCCTCCGCGACGGCCGGCGGAAACCGCCGTCGTCACGGAACGCGGGCCACGGCACCGTAACCACCGGACGCGCCGGGCTGTTCCACACAGGCGTCGTCGCGAGGACCTGGCCGCCATTCCGGGACCCACACCAGTCCCGGATCGACCAGCACCAGACCTTCGAGCAACGCCTCGACCTCCTCCCTGGTACGAATCGCGTGCCCCGGCAGCGTCATCGCCAGCAGGTCGTGAATGGCCGGCAACAACTCCGCGGGAATGGCGTCGAACGTGGTCTGCACCAACGACAGGTAACTCCTTTCCGGAACCACCTGCCTTATCCGCTTGATCACGTAATGAAAGAACTCGTCGTCGTTCAGACTGTGGGTCGACAGCAGCAGCACGGCCATCGGCCGGTCCCAGTCGAGGAACGTCTGCAGCACCCGGTCGTCGAGAACGTCGTCGATCTCGCGTAGGTCGCCCTCCACCACGCGTACGAGGTCGGTGACGGGCTCGATGGTCGCCCTCGCTCCGGCCAGCACCATGGGGTCGTTCTCCACGTAGACCACGCGTGGCACCGGACCGCCCAGGGCGTCACGGGCGACGTCGTGCAACCGCCCGCCGAGCGGCAGGCCGCTCGGCACCCCGCTCCCGACGATCACGAACTGGTCCACACCTTCGGTCGCCACGTGACGGACCACCCGGCACAAGAAGTCGAGCACGGCACGTGCGGCCGTCGTCGTGATCGGAGCGGCCGTGTCATAGCGGCGCACCGCGTTTCTGTCGGCCGCGAAGTGGTTCTTCCCACCGGCCGCGGCGTCGAGGATACGGGTGAGCCTCGCTTGGGTCATCTCCAGCTTCGCCAGGTTTCGGATGGCACGCTGACGCATTGAGTGTTGCCCCTTTCCCCTCGCCCACTATCTCGGGAAAAGTTGTCCTTTCGGACCCCACTCGATGACCCAGAACATATGATCCCCGCCCCACAGCGGAAGACAACCTGAAAAACCATTGGATTTGGGTATAAGTGCGTCACCTTATCGAGGCATAAATGATCTCGCGCGCGGGAAGCCGCTCATTTCGCGAGCGAACGCGAAAGCCTTTCGCGATGAGCGTTGAGCAGTTCGAAGGTCTCGTCGCGGGTGGTCGTGGTGACCGAGAGCTTGGTGAACGCCTGGTGATAGGCCTCCACCTCACCCGTGTCGGTGACCAGCGCGTCGGACTCGATGCCGTGGGCGCAGGCGACGTCGGACTCGAACGCCTCGGCGAAGCGCCAGAGCGTGAACGGCCCGGTGCGCGGCGCGTAGACGGGGTCTTCCATCGGCACCACGTGCAGGGAGACGTTGGGCCGCTTGGCGTGCTCGATCAGCACGTCGAGCTGGCGGAGCTGGACGTGCGGGCCGACGATCGAGCGGCTCAGCACGCTCTCGTCGATCACGGCCCACAGGACCACGCCGTGGTCGCGGGGCAGGGCCTCCTGGCGGGCCAGCACGAGGGCGACCGCCTCGTCGACCGTCTGCTGCCCGAGCGTCGCGGGCCCGTTGACGGTGATGGCCGCCCTGGCGTATTCCTCGGTCTGCAGCAGCGGCGGCACGAACTGGTTGTGGTAGGTGCGGATCACCGTGGCCCGTTGCTCGAGGGCGTAGCCGGTGGCCAGCCAGACGGGCACGGACTGCGCGTCGTACCAGGCGGCCTCGCGCTCTCCCCTGGCCAGCGAGAGCACGTATTCGCGGACGGGCGCGGCGGCGACGCCGTAGACGGCCAGCAGGCGCTCGACGGTGATCGGGGCGGGGGCGATGCGGCCCTCCTCGACGGCCGGGATCGCCGCCGCTCCCCTGCCGATCGCGGTCTCCACCTGCTCCACGGAGAGCTGGGCGGCCAGGCGCAGGCCGTGCAGCCGCTTGCCGAGCGCGCGCCGCTGCGGCCCGCTGAGCGGGGCACCCGCCTCGGGGATGTCTGCGGTGGGCTCGGGCTCCTCGGGCAGCCCCTCGGCCTTGCGGGCCAGCTCGACCACGCCGCGCAGCACGGCCAGCGACTCCTCGGACAGCCCAGAGGCGGACAGGCCGACGGTGGCCGCCCGCACCTGCAGATCTTCGACCGAGCCCGACTCCAGGTGGTCGTCGCCGACCAGCCAGCCCACGCTCACCTGCAGGCACGAGGCCAGCGCCCTGAGCACCTGGAGGGTCGGGTTGGTCTGCTTGCCCGTGCGCAACTGGCTGACGTAGGCGCGGGTGATGGGGATGCCCGCCTCCGTCAGGGCGGAGGCGACCTGCGCGCCGGTGAAGCCGCGCTTGGTCAGCGCGAGATCGAGCCGTTCGGCGAAGTTCGCCACGGCACACCTCCTACCGCCCGTGAACTTTTCCAGCGTAAGGGACGCCGGCTCCAGTGTCCCCTGCCATGCGGGCAAGCTCTGCCACGCGTACTGGTATCAACTTATGCGCAAACTGTCAGTTGACATAGTCCCGGTCATAAGCGGACTATCAGAGCGTGTGGTAACTGAGGCTTAACAGCCTAAGGGTTCTTGAGAGATTGCCCCCAGGCAAGGAGGTGGCCGGACATGACCGTGGATCCCCAGGGTGCTTCCTGGTTCACCGAGGAGCCGGCCCTCACCCGGCAGGAGCGGGTCGTCCAGCGCATCTGCGCCCGCGTGGCCGGGCCGGAGGCGGGTGTGCACGTCGCGAGCCTGCCGCTGGGCGGGGTCCAGGTCTGGCTGGACAGCCCCGGCCATCGCTGGCGCTTCTACCACCGGATGGCCCGCGTGCTGCGACTGGCCGGCTGGCACACGGAGACGGGCCCTGATCGGCTGCTGTTGCTCGGGTGGAGTGCGGTCTGCCTGAGCCACCGCGCCAGGATGCTGGCCGCCGCCCTCTCGGGACGGCTGGCCGACTTCGACAAGACGGCGTTCACCGCCGTCATGGTCGCCACCCGGCTGCGTCACGACGGGTTCCCCGTCGCCGACCTCCCCGCCGAGGTGGAGGCCCGCTGCGCCGACGAACTGCGCTGGCCCGCCCGGCTGGCCGACCTCGCCGGTCTCGAACGCCGGTCGTCCCTGGAGCCGATGCGGCTCCGGCTGGCCCAGGTGGCCGGTCTGGAGGACAAGGTCGCCCGGCGCTGCGGCGAACACCTGGCCCTCGCCTCCAAGGTCGCGCGTACGGTCGCCGGCGGTGCGGGGCCGGCCAGGACGCGCCCGGCGAGACCACGTCCGGCGACGCAGGGCACCGGGCTGACCGAGCGCATGGTCTGCGTCAGCGTGCCCAACGTCGCCGAGAGCGCCAGAACCCAGAGCGCCCAGGGCGCCCAGAGTGCCGAGGGCACCGAGGGCACGGTGAGGGCGCGATGACGCTGACACACGTACGCGAACACCGGGCCGCCCCGGCGCCCGCGGCACCGCCGCGGCACCGGACCAGGCGGTTACCGGCCCTGAACCGCCCGGGCGCGACGCAGGTCATCACGGCCGCGCCCGGGGCTGTCCCGCCGGGAGACCGGCGGGCTCAGGGCCCCGGTGCCGCGCAGAAGCTGGCGCCGCCATCAGGCGGCGGCCGGTCACCGGCCTCCCACGGCCGGTCCGGACCGCCCGCCGCGCATGCGGAACGGATGGCGGCGCTGTTGGCGCTGGCCCCGGCGCTACCCCATCCCCCCGGCACCGTGCGGCACGTGCCCGACCTAGTCGGCCCGGTGTTGTCGGCCAGCGCGGTAGCGGCTGGCGTGCTGGCCGGCACGAGGGGTAGCGCTTGGGGCCGGCTTTCTCCCCGCCAGCCCGGCAGCACGGCCGGTACGGCCGTGCTGCCGGGCCGGGCCCACCAGGGCCATTCACGGCGGGGGGCCTGGCTCCGATCAGCGGATTTTGACGGTCGGAGCCCTCAGCACGGGAGCGGGACCGGACGAGGCGATTGCCGTGACGGGCGCCACGGCGCCGATCGACCTGCCGGTGCTCCGGGGAGGGGTCCCCGGACGTGCCTCTGTGCTGGCGGCCGACCTGCCGGCCGCCGTTCTGCTCGCCGCCGCGGCGTTGGTGCGGGTCGCCGGGGCGTCGGGACATGAGACCGGACACCGATCTCGAAGCGCGGCGGAAGAGGGGCCGGCGACGCTGCGCCGGCTCCTCGCCGAGCCGCGCGACCACGACGACCGGGTACGGAGCGGCGCGGCGCGACATTCGGCCCGCCCCGCCGTCCCGGGGCTCCACCCCCATCCAACAGGCAACCCGCTATAGACAGGAGCGATCATGCTCACCGGCGAACTGCGCAGGTCACAACCACACGAAGTCCACGCGCGGGGCGTACGGCCCGGCACGCCGCCGTCCTCGGGCGAGGACCAGCCCGGCCCGCCGCCGGAGCCGCCGCGCACCGTGCACCGGCTGCGCCGCATCCGGCAGGTGTCGGTCGAGGCCATCACCGAGATCGACCAGGCGCTGCGGCACCGCGCCTCGTGACCTTCCCTCGCCTTCCCCGCACAGGAGGAATTGCCATGCGCACCGTCCGGGGCACACAGTGAGCCGGAACAGGGTCGGCGTGATCGTGGCGCCGGCGAACCCGTCGGCGGAGCCGGAGCTGACGCGCTTACTCGGCTCGCGCGCCGACATGCACGTCGCCCGCCTGCCCGTACGGCCGGGGCCGTCCCTGGCGGACCGGCTGGAGGGCTACAACGCGGCCCTGCCCGCGATGGCGGGCGCGTTCGAGGGCCTGCGGCTGGACGCCATGGTCATGGCCTGCTGCGAGCCCCGCTACCTGCTCGGCCCCGACGAGGACCGCGAGCAGTGCGCCGAGATGACCGCGGCGACCGGGGTGCCGTTCGCCTCGGCCACGCTGGCCACGCGCGAGGCGCTGGACCACGTGCGGGTGGAGGACATCGTCCTGGTGTCGCCGTACCAGCCGTGGGTGACGGAGCTGGCCGAGCGGTTCTGGAAGACGGCCGGGCTGAACGTCACCCGGGTCGTCCAGGTACGCGCCCGCGAGGGCTACTCCTCCTACGCGCTCACCCCGTCGGAGCTGATCAGCCAGGTCGAGCTGGCGGAGCTGCCGGCCGACGCCGTCCTGCTCTTCACCGGCACCGGCCTGCCGACCTTGCCCGTGCTCGGCCCGCTGACCAGCGGGAACGACCGGATGTTGCTCACCTCGAACCTCTGCGTGGCCTGGTGGGCCCTGTCCAGGGCGGTCGGCCGGCACGTGACGCTCGGCCGCCTGCCGTACCGCCGGGGTCCCCTGGCGGCGCAAGGAGGGCGCACGGCATGAACGGCGTCATCGTGGTCGGCGCCGGGCCCGCCGGGCTCACCGCCGCCCTCACCCTGGCCCGCGCCAGGATCCCGGTCACCGTGCTCGAACGCGAGAACGACCTGTCCCGGCAGCCGCGCGCGTGCACGTTCCACCCCGCCACGCTCGACCTGCTGGACGACCTCGGCGTGGCCGCCCGGCTGGTCGCCGGGGGCCGCGTGGTCGATCGGGTGCAGTGGCGCGACCGGTCAGGCGACGTGCTGGCCGAGATGGGCATGGACCGGCTCGACGGGCTGACCAGGCATCCGTTCCGGATCCACGCCGACCAGGCGGCGCTGACCCGGCTGCTGCTCGGCGCGCTCAGCGTCTACCCCGAGGCGGACGTGCGGTTCGGCACGACGGTGGACGGCGTGGCCGAGGGCGGCACGGGGATCCGGGTCCGCATCGGCCACACCTGGACGCGGGCCCGGTACATGATCGCCGCCGACGGCGGGCACAGCACCGTGCGCGGCTCGCTCGGCCTGCCGTTCCCGAGGTCGGCCTATCCGGCGCAGGCGCTGCGGGTGTTCACCGACTCGCCGCTCGACCGGCTGCTGCCCGGCCTGGCGCCGTTGACGTACGTGCAGGACGTGCAGCAGTCGTGCACCCTGCTGGGGCTGCCCGACCACTGGCGGATCATCTTCAAGATCCCCTGCGACGCACATGAGCCGTTGTCCGCGTCGAACCTGTCCCTGCTGGTGCGCAGGAACCTACCGGGCGCCAGCGAGCCGATCCGCGTCACGGGCGCCGACCGGTTCGGGCTGTCCAGGGGGGTGCTGACGTCGTACCGGTGCGGGCGGGTGCTGTTCGTGGGCGACGCGGCGCACCTGACCTCCACGGTCGGCGGGCTCAACATGAACGCGGGCATCCACGACGGGGCCGAGGCCGGCCGGGCGATCGCGGCCGTGCTCGGCGGCGCCGCCCCACCCGCCGCACTGGAGGCGTGGGCCTGGCGGCGGCGCTCGGTGCTGCTGCACCGGGTGGTCCCGCGGCGTGGGACGCGGCAGGCGGGCGTACGCGAACACGACAGCGCCCGGCTCGCGGCGGCCATGGCCGGGCTGCGGGCCATCGCGGGCGACCCCGACGCCACCCGCGCCTACCTGGCGCAGGCGTCGCTCCTCGACACCGTGCCTGCGGCACGCAAACCCGTGTCCGATTCCCTGCCGAACCCCCTGCCGAACCCCATCGGCAGCAACTGACCGAACCCGCACACCCGTCCGCGTACCGAATGGAGGAGGTGACACCGGATGTGGCGAACACTGTCCGACGACGCGCGTCAGGCCATCCGCGACGTGTGCGACAGGCATGGGGCGCGCCTCTATGACTACTGCCGCACCGAGCTGGCCGCCGGCGACGCCGAGCAGGCGGTGGCCGGCGCCGCGATGACGGCGCACCTGTACGCGGACCGCGTGGTGGATCCGGCCCTGCGCCGCGCCTGGCTGTACGCGGTGGCACGGGCGCACCGCGCGGTCGTGGCCAAGCCCGCGAGCATCGGCTCGTGGTCGCGTCCCGGCCGCATGTCGGAGCTGCTGCCCGAGGCGCTGCTGTCGCTGAACCGCCCGCAGCGGGAACTGCTCGACCTGTCCGTACGGCACGGCCTGGCGGACATGGAGCTGAGCGCGATCTTCGAGCTGCCCGAGATCGAGGTCCGCGCCATCGTCACCAGGGCCGCCGCGGGCCTGGAGGCGTGGTTCGCCGCGATCGTCGCCGCCCGCTCCCGCGACGGATGTCCCGACCTGACGGCCCGGGTGTCCGAATGGGTCACCGCCCCCGGGCGGCGGGCCAGGGCCAGGATCGGCCGGCACATCCAGTCCTGCGCGACCTGCCGGGCCGCGCCGAGGACCATGTCGGCGGCGGCGCTGCTGCGCCGGCTGCCGATCGCGGCACTGCCCGGCACACTTCCCAACCGGCTGGCGTCGGCGCAGCCGTTGCCCGGCGAGGGGCCTCTCTGGCGGGCTGACGGCTTCCCCGTGCAGGCTCGCACACTGGTGGAGAGCGGCTCCTCGTCGCCGCCTTCACCGGTCGCCGATGCCACGCCGTACGCCCAGGTCGCCGACCCCACGACGGCGACCCCGGGAAAGCCCTGGTCGGCGGCGGGCGCGGCCGCCGCCGACCAGGAGCCCCTCGGCATACCGGCGCAGCCTGGCGTACCGGCCGCGCGGCAGCCGCTGGCCGCACCCACGGGAGACGTCCCCATCGGTGACGAGCCCGTGGCGGCGCCCGCGGCGCGCGGACGGCATCCGTTCACGCCGCCGAGCCGCACCAGGGCCTACCGGGGCAGCCCGAGCGCCGACAGGCTCGTCTACAGCGCCGCGCTCAAGGGCGAGAGCAACGGCGTGCACCACAAGGACGCGGTCATCCGCTACGGCGGCATCAGCCTGTCGGGCCCCGACCAGCCGCCGGGCGGCGACGACGCGCGGTTCCAGGAGTTCTGGCGGGAACAGCCCGAGGACGACGACCCAGAGCCCGGCACGCCGATCAGGGCGGTGGCCAGGCTCGGCCTGATCCTGGGCGTGGGCCTGCTGGCCGCGGGCCTGGTCTGGGCGGTCATGAACGCCCGCGAGCACCCCGCCACGCTCACCAAGGCCGCCGCGCAGACCAGCGTGCTGTTGGAGCAGCCCGCGCGCTGGGTGGCCGAGGTCACCACCAAGGACGCCGCTGGGACCGCCGCCGGGTCGGCCCTGCGCGCCGTGCCCAGGAAGACCGCGCTGCCCAGGCCCGCGCCGCCGGTGGCCCGGCTGTCACCGGCGTCGTTGTCGCTGGGCCAGGACCGCGCCGGGTCGTTCGCGCTGTCGTGCACGGGCCGGTGCGAGATCGTCTCGGCCTCCGGCACGAACGGCATCGCGGTGTCCGGCGACGACTTCCAGATCAAGGAGTCGCGCTCCTCCTCATGTGACGCGGAGCCGGCCGTGCGGCGCGGGCAGATCACCGTCCGGTGGACGGGCCAGACCACCGGCGACGGCCGCCGCACGGGCGGCACCACCACCGGTGGCGGCACGCTGACCATGAACGTGGCCTGGACGGTCTCCCCTGATGACGGGCGCGTGTGCTGAGCGCACCTGACGGCGTAGGTGCCGTCGCGGGTGCGGGAACGGCCCCCGCACCCGCGACGACGCCTGCTAGAAGAACGTGAACTCGTTCTCCGGCGCGGGCAGGTCGAGCTTCTCGGGCCCGCGGAACCTGGCCGTGTCCTTGGGCACGTCGGCCAGCGGCGTACCGAGCACGAACGGGACGCTCACGCTGCTCTTGGACAGGTCGACGGTGACCTTGGCCCCGGTGCCGGACTCGTCACTGTAGGTGGAGTCGGTGCCGGCCAGCACCAGGCCGATCCTGTGCCCCTTCCTGAACGTGTAGTCCTGCGGCAGCGTCAGCCACTTGACCGTGCCGTACGTGCCCGCGGGCAGCGGCTTGGCCTGGCTGAGCGAGTCGCGGTTCTGCACGTCGACCCAGCCGCGGGCGACGATCTCGAGCGGGCGGGTGGCCACGTTCGTGACGACCTTGCGGTAGCAGGCGTCGTCGGCCGCGGTGCTCTCCCCGTGGCAGTCCTCCTCGGTGAGCGTCGTGATGCCCTGGTTGCGCCGCCAGTCGACCCGGGTCGCCTCCCCGAAGTCCACCAGGAGCGCGGTCAGGTTGGCGGTGGGCTTGTCCAGCTTGACCCGCAGGTCGGCCGTGGGCGTGCCGGACAGGCGCAGGTCGAGCGGGAGCGCCCCGGTGGTGAACGCGACCCGGCCCGGGTTCGCCGTGCCGACGTCGGCCACCATGTCGGTCTCGCTCATGGCGACGTCGGTGAAGGTGGCGGTGCTGTTCCTGGCGGCGGGCCGCAGGCCGAGCGAGCCGTCGGACGAGGGGCGCAGCGACGCCTTGAGCGCGAACGGCGCCGGCCAGTCGCGCTGGGTGATCCACTGTGCCGGGCCGATCTCGACGTCGGCGCGGGGCTCCTGGGTGATCCCGTTGCGCACGCCGTGCAGCCAGTGGTCGAACCAGCGGTGCAGGGTGTCCACCCACAGGTCCCTGCGGCCGTCGAAGTCGAACGGGTCCACGTGCTGGGTCTGGCCGACCCAGATCTTGCGCGGCACGTTCCTGTCGGCCAGGGCCTTCCACCAGGCGGAGAAGTTGTCGGGCTTGACGTTGAGGTCGTTGACCGTGTGGACGACGAAGACGCTGGCCTTGACCTTGGAGACGTCGCCAAGCAGGCCGTCGATGTAGTCGCGCTCGGCCCAGAACGCGTTGTAGTTGCCGGTGTCGTCAGCGTCCTCGGCGTCCATCTTGTCGCGGACCTGCCGGCACTTGTCCTCGGGGTCGGTGTCGACGTAGTTCGCCAGCCAGGAGGCGTAGTCGTAGTTGTAGATGACGCCGTTGGAGCGCTGGTACTTGTACCAGGAGCTGATCGCCGAGATGGGCACGATGGTCTTCAGGCCCTCGACCCCGGTGGCGGCCACGGCGTTGGCCAGGGTGCCGTCGTACGACTTGCCGATCATGGCGGACTTGCCGGTCGTCCAGTCGGCCACGGCCGGGGTGCCGTCGGCCTTGACCGCCTTGGCGCGGCCGTTCAGCCAGTCGATGACGGCCTTGCCGCCCAGCACGTCGGCCTTGCCGCCGATGTCGGGGCAGCCGTCGGACTTGGTGGTGCCGAGCATGTCGACGTTGAGGACGGCGTAGCCGCGCGGGACGAAGTAGTTGTCATAGAAGAGCGGGAATTTCGCGACATTTCCGGCGGCGTCGTAGACCTTCCGCTCGCCCTCGTTGCCACGGCCCGAGTTGTCGTAGTACGGGCTCTCGTCGATGATCACGGGCACCTTGAGCCCGGGACCCGACTCCTTGGGGCGGATGATGTCCACCCTGACCTTGTCGAGCGCGCCGTCGAGGTCGCTGTCGACGGTCGACTCGACGTACACGTGCTCGCGGATGGCGTCGGCGTAGGAGAAGACCGGCTGCGTGCGGCCGTTCTCGACGGTGATGGCGGGACCTGCGGCCGCCTGGGCCGGGGTCGCGATCGCCATGGTGAGGGCGACGGCGAAGAGGGCTGGGCGTAATTGTGACACGCGTGACCTCCGGGACAATTGACGAAATAAGCGACAATCTCTCAGACGGCCCGGAAGGTGGCAAGATCCCAGGTATGGATGTTCTGGATCGGATCCGGGGCTGCCTCTTGGGCGGCGCGATCGGCGACGCACTCGGGGCGCCGATCGAGTTCCAGTCGTTGCGGACGATCCGCCGGGATCACGGGCCCGACGGCATCACGGGATATGTCACGACGTGGCGGGGCAGGACCGGCCTGATCACCGACGACACCCAGATGACCCTCTTCACCGTCGAGGGCCTCCTGACCGCTCGCGCCGCTGCGCCGACCACCGGGCCGATTACTGGGCCGATTACTGGGCCGATTACTGGGCCGATTACTGGGCCGACCACCGGGCCCACCGCTGTTTCCCAAGGTCACGGTAGTGGAGAGAGGGCCGAAGGGCGGGGCGGCGCGCGGGAGGAGACGGTCGGGGCGGTGCGGCAGGCGTACCTGCGGTGGCTCGACACCCAGGAGCACTCGGGGCCGCCGCCCGCGAGCCCGCTCCCCCACCACCGCACGGGCGGTCTCCGGGAGGAGAGCTGGCTCTACTCCAGGCGGGCGCCGGGCAACGCCTGCCTGTCCGGCCTGCACAAGCCCTTCCCCGGCCCGGTGTGGGACGGGCCTGGGCCGGTCAACCCCGACTCGAAGGGTTGCGGCACCGTGATGCGCTCGGCCCCGTTCGGCCTGGTCGCCGGTACGCCCCTGGCCCGCGACACGCGGGAGGCGTTCGAGCTGGCGGCGGCCTGCGCCCAGATCACCCACGGCCACCCGACCGGCTACCTGGCCGCCGGCGCGTTCGCCGCGATCATCGCCCGTCTGATGTCGGGCGAGCCGCTGGAGCCCGCCGTCGGCCACGCCCTCGACCTGCTGGCCGGCCACCCCGGCCACGACGAGACCACCGCCGCCCTGCGCGCGGCCCTGGCGCTGGCGGCGCGCGGCGGACACTCGCCGGAGGCGGTCGAGTCGCTGGGCGGCGCCTGGGTGGCCGAGGAGGCCCTGGCCATCGGCGTCTACTGCGCCCTGGCGGAGCCGGCCGTGGACCGGGCGCTGCTGCTGTCGGTCAACCACTCGGGCGACAGCGACTCGACCGGGTCGGTGTGCGGCAACCTTCTGGGCGCGCTCCACGGCGCTTCCGTGCTGCCGGCCGCCTGGCTGCGTCCGCTGGAGGGCCGCGACACCATCGAGCGCCTGGCCGCCGAACTGGCCTGAGCCCGCGCGCCGCGCCCGTGGTACCGGGCCGCGCCGCAGCGTCTAGGGTGGATGCCGGACAGCCGTTGAGGAGAAGGCGCATGCGTAACGTCGCTCGGACCTCGCTCGTCGACTCCGCCATCGCCGAGCTGCGCCGGGAGATCGCCGACGGGGTGTGGCCGGTCGGCACCAAGATCCCGTCGGAGAGCCGGCTCGCGGAGAGCCTGGGCATGAGCAGACTGTCGGTACGCGAGGCGGTGCGCGTCCTGGTCCACGCCGGGTTGCTGCACACCAGGCAGGGCGACGGCACGTACGTGACCGCCACCGACGAGTCGGAGGTCGCCCTGCGCCGCCGCCTCGACACGGCGGCGGCCATGGACATCATCGACGTACGGCGCGGCCTCGACCTCGTGGCGGCCCGGCTGGCGGCGGGCAGGCGCACGGACGACGACCTGGCCGCGATGCGCGCGGCCCTGGCCCGGCGCGACACGGCCGGCCAGGCGGGCGACCTCGACGGGTTCGCCGACGCCGACGTGGACTTCCACCTGAGCGTGGCGGGCGCCGCGCACAACCCGCTGCTCGGCGACCTCTACCGGAGCATGAGCGAGGCGCTGCGCGACAGCGTCCGCGACAAGGAGCAGGCGGCGCTGGCGCCGGACACCTCGCACGAGGAGTTGCTGCGGGCGATCGAGGAGGGCGACGCGGCCAAGGCGGTCGCGGTCTCCGTCGCCATCCTCGACCAGCAGGAACGCGACCTCTGACCCGCACCCGCGCGCCGGGCGGCGGATGCCGGGCGCTGGATGCCGGGCGCCCGGTCAGGGGGCGCTTGCCCCGAGCAGGACGGCGACGGCGGCGATCCCCAGCACGAGCGACCCGGCGGCGGCGACCACCGCCACCCCGCCGGTACGGCGCTCACCCGCCCCCTCCTGGGCGAACACCGGCCTGATCCAGCGCAGGTAGTAGAACACGCTGGCCACGGTGTTGGCGGCGGCCACGACCGCGAGCCAGGCGTACCCACCGTCCCAGGCCGCCGCGAACATCAGCAGCTTCCCGGCGAAGACCGCCGTCGGCGGGGTGCCGACGAGCCCGAGCAGGCACACGACCAGCGCGAACGCCGTCCACGGCGACCGCCTGGCCAGCCCGGCGTAGTCCGCGAGCGCGTCCGTGCCCGCCGCGACCACGACGGCGAACGCGCCCAGGTTCGTGACCGCGTACGCCGCCAGGTAGAGCAGCAGCGCCGGCTCGGCCAGCTCCGTACGCCCCGCCACGGCCACCGGCACCAGCAGGTACCCGGCCTGGCCGATCGTCGAGTACGCCAGCAGGCGGCGCACGTTGTCCTGCTGGAAGGCGGCCAGGTTGCCCAGCGTCATCGTGGCCGCCGCGACGACCGCGAGCAGCGCGGGCTCGTCGAGCACCGACCCGGCCAGCCGGTACAGCGCGGCCAGCGCCCCGATCTTCGGCACCGTGGTCACGAACGCCGCCACCGGCCGCGACGTCCCCTCCGCCACGTCGGGCACCCAGAAGTGCGCGGGCACCCCGCCGGCCTTGAACAGCGGCCCGGCCAGCAGCAGCACGGCGGCCACGGCAGGGGCGCGCGCCTCGGGGTAGGCGGTGGCGCCCGACAGGCCGTACGCGAGCGTCACGCCGGCCAGCATGAGCACACCGAGGAACGCGCCCATCAGGTAGTACTTGAGCGCCGCCTCCGTGCCGGGCGCGTCCTTGGCGAACCCGGCCAGCGCGTACGCGGGGATGCTCGCCACCAGGTAGGCCGCCACGAGCACGAGCAGGTCGGCGGCCCCCGCCATGAGGATCGTCCCGAGGGCGGCCAGCGACATCAGCGTGTACAGCTCGCTCTCGCGCGCGTGGGCCCTGATCCGGCCGGCGGCCAGGCAGAGGGCGAGCAGGGTGGCCAGGGCGACGGTGAGGCGGGTGACGTTCGTGACGAGGTCGACGGCGTACGTGCCGAAGGCCACCTGGTGAGGGCTCGTCGCGGCGAAGACGGCGGCCGAGACGGCGGCCGAGGCCAGGCCGATCCCGTTGATCCAGGCGACCACGCGCTGCCGTTCCCGCGCCACGAACAGCCCGGTGACCAGCCCGCACACCGCGCCCGCCAGGATCAGCAGCTCGGGCAGCAGCGCGAGGGGGCTCATCGGCCGGCCAGCGTCACGAGGGCGCGGGCGGCGGGCTCGATCACGTCGAGCAGCCAGCGCGGCGCGATGCCGATGACCAGCGACAGGGCCAGCAGCGGGGCGATCGCGGCCAGTTCGTACGGCCGCACGTCGCTGACCCGGCCGGTCAGCTCGCCCGGCCCGCCGAGGAAGACCCGGTGGATCATCCGCAGCAGGAGTCCCGCCGTGATGAGGATGCCGAGCAGCGACAGCGCGCCCGCGACCACCGCGCCCGCCCCGATCACGCCGGTGAAGATCTGGAACTCCGCGATGAACCCGGACAGCGCCGGCAACCCCATCGAGGCGAACGCGGCCACCGCCGTCAACCCGGTCAGCACCGGCGCCCTGCCCGCCAGCCCGCCGTACTCGCCGAGCCCGTAGTTCCGTGCGCGGTCCCACAGGACGCCGGTGATCAGGAACAGGGCGCCGGTGACGAGCCCGTGGCTGACCATCTGGGTGACGGCCCCGCTGACGGCCAGCTCCCTGGCGGCCCGGCCGCCGTCCAGCCCGGCCGCGCCGAGGGCGAGGATGACGTAGCCCATGTGGTTGACGGAGGTGTAGGCGATCAGGCGCTTGAGGTTCTCCTGGGCGAGGGCGACCAGGGCGCCGTACAGGACGCTGACGACGCCGATCACGATGGCTACCCAGGCGTACGCGCGCCACTGTTCCGGCAGGATGGGGACGGCGATGCGGGCGAAGCCGTACGTGCCCATCTTGAGCAGCACCCCGGCCAGGATCGCCGACCCGGCGGCGGGCGCGTCGGTGTGGGCGGGCGGCAGCCAGGTGTGCACGGGCACGACCGGCGTCTTGACCGCGAGCCCGATCCCCACGGCGAGCAGCACCGCCGCGCCCGCGCGTGGCGGGTTCGCGATCAGGTCGGCCATGTCGAACGTGTGCGGCTCGGCGGCCAGGTAGAGCCCGATGAAGCCGAGCAGCAGCGCCAGCGAACCGAGGAAGGTGTAGAGGAAGAACTTCAGCGCGGAACGGGCCCGGTCGCCGTGCCCCCAGCCGACGATCACGAAGTACATGCCCACGATCGCCAGGTCGAAGAAGACGAAGAAGAGCAGCAGGTCGAGGGCGGCGAACAGGCCCAGGCACACCGTCTGCAGGAACAGGAACAGCGCCGCGTACCCCCGCACGCGGTGGGTCTGGCGCAGCGAGCAGACGGCGCAGAGCAGGAAGAGCAGCGCGGTCATCGCGATCAGCGGCAGCGACAGGCCGTCCACGCCGACGTGGTAGCCGGCGCGGGCGGAGGGGATCCAGCGCAGTCTGGTCTCGTACGCGGTGCCGCCGCCGTACCCGGCCCACAGGGCGGCGACCAGGGCCAGGTCGGCGGCGGTGGCGGCGATCCAGATCCGCACGACCGTCCGCGCGCCGAGTCCCGGCAGGGCCAGCAGGGCCGCCGCCGCCAGGGGCAGGAAGATGACGATCGAGAGCACGGTCACCTCAGCAGGACGAGCGCGACGGCCAGCACGGTGAGCGCCACGGCGGCCTGGGCGAAGTAGCGGTGCACCTGGCCGGTCTGCGGGCGTCGGGCCAGCGCGCCGAGCCGTGCGGTCGCGGCGGCCACGGCCCGTACGACGCCGTCGAGCCCGGTCTCGAACGGGGCCCTGACGACGCGGGCGAGCGCCAGGCCCAGGCGCGGCACGGCGTTCACGGCGGCGTCGAGCACCCGGTCGTCGAACCTGGCCAGCGCCCCGGCCAACGCCAGCACCGGCCGGACGACCAGCGCCACGGCCGCCCGTTCCAGATACAGCCAGCCCGCGAGGAACCCGATCACCCTGCGCGGGCGCGCCGCCGCGGTCCCCATCACAGTCACCGCCGCAGTCGCCGCCGCCACCGCGACAGCCGCGCCACCGGACATCGCCAGCTCCCCCCACGCGGGCGCGACGGCCCTGGGCTCGCCCACCAGCCGCCCCCAACCCTGGAACACGCCGGGCAGCGCCACCGCCCCCGCACCGGCCGCGACCACGGCCAGCACCGGCAGCGGCGCCCGCTCCCAGCCCGTCACCTCCCGTACGCCCTCCCGCCCAGGACCCGCCCGCCAGACCGCGGCCAGCGCCCTGGCCGAGTACGCGGCGGCGAGGAGCCCGGCCACGACCAGCACCGCGTACAGCCCCGGCGTCCGCACCGCCGCCAGGATCGTGTCCTTGGTCACCCACAGCGACAGCGGCGGCACCCCCGCCAGCGCCACCGCCCCCACCCCGAACGCCACCCCCACCAGCCGATCCCGCCGGGCAGCCCCGCCCAGCCCGGCGAGGTCCTCGGTCCCCAGCACCGCCAGCCACACCCCGGCCGCCAGGAAGAGCAGGCTCTTAACGGCCGCGTGCGCCACGAGCTGCGCGACGCCCCCCGCGACCGCGGGCGCCCCGGCCGCCACCACCATGAACCCGATCTGCGCGCACGTGGACGCGGCCAGCACCTGCTTGAGGTCGCGCTGCGCCACCGCGACGGCCCCCAGCGCCAGCGCCGTCAGCGCCCCCGCCCACACCACCACGGAGGCCGCCCACCCCGTGGCGGCCAGCAGCGGCTGCACCCGCAGCAGCAGGTACGCCCCCGCCGCCACCATGGTCGCCGAGTGCAGCAGCGCCGAGACGGGGCTGGGTCCTGCCATCGCCCGCGACAGCCAGAACGAGAACGGGAGCTGCGCCGACTTCCCGAGTGCCGCCACCACGATCCCGGCGGCCACCAGATCCCGCCAGGCGAGCCCGGACAGCTCCCGCAGGGCCAGGCTGCCCCCGGCCATGGCCGCGCCGGCCGCGACGTAGAGGCCGAGGTCTCCGGTGCGGGTGGTGAGGAAGGCGAGGGCCCCGGAGCGTACGCGGGCGGGGTCGCGCCACTGATAGCCGATGAGCGCGTACGACATCGCGCCCATGACCTCCCACCCCATCAGCAGCAGGACGAGATCCTGGGCCGTCACGGTCACCAGCATCGCGGCCACGAAGATCAACATGAGCCCGTGGAACCTGGCCCCGCGCGGCTCCCCCGCCGCGAACACCAGCACCGCCAGCCCGGCCGCCGCCACCGTGACCACCATGACGGCCGACAGCCCGTCCACGGCCAGCCCCGTACCCGTCCCGTCGGGCAAGCCTCCGGGGAAGAACAGCCGGGCGTGCGCGACGGGCCTGGTCACCGCCGCGTGCACGGCCAGCCCCAGGGTCAGCGCGGCGACCGCGATCGCCACGGGCGCGCCACCCCGGCGCAGGAGCAGCAGCAGGCCGCCCGCCCCGGCGGGCAGGGCGGGCAGCAGCCACAGCGAGGCGTTCACCCCTTGAGGTCTCCCGCCTCGTCGGTCAGGTCCACGTCCCTGGCGCGGAAGATCGCCGTGGTGACCGCGAAGCCCATGGCCATCTCCAGGGCCATGACGGTGACGGCGACCAGCACGAGGACCTGGCCGTCGGCGGTCTGGGGGGCGACGTGCCGCCAGAGGGCGCCACCTGCCGCGATCAGCCCGTTGATCATGAGTTCCAGGCCCATCATGAGCATGACGATGGACTGCTGGGACAGCGCGCCGTACAGGCCGACGGAGAACAGCGCGGCGGCCAGCAGCAGGAACGCCTGGAGCGTCATCGGTCGTACCGGCCCCGGTGGGTGGCGAGCACCACGGCGGAGATCATGGTCGCCAGGATCGCCACTCCGATGACGATCATCACGAGCATCTTCCCCTCCATGATCGCCAGGCCGAGCGCGTGCGTGGGGTCGGCGGGCGGGCGGCCCCGCGCCGGGGGCCACGGGGTCACGAACACCCCGGCCGCCAGCAGCACGAAGACGCCGCCCGCGATGAGGACCGCGGTCCGGTTGTCGTGCACCATCGTCATGGGCATGAGCCCGCCGGGGTTCATCATGTACATGATCATGAAGACGACCATGACCAGCATCTCCATGACCATCATGAGGATCACCAGCACGCCGACGTAGTGCAGGTCGATGAGCAGCAGCGTCCCGCCGACGGCCAGCAGCGAGACCAGCAGCGCGAACGTGGCCCGCGCCATCGAGTCGACCACGAAGACGGCCACGCCGCTCGCCACGGCCAGGACGGCGAGCGCCCAGAAGGCTCCGCTCACGGCAGCACCACGATTCCGACGACCAGCGTCTGGACGAGCGTGAGCGGGATGAGCACCACCCACGCGAACTGTGTGAACCGATCCATCCGTACGGCCGGAACCCGGTGCTTGACCAGCACCAACACGCCCAGGACCGCCACTGTCTTGATGGCCGTCCAGGCCCAGCCGGGCAGCAGCGGCCCCGCCCCGCCGCCCAGGAAGAGCGGCACCGCGGCGGCGGCCACGACGACGAGCAGCGCGTACCGTCCGGCGGTGAACACCAGCCGATCCGGCCCGGACAGCTCCCCCAGCACGCCACCGGCCACGTTCCGCCCGACCGGCTCTCCCATCGGGCCCCAGAACGCCATCGCCAGCGCGGAGACCAGATAGACCACGAACGCGACGGGCATCCAGACCGCGAACCACAGCCCGCGCTGCGCCGCCACCACGTCGCCGAACCGCAGCGACCCCGCGCCGAGCGCCACGGTGATCAGCGCGAACATGTGCGGCAGCTCGTAGCTCAGCCCCTGCACCAGGAACCGGTAGCCGCCGATCAGCGGGTTCACGGAGTTGACGCCCCAGCCGACGAGCCACAGGGCTCCCCAGACGCACACCTCCATGGCGTTGAACCAGACGATCCCGACGCCGGTGTCGAGCACGGGCCGCCCGCCCACGGGCAGCACGACCGCGGCGAGGAGGGCGGCCAGGGGCAGGGCGACGACACCGGCGCGGACGAGCAGGACGTCGGACGCGAGCGTACGCCGCCGTCCCTGCACGAGGAGCCGCGCCACCTCCCCTGCCGCCGCCCCGACGGCCGCCCCGACGGCCGCCGTGACGGCCGCCGTGACGGCCGCCGTGACCGCCCCCCGCACCCGGCCGCGCCCCGCCCGCCGCCCACGCCGCCCGTCTCGTCCCAGCCCCGCGTCCAGCCCCGCCGCCGCCCACGCGAGCAGGGCCATCGACACCGCCAGCGACACCGCCGTGCCCGCCGAGTCACCCATCGGTCGCCTGTCCTGCGGGCAGCCGTTCGAGGTCCGGGTCGAGGCTCGCCACGATCAACCGCGCCACCGCCAGCTCGGTTCCGGTCAGCAGCTCGGGCAGGAGCGACAGGGCGACGGCGGCCTCAGTACCCGGCGCGCCTTCGCCGCCCGCGGGTCCGCCGATGTCCGCCCACCTGTACGCCCGATCCAGCACGTCACCGCACATCCACCCCGGCGCTCCTGTCCCGTGCTCGACCGTCCCCAGCCCTCGGAGCATCCACCGCAGCACCCTCGACCCGCGCACCCGCCGCGCGAGCCGCTCGCAGTCAGCCGCCACCCCGCGCCCGCCATCCCCGGCGAGCAGCAGGTCCCGCAGCCGGCGGGCCTCCAGGGCCGCCCCTGGCCAGCCCGCCACGCCGAGCAGCCGCGTGAGGCCGTCCAGATGCCGCGCCGCCCACCGGCCCGCACCAGCACCCGCGCACGGGGTGGGAGAAAGGGCCGAGGGCCAGTGGGCCGCTCCGGTATCAGGCGAGCGGGCCGGGGGCCAGTGGGCCGCTCCCGTCTCAGGCGAGCGGGCCGGGGGCCAGAAGGCCGCTCCCGTCTCGCCTGCGGGCAACACCCGTACGGCGGCCTCCTGGATCACGTCCCCCTGCAGCACCGTCTCGACGACGAGACCGGCGGGCCAGTCGACCAGCACCGGCCCCAGCGGCACGTGCAGCCGGTCGAGCTTCAGCCCGTCCCGGTCCTGGCCGCGCCCCGCCATGGCCACCTCGCCGGACGCCGCGCGCCCGAACCCGCCGCCGCCCCCTTCCGCCAGCGTCTGGACAGCGTCGTCCAGGGCCAGGGCCACCTCCGCCGCGGACGCGCCCGGCGCGGCGGAGACCAGCGCCCGAGGCTCCGGCAGCTCGTCCCAGACCACCCGGACCGCCTCGGACAGCTCGTCCCCGGGGTTCCCGCACACGGCCAGCACCCCGGCCTGCGCGGGGGACAGCGCGAAGGCCCACCCCCGCGCGGCGACCTCGGCCTCGACGAGCAGCCGGGCCCGCGTCCCGTACGGGCAGGCGGCGACGAGCACTCGGGGCCGCAGGGCGGCACGGCGCAGCAGCCACCCCCTCATGCCCATCGGAACGCCCCTTCCCGCCACGCGTAGAGCACCCCCACCAGCAACAACCCGAGAAAGACGAACATCTCCACCACCGCCATGGCCCCCAGCTCGGCCACGACGAGCGCCCACGGGTACATGAAGATCATTTCCATGTCGAAGGCGAGGAAGACCAGCGTCACCGTGTACCACCGCACGTGGTAGCGCGACATCGCGTGCTCCCGTGGCCAGGCCCCCGACAGGAAGGGCCCGGTCTGCGCGACCGGACCGGGCGCGAGGAGGCGGGACACCGCGTACACCCCCGCGATCCCCACGGCGAGCAGCCCCACCAGTACCAGCACCGCGCCCACGAATCCGCACCGCCCGCCGTCATAGTCGAGAGTCACACAGTCGAGAATCACGCGGAGGAAAGCCGGGGTGGGCCCCGACGCGGGCCGCTCGGGAGAACGGCGTCGCGGGCCCACCCCGGCGGTCCGAGCCACCGCCTACCCCAGCGGTCCGAGCCACCGCCCACCCCGGCGGTCCTAGCCACTGCCGTGCAGGGAGATCACGATGACCTGGAGACCCCGGATCCGGAGATCACGGAGATCACGGAGATCCGGAGATCACGATCGTCTCCGCCGCGTCGTCCGCGGGCAGGTTCCGCTCCTCGTCTTTCCTGCGCCGTTCCTCCTCCTTCCCGCGCCGCGCCGCGGCCGTGAGCCGCACCGCCGCCAACGCCAGCAGCGCACCGCCGACGGCGGCGAGGAGCAACGCGTACGCGGGCACCCCGCCCGACTCCGACCGCGGTGGCGCGACCGGCGCCGAGACGGCCACGGGTGACGAGGACACCGCCGCCTGCCCGGCATCGGCAGGCGTCGCCTCGCCGGGCCCGAACCCGGGCGGCCGTACGGCGTCCCAGTGGGTGTCCGCGTCCGAGCGGCCCGCGGCCAGCAGATCCGGCGGCACAGGATTGATCCGCAGGGAGCCGGGGACGGTGAGCGTCCCGACCTCGTACGGCTCGAACGGCCCCTGGACGCCCTGCACCCTCCACACGCCCTCGGGCACCACCACGGACGCCACGTAGTGGGCCGCCTCGGGCAGCGCCGTCCCGTCGAACGTCACGCTCCTGCCGTCGGCCCGGGTGAGCCGGAGCCCCACGGGCCGCATCCGCCCTTCGAACGGATGGGTGCCGTGCTGCAGCACCCAGAAGCCCACCGCGTACGACCGCCCGGCCTCGAACCGGGACGGGTGCGGGTCCACGTACGTCATCGCCCACCCGCCGGCCGCGACGGCCGGGACCGCGGGTGCGACGCCACCGGTGACCAGAGCCAGCACCGAGGCCAGCACGATCAGGCCCTTCCTCATAGGACCACCTCCGGTGTTGGTACACCGTCCACCCGCCCGAGGTTCTCCACCCCGCGAACGCGCACCCCGAACGCCTCTCCCAACGCCGCCCCCGAACCCGCGCCCCGGCCCCGCCCCGGCCCTCGAAGTGCGAACTCCGAAGCGGAAAGTCCGGAATCGCGGCTCCGAATCGCAGCGAAGGGTGCGACATTTCCCGAAAGGGCGCGCACAATGGAGGGCCAGGGGCGAGAATTCGGCGAGGAGCGAGGAGGCTTACGCCGTTGTCCGCCGCCAGACACGAATATCTGACCGCAATGCTCGATGTGCTCGTTTACGAGAACATCCTGCTCGCCTGGCAGCGAATGCCGCTGGGCGATTACCTGATCGTCTCGCACGAGGGCGAGGAGATCAGGCTGACCTCCCAGCAGGCCGACCTGTGGACGCGGGGCGCCTTCGCGGTCTACCTCGCGCTGGTGGACCAGCGCCGCATCAGCCCCCGCATCCCCGGCGATTCCCCCCACAATTAATCCGCACCCTCGAAGGCCGATAATTCCGGATAACTTCAGCCCTAACCCTGCGGTATACGGCTAGTTACGCACCGGGTTTTCCTCCGGCGTTTCCCACTTCCTGGCGCCGTCCGGGCACACGTACCCGGACGACGCCAGAGCCCTCAGGACGCCCGGCCGGTCACGCCCGGTTGTTCATGAACTGCGAGATCTTCCAACTGCCGCCGTCCTTGGTGAGCAGGAACAGCTCGCGGAAGTTGTTGTCGCCCTGCTTGCTCGTGGAACGCACGACGGCGTCCTCGGTGCCGATCGGGCGCGACTCGTCGATGGTGTACGTGGCCGACTTCATGCCGTTGCCGCCCTGGAGCTGCTTCTGGAAGAGCGTCCGGATGGCCTGGGTGCCCTCGGCCGTGGGCTGGCCGTTCACGGCGGCCACCCCGTCGTCCGCGAACGAGCTGGCGACCTGGTCGGCGTTGCCCGCCTTGACGGCCTTGAAGAAGCCCTGGACCGCCGCCTCCGCCGCGCCCCCGGTCGGCGACGCCTCGCTCGTCTCGCCCGGACTCTCCCCCGGCCCCATGGAGTCCATGTCGGTGGGCGAGGACTTCATCGCCTGTGAGTTGTTCCCCGCGGAGCAGCCCGCGACGAGGAGGGCGGGAACGATCGCGGCCAGCAGGAGGGCCTTGTGCTGAAAAATCTTGCTCATGGCCGCTTTGATGCCCATGCCGGTCGACGGCGAATGCGCGGTTTAGGCACTCCGCACAACGCCTTTACCTGGTTCGGGTATTACTCACGGTAACGGTTAACGGGAACTGGCGAGACGGGTCAGAGCCGTGATCGTTGCCGTCCCGATACCAGCGGGCACGGGAGCGCCTATACCGTCCATCCAGTGCCGCGAATCCAGGCGAATCCCGAGCCACTCCCCCAGCGCGAGGACTCCGAGCGCTGCGACAACGTCGACTCCGGACGGCGTTGCGTGCTACCGGCGGCCCATCGCAGCCCGCACGTCTACCCACCGGCCGAGGTACACGCCGTGACGGCCGGAGCCTGACGCTCAGCCGCCCGCCGCCACCCGGCGCTCCGGCGCGACCTCCACGCGCCCCTCCGCCGTCACCCGCACCGGGTACACCGGCACCGACACGCCCTCCTCGTCCAGGCAGCGCCCGGTCACCAGGGAGAACACCTGTTTGTGCAGGGGCGAGGCGACCGTCGGCTCGCCCTTCCTGGTGCCGACGATGCCGCGCGAGAGCACGTACGCCCCGCTGAACGGGTCGAGGTTGCCCAGCGCGTACAGCTCGCCCTCGTGGGTACGGAAGACCGCCACCTGGACGCCCGCCACCAGCGCGCAGACGCCCCGCTCCGGCAGCAGCGCCTCGTAGGCGCAGACCGTCGCCCAGTCGGCACCCGTGGCCGAGTCGGTGGCCGTGCCCGAGTCAGTGGCCGTGGCCGTGGCCGAGTCGGTGGCCGTGGCCGGGGTGTGGCTCATCGGGCCATCACCGGCCTGATCTGGCCGCGCTCGCCGGCGAACACGATCGACGGGTCGGGCATGCCGGGCGCGTTGACGAAGCTGACGAACCTGCCCAGCTTCTCCGGATCCTCCAGGGTGGCCCGCCACTCGTCGGCGTACGTGGCGACGTGCCGCTCCATCTGCGCGTCGAGGTCGGCGCAGAGGCCGAGCGAGTCCTCCATGATCACCTCGCGAAGGTAGCCGAGCCCGCCGTCCAGGGACTCGATCCAGGCCGCGGTGCGTTGCAGCCGGTCGGCGGTGCGGATGTAGAACATCAGGAACCGGTCGATGGTCCTGATCAGCTCGCCGGTGGTCAGGTCGGTGGCCAGCAGGTCGGCGTGGCGGGGCCGGAAGCCGCCGTTGCCGCCGACGTACAGGTTCCAGCCCTGCTCGGTGGCGATGACGCCGAAGTCCTTCGACCGGGCCTCGGCGCACTCGCGGGCGCAGCCCGAGACGGCCGACTTGAGCTTGTGCGGCGAGCGCAGGCCGCGGTAGCGCAGCTCCAGCTCGATGGCCAGGCCCACCGAGTCCTGCACGCCGTAGCGGCACCAGGTCGAGCCCACGCACGACTTGACCGTGCGCAGCGCCTTGCCGTACGCGTGCCCCGACTCGAACCCGGCCGCCACCAGCCGTCGCCAGATCTCCGGGAGCTGCTCGACCCGGGCCCCGAACAGGTCGATGCGCTGCCCGCCGGTGATCTTGGTGTAGAGGCCGAAGTCGCGGGCCACCTCGCCGATCACGATCAGCTTGTCCGGCGTGATCTCGCCGCCCGGGATGCGCGGGACGACCGAGTACGTGCCGTTCTTCTGGATGTTGGCGAGGAAGTGGTCGTTGGTGTCCTGCAGGGCGGCCCGCTCGCCCTCCAGCACGTGCCCGTTGTGCAGCGAGGCCAGGATGGAGGCCACGACCGGCTTGCAGATGTCGCAGCCCCTGCCCTGCCCGTGCCGGGAGATCAGCTCGGAGAAGGTCGTGATGCCGCGCACCCGTACGATGTCGAACAGCTCGGCCCGCGAGTACGTGAAGTGCTCGCACAGCGCCTTGCCGACCTCGACGCCCGACCTCTCCAGCAGTTGCCTGAGCATGGGCACGCAGCTCCCGCACGTCGTGCCGGCCCGCGTGCACGCCTTGAGCCCGGGGACGTCGGTGACGCCCCGGTCGGCGATGGCCGAGCGGACGTCGCCCGCGCAGACGTTGTTGCACGAGCAGACCTGGGCCTCGTCCGGCAGGTCGAGACTCGCGCCCGCCCCGCTGAACAGCAGGTCCGACGGAGCGGCGGGCAGTTCCTTGCCCACGAACGGCCGCAGCGACGCGTACGGCGTGGCGTCGCCCACGCAGATGCCGCCGAGCAGCGTCCGCGCGTCGTCGCTGACGAACAGCTTCTTGTACACGCCGCCCACCGGGTCGAGGTAGGTGACGTCGAGCGCCCCCTCCATCGCCCCGAACTGCGCCACCTCGACCCCCAGTAGCTTGAGCCTGGTGGACAGGTCGGCGCCGTCGAAGGTGGCCGAGCCGCCCGTGATCCGGTCGGCGGCCACCTCGGCCATCGTGTTGCACGGCCCGACGAGCCCGTAGACCGTGCCTCCGGCCAGTGCGCACTCGCCGATGGCGTAGATCGAGGGGTCGGAGGTGAGCATCGAGGGGCCGACCACGACGCCGCCGCGCGGGCCCACCTCCAGCCCCGCCGACCTGGCCAGCTCGTCGCGCGGCCTGATGCCGGCCGAGAACACCACGACCTGCGCGCCGATCAGCGTCCCGTCGGGCCGGCGCAGCCCGGTGACCTCTCCCGCGGCGTCGGTGACGATCTCCCGTACGCCCGCCCCGGCGTGCACGCTCAGCCCGAGCCCCTCGATGTGCGACCTCAGCACCGAGCCGCCGCCCTCGTCCACCTGGCGGGGCATCAGCCAGGGGCTCATCTCGACGATGTGCGTCTTCAGCCCCAGCGACCGCAGCGCGTCGGCGGCCTCCAGGCCGAGCAGCCCGCCGCCGACCACGACGCCCTCCGCGGCGTCCTTGGCGGCGGTCCTGATCGCGTCCAGGTCCTCGATGGTGCGGTAGACGAAGGCGTGCTCGGCGCCGGGCACCGGCGGCACGAACGGGGCGGAGCCGGTGGCCAGCACGAGCACGTCGTACGGCTCGGCGCCGCCGTCGGCCAGCGTGACGAGCCGGGCCTCCCTGTCGATGCCGGTGACCCGGCTGCCCAGCCTCGTCACGACCCCGGCCGGCACGGCGTAGGTGAGGTCCTCGGCGCTCGCCCCCGACAGGTACGACGTGAGCGCCACCCGGTCGTACGCCGGACGCGGCTCCTCCCCGATCACGGTGACGGTGCCGTCGAAGCCCTTGCTCGCGAGGGTCTCGACGAGCCGGTGGGCCGCCGGGCCGTACCCGACGACGACGATCCTGTTCATACGGAGACTCCTTCTTGCTCGCACAGCCACCCGACGATGCCCTCCACGGCGTCGCGGCAGGTCCCGCAGCCGGTCGTGGCCCGGGTGGCGGCCACCACGGCGGCCACGTCCCGAGCGCCGGCCTCCCAGCACGCCCTGATCCGGCCCTTGGTCACGTTGTTGCACTGGCAGACCTTGGCCGCGTCGGGCATCAGCGTCGGGCTGTCGGTCACCGGCGCCGAGACCGTCCCGGGGAACAGCAGCCCCGCCCGGTCACCGGGGACCGGGGAGCCGCGGTCGAAGAGCTGGGTGAGCGTGCCGACGGCGTCGCTCTCGCCCAGCAGGATCGCGCCAACCAGCCGGCCGTCACGGATGACGAGCTTGCGGTAGGTGCCGCGGGCCCGGTGGCTGAAGCGCACCACCTCGGCGTGCTCCTCGCCGAGCTGCGTCTCACCCATCGCGGCCAGCTCCACGCTCTTGGCCTTGAGCCGGGTGACCAGCCGCGAGCCCCGGTAGAGCGCCTTGCCGCCGGTGATGACGTCGGCGGCCACGGCGGCCTGCTCCCAGGCGGGAGCCACGAGGCCGTAGACGGTGCCGTCGTGCTCGGCGCACTCCCCGATCGCGAAGATCGACGGGTCGTCCGTACGCAGTTCGTCGTCCACGACCACGCCCCGGCGCACCTCCAGGCCCGCCTCGGCGGCCAGCCCGGTCACCGGGCGCACCCCGCAGGCCAGCACCACGAGGTCGGCGGGGACCAGCTCGCCGCCGTCGAGCCGGACGCCGTCCGCCTCCACGCGGGAGGCGCTGACGCCGGTGCGGATCTCCACGCCGAGCCCGGCCAGCGTCTCGCCGAGCACCTGACCGGCCTCGGCGTCGAGTTGCCGCTCCATGAGGTGCCCGGCCAGGTGCAGCAGCGTGACGGGCAGGCCGCGCCCGGCCAGACCGCGGGCCGCCTCGATGCCCAGCAGCCCGCCGCCGACGACCACGGCCCGCCCGGCCCGTTCTGCGGCCTCGATGATGCGCTCGCAGTCGTCGAGCGTGCGGAACGGGATGGCCCGCTCCACCCCCGGGACCGGCGGCACCACGGCGTCGCTGCCGGTGGCCAGGACCAGCAGGTCGTACGGCTCGCGCCGCCCGTACTCGGTCACCACGTGCCGGGTCTCCCTGTCGACGTGGGCGACCGCGCTGCCGAAGACGGCGGTCACGCCGTGCGCGTCGTACCAGGCGGGGTCGAGCAGCCGTACCTGTTCGGGACGGGAGCTGCCGGCCAGCACGTTGGACAGCAGCACCCGGTTGTACGGCGCGCGCGCCTCCGCCCCGAAGACGGTGATCCTGATGTGCGGGTCGCGCGCGCGTACCTCGCTGACCAGCCGCGACCCGGCCATCCCGGTGCCCACGACGACGAGTCTCATGAGTCCCTCTCCACCCTGACCGCGCAGACCTTGAACTCCGGCATCCTCGACACCGGGTCGAGGGCCGGGTTGGTGAGCCGGTTGGCGCCCTCCCAGTGGAAGGGCATGAACACGGTGTCGCGCCTGATGGCATCGCTGATCCTGGCCACGGCCTTGCTCTCGCCCCGCCTGCTGCTCACCCTGACGACGTCCCCGGCGGCGATGCCGAGCTGTTCGGCCAGGTCGGGATGCAACTCGACGTACGGCTCCGGGGCGGCCCGCACGAGCGGCGCGATCCTGCGGGTCTGGGCGCCGCTCTGGTAGTGGGCCAGCACCCGGCCGGTGGTCAGGTGGACGGGGTAGTCCTCGTCGGTCTCCTCGGCGGGCGGCCGGTGCTCGACGGGCACGAACCTGGCCCGCCCGTCCGGGTGCGCGAACCGGTCGAGGAACGGGCGCGGCGTGCCGGGGTGTCCGGGCGCGGGGCAGGGCCAGAACACGCCGGTCTCGTTCGCGATGCGTTCGTAGGTGATGCCGGAGTAGTCGGCGGGGCCGCCCTGGCTGGCCCGGCGCAGCTCGTCGAAGACCCTGACCGGCTCGGTCTCGAAGCGGTGGCCGAGCCGCCCGGCCAGCCCGGCGATCACGTCGAGGTCGCTCCTGACGCCCGCGGGCGGCGCGTACGCCCGGCGGCGCAGCAGGACGCGGCCCTCCAGGTTCGTCATCGTGCCGTCCTCCTCGGCCCACTGGGTCACGGGGAAGACCACGTCGGCCAGCGCAGCCGTCTCGGACAGGACGAAGTCGCAGGCCACGAGCAGGTCGAGGCCCCCGATGCGCGAGGCCACGTGCTCGGCGGCCGGGGCGGACACCACCGGGTTGGAGCCGAACAGCAGCAGCGCCCGCGGCCCCTCCGGAGTGCCGAGCGCGTCGAGCAGCTCGTACGCCGACCGCCCGGGCCCGGGGATGTCCTCGGCCGCGATCCCCCAGACCCGCGCCAGGTGCTCGCGGGCCACCGGGTCGTCGATTCTGCGGTAGCCGGGGAGCTGGTCGGCCTTCTGCCCGTGCTCGCGCCCGCCCTGCCCGTTGCCCTGCCCGGTCACGCAGCCGTAGCCGGAGCCCAGGGTGCCGGGCAGGCCCAGCGCGAGCGCCAGGTTGACGAACGCGGTGACGGTGTCGGTGCCCTTGGCGTGCTGCTCGGCGCCGCGCCCGGTCAGCACGTACGCCCTGTCCGCCGCCGCCAGCGCCCTGACCGCCTGCCGCATCTGGTGCACGGGCACCCCGGTGATCCGCTCGACCCGCTCGGGCCACCAGGAGGACAGCGAGGTGCGTACCTCCTCGAACCCGGTGGTCCTGGCGGCCACGTACGCCTCGTCCACCAGCCCGTCGGCGACGGCCAGGTGCAGCAGCCCGAGCGCCAGCGCCAGGTCCGTGCCGGGGCTGGGCTGCAGGTGCAGCCAGGCCAGCTTCGCGGTCGGGGTGCGGCGCGGGTCGACGACGATCAGGCGCGGCCCGTCCAGGTGCCGCACGAACGGGGGCATGGTCTCAGCGACGTTCGCGCCGGCCAGCAGCACGACGTCGGCGCCGGCCAGGTCGGTGATGGGGAACGGCATGCCCCGGTCCAGGCCGAACGCCCTGATGGAGGCGGCGGCGGCCGACGACATGCAGAAGCGGCCGTTGTAGTCGATCTGGCTGGTGCCCAGCGCGACCCGGGCGAACTTGCCCAGCGAGTACGCCTTCTCGTTGGTCAGCCCGCCCCCGCCGAACACGGCCACGGCGTCGGGGCCGTACTCGGCGCGGATGGCGGACAGCCGGTGCGCCACGTGGTCCAGCGCGGCGTCCCACGCGACGGGCTCGCCGTACAGGAGGGGGGCGGTCAGGCGTTCGCCGCTGGTGAGCAGCTCACCGGCCGTCCAGCCCTTCTGGCACAGCGCCCCCGAGCCGTTGGCCGGGATGTCGGTCCGCGGGCTGATGGCCAGCTCGGGCCCGATCTCCATGCCGCACTGCAGGGCGCAGTACGGGCAGTGCGTCTTCGTCACCTCAGACCCGGGCATGGGCGAGGCTCGCCACGACCCGGACCCCGACCCTGCGGGTGTAGCACCACCAGGTCAGGGCGAAGCAGGACAGGTAGAACAGCCCGAAGGCCAGGAAGGCGGGGGCCGGGGTGCCGGCCGCGGCGAACGACATGCCGAACGCCCGGTTGATGAGGAACCCGCCGAGCGCTCCGACGGCCGAGATGATGCCGATGGCGGCGGCGGCCTGGCGCTTGCCGTACAGGAGGGCGTCCTCGCTCTCGCCGCGCTCGGCCACGGCCTTGGCCTGGAAGATGGCCGGGATCATGCGGTAGGTGGAGCCGTTGCCGATGCCGGCGGTCAGGAAGAGGAGCTGGAAGGCCAGGAAGAACGCCCAGAAGCCGCCCCCCTCGCCGGCCAGCCAGACCAGCAGCACCCCGCCGCCCATGGCCGCGAAGTTCCACAGCGTGACGGGCGCGCCGCCGAGCCTGTCGGCCAGCCAGCCGCCGACCGGCCTGATCAGCGACCCGACGAGCGGCCCGGCGAAGGCCACCGCGGCGTACGGCGCGTCGGGGAACAGGCTCTGGCTCAGCAGCGGGAACGCGGTGGAGTAGCCGATGAACGAGCCGAACGTGCCGATGTACAGGAACGACATGATCCACGTCTGCGCCCGCCCGGCCACCGCGAGCTGCTCGCGCGGGTCGGCCTTGGCGCTGGTCAGGTTGTCCATGAAGAGGAAGGCGCAGATCCCGGCCACGACGATGAACGGGATCCAGAACCACCCGGCGGCGGCCAGCCCGAGCGAGCCGATGACCAGCGGCATGACGAGCTGGACCGAGCTGACGCCGATGTTGCCGCCCGCCGCGTTCAGGCCGAGCGCGACGCCCTGCTTGTCGCGCGGGTAGAAGTAGGTGATGTTGGCCATGCTGGAGGCGAAGTTCCCGCCGCCGAGCCCGGCCAGCGCCGCGATCGCCAGGAAGAGCCAGTAGGGCGTGGCCGGGTTGTTCACCGCGACGCCGAGCGCCACGGCCGGGATGAGCAGCAGCAGGGCGCTGACCACGGTGAAGTTGCGCCCGCCGAACCTGGCCGGGCCGAAGGTGTAGGGCACCCGCAGCACCGAGCCGATCAGGTTCGGCAGGGCGACCAGCCAGAAGAGCTGGTCGGTGGTGAACTCGTACGACCCCATCCTGGTCGCCACGATGCTCCACAGGGTCCACACCGTGAAACCGAGGTGCTCGGCGGCGATCGAGAAGATCAGGTTGCGCCGTGCCACCCGCCTGCCTGAGCTCTCCCAGAAGGCGGGGTCATCGGGGTGCCACTCGGCGATCCAGCGCGCCATCGACCTCTCCTACGCTCGGCGTCCAGGATCCCCAAGGTAGGAAGCGCTCGTTACGCACGCTGACCGTGCGTGGCCGTGCGTTCGTTACGAGTGATTCACCGCGGTAACACGTCACGCACAAGCGTCACGCCGGAAACACGCTCGTAATGATCGGTTATCAGACACCGGGCAGGACCGGCGGCGGGTGTGCGGCGGCGCTGTCGCAGCCGCGCCGCTCGGCCCTGTCGCTCAGCCGCGCCGCTCGGCCAGGTCGCGCAGCGGCCCGTCGGTCAGCCGGTACCGGTACCAGTCGTCCTGGTTGACCGCGCCGAGCTTCTCGTAGAAGGCGATGCTCGGCTCGTTCCAGTCGAGGACCGCCCACTCCAGGCGCTGGTAGCCGCGCTCGGCGCAGATCTCGGCCAGCCTGCGCATGAGGGCCGCGCCGTGGCCGCCGCCGCGGTGCTGGGGGCGTACGTACAGGTCCTCCATGTAGATGCCGTGCACGCCGCGCCAGGTGGAGAAGGTCAGGAACCACAGCGTGAAACCCACCACCTCGCCGTCCTGCTCGGCGAGGTGCGCGAAGGCGGCGGGGTGTTCGCGGAAGAGCGTGTCGTGGAGCTGCTCCTCGGTCACGCGCACCTCGTGGGCGGCCTTCTCGTACGCGGCCAGCTCTTTGATCATGCTGACGATCGCGGGCACGTCAGCGGGTGTGGCGGGACGAATCATGGGATTCAGGGTACGTGCCCGCCGGAACCGCCCCAGGGCACGTTCCCCCGTCCGGGACACTGGTGGCTCCTATGCGTTCGAGAAAGGTTGGGCAGCACCCATGGAACAGCGCGTGTTGGGACGTACCGGACGCCAGGTCGGAGTGGTCGGCCTCGGGGCCTGGCAGCTCGGCGCCGACTGGGGCGAGGTGACCGAGGCCGAGGCCGCCGCCACCCTCCAGGCCGCGGTGGACGCGGGCGTCACGCTCATCGACACCGCCGACGTGTACGGCGACGGGCGCAGCGAGCAGATCGTCGGCCGTTTCGCCAAGGACCGCCCGGGGCTCACCGTGGCCACCAAGATGGGCCGCCGGATGGAGCAGATCCCCGCGAACTACGTCATGTCCAACTTCCGCGCCTGGAACGAGCGCTCCCGGCGGAACCTGGGCGTCGACACCGTCGACCTGGTCCAGCTCCACTGCCCGCCGACGCCCGTCTACTCGACGGACGCGGTGTTCGACGCGCTGGACACGCTGGTGTCGGAGAAGAAGATCGCCGCGTACGGGGTGAGCGTGGAGACGTGCGAGGAGGCGCTGACCGCGATCGCCCGGCCGGGCGTGGCCACGGTGCAGATCATCCTCAACGCGTTCCGGCTCAAGCCGCTCGAACGCGTCCTGCCGGCCGCCCGCGCCGCCGGGGTGGGCATCATCGCCCGGGTCCCGCTGGCCAGCGGGCTGCTGTCGGGCAGGTACGACGAGCACACGACGTTCGCGGCCGACGACCACCGGAGCTACAACCGGCAGGGGGAGGCGTTCGACGTCGGGGAGACGTTCTCGGGCGTGGACTTCGCCACCGGCCTGGCGGCGGTGCGCCGCCTGGGCCCGCTGGTGCCCTCGGGCGTCACGCTGGCCCAGTTCGCGCTGCGGTGGATCCTCGACCAGGAAGGGGTGTCGGTGGTGATCCCCGGCGCCAGGAACCCCGGCCAGGCCACGGCCAACGCGGGGGCCGCCGCCGTACCGCCGCTGGACGCCGCCGCCCTGGAGGCGGTTTACGGCGTCTACGACGAGCTGATCAGGCCACAGGTCCACGACCGCTGGTGACCGCGGCGCCGTAGCACCGCCCTCCGGCCTCCCCATCGGGAGGCCGGGGCCAGGACGTTTGGTGCTCCAGTTGGCCCCCGGCTGGAGCCCTGCCAGATTAATAGCCGACTGTCCGATTTGCATAGGTTTGCTGCGCAGGAACTTTCCGCCCGCCTTTTCCGCGGGTGAAGCCCGACGGCAGGTCTCACCCCAGGAGACCCACACGCCGAACACCCAGGATCGCCCCCTTCAAGACCCATCGCCACCCTTGTCATTGACTTTAAGTAGTCGTTCGATTACTAATCGTTGAGTCATGTTCGCGGCAGGAAGGACCACACACACCATGCGACGCGTTCTCACCGCCCTGACTCTGGCTTGCTGCGCCTTCGCCACGGCCGCCCCCGCCCAAGCAGCCGTCCCGGCCGGCAACGCCCCCTCCTGCGTGGTCGTCTGGCAGACCACGGGCACCGTCACCAAGACCGGCTACGCGCGCAACGACTGCTCCTCGACCCTGCGCCTGAAGATCATCTGGGCCCGCGGCACCGACGGCGAGTGCCGTACCGTCCGCCCCGGCGGGACCATCTGGTCCAAGGTCGCCCGAGGCGTCCGCACGTTCGACGGGGCCGACACCTGCTGATCCCCGGACGCCGGGCAACACAGCGGGCGCCCACGGCGTCCAGGAGGAGGGCGGACACCCGGCGGGAGATCCCGCCGGGTGTCCGGGCGAGCAAGGCCATATCTCCCTATCTGGGATTTTCGCGGAAAAGCACACCATTCACGCTATTGTCACGATCATGGTACGGAGTGCCCTCGGGGCCCTGCTGGTCGCCATGACCGCCACGGCGTGCTCGTCGTCCGTGACGACGGCGATCTATCCCGTACGGCCCGTGGACCCCGCCGAGACGGTCATCGCCGACCCGGCCGGTGGCGGGCCGGACGTGTGCGCGCTCATCTCCGCCGAACGAATGGGCGACGTCTACGGCGCCTCCGGCGTCACGGCGAAAGACGCCACGATCCCCGGCCACGGCAACCAACTGGGAGCATGCCGCTACGCCGTGAACCACTTCACGTTGACGCTGGCGGTGCACCTCTCTGACCCCACGAGCGACGCCTCCGACATGGTCGCGGCCGCCACCTACGGCAAGGGAGAGACCGTCGAAGGGTTGGGCGACGCGGCCGCCGTGGCCGTGTTCGACGACGGCGACCCCGAACTCGCCGCCCTCTCCGGCACCGGCCACCTGGCCGCCGTCGAGGACGAGCTTCTGCTGCTGATAACCGGCCCGCACGAGGCCGTCGACCGATTCGAGGAAGTCGCCCGGGAGATCTGGCCCCGCCTGCCCTCGATCTACTAATTTCCGCACGCTCAGGACGCGCCGAAGTACACTCCCGACCGAGGCGCGCCTTCCCGGCTCGCGTCAGCGCACGAACCCGTTCACGATGAGCGGCAGCGACGCGTCCAGCCCGACGACGTCGAGCACGCCGTCGTCCCGCGTGTCACCGATCGAGTACCCGGCGGCGGTCATCGCGGCCACGACGACGCGGACGTTCGGGTTGACCGTCCGGCGGTAGGACTCCAGCGCCTGCGTCGGATGGGACCGCCCTGCCCACGTCTCGTTGTCGGTGAGGACCACGATCCCGTCCACCTCCATCCGCCGTTCACGCGCCCACGTGAACGGCAGCGACAGATCGGTGCCCCCGCCGGACGGCCGCCACGCCGCGATCTCGCGCAGGTTGGTACGCGGGGTCACCTTCGACGCGTGCACATGAGTGTCGACCTCGATGACGTGCGCGCCGCCCCGCTCGATACGGGCGAGCATGACGGCCATGGCGTTGCCGACCTCGTACGGCGACCCGATCGGCGAGCCACCGACCCGGACACCGCCGCCCCACGTCATCGACCCGGACGAGTCCACGGCGACCAGCAGCCGCCTCCCCGACGGTTCGACCGTGCCGAACGACAGCTCGTACGTCTCCTCCAGCGCGTCCAGGATGGCCGGGACCGGACGCCAGGTCTGGCGGTCGGCGCGCGGGTTGGGCTGGGCCTGTCCGGAGGCGTAGACGCGCAGGGCGAGCCACGCGTCCATGGGGTGGATGCGGGCCCTCAGCAGCGCGTCCCGGTCGGTGAGCCGTGCCGCGGCGCGGCGCGTGGCCTCGCCCGACGGCTCCAACGTGCCGAGCCGGGTCATCCTGGCGAGGTTGCGGAGGAGCGCGGTCATGCCGATCGTGCCGACCAGCGCGTCCCAGACCGCGGGCTCCCTGAGCATCGCGTCGGGCAGGAACTCCCACGGCACCCGCTGATCGGACACCACCCGAACGGCCTCGTCGACGCTCGTCACGGCCTTGGCCGTCAGGAAACGATCCACCGCGGGCAGCGCCTCGCGAGCCTGCTCGTCGGTGACGTTTCCGGCGATCCACCCGAACAGCGTCCTGCGCTGCTCGTCGTCGGCGGCGGGGTGAGCGATGCGCAGCGCGTCGCGCAGGTCGAAGCTCTCGCCCTGCGGGGTCCTGCGCTGCCGTGCCTTGCACGCCCTGAACGCCACCTCGTCCGCGGTGCCCGTCAGGAACCAGGAGCCGAGCGCGGTGCGCAACGACCGTCCAGCCGTGGGCGCGATGCCGCGGGCGGTCGGCTTGCCGCCCAGGTTCTTGTAGTAGCCGAAGAACTGGGCCAGATGGTCCGTCGTCCGCGCCACCTTCGCCAGCGCCACCTTGGCCGCCTGCCGGGTGTCGGCGTCGCCCTTCGCGTAGCAGGCGGCCAGCGCGAACAGCGCGGGACGCTGCTTCGGAGCCCGCGGCGGCCGAGCCGTCGAGATGCCGGTGAGCAGGGCGACGACGCGCGGCCCGTCGGCGGCGATCGCCTGGAACAGGACGTCCGCGTTGTCGGCGGTGAGCTTGTCCGCGCCGACGTAGTAGGTGCCGCCCGTGATGCCGAGGAGGAGGAAGTCCTCCAGCTTGGTCCACAGGTCCTTGTCGAAGACGTAGCCGCCGGCGGCGTTGCGCACCTGGTCGCCACGGCCGGGGATCGGCCGCGTCTGCGGGGTGGCGAGCGTCGAGACGTTCGCGAGGGGGTCACGTGCCATTGTCTGCTCCTTCCGTTCGACCCGCCGCCCAAGGGCGGATATGAGAAGGGGAGAGCGGATGTGTGGGCGTGCACCGGTGTCTACGGTGCTCCACCGCTGAGCTACGCGAGGCCGTTGATCCTCGCGGCAGGGATTCGAACCCTGCGACACCCGGCTCCCAAGGCGATAACCGATGAACTTCGACCCGCTCTCCCCTGGCGCTCGTCAGCCCTGCCGGCGGCACGGATGTGCCGTACCAACCGGATGCCCAGCCAACCGGGCACGGCCCCCCGAAGTGGGGCCGAAAGGAATCGAACCTCTGATAACCGATATGGATTCGACCCGTGCCACCGGCAAGGATGACGAGCGGTCAGGTCTGGAACCGGAACGGATATGGGAGACCCACCGGCGTTTTGGCGCTCTACCATCTGAGCTACACGAACCCGCAGTCCGTGACGGGACTCGAACCCGCGACCACCCGATTATGAGTCGATAACCGATGAGATTCGACCCGCGCCGGCACCAGACCTGACCAGCCCGCACCACCAAGAAAGACACGAACGCGAGGAAACGGGCACCGGAGTAATCCAGAAAGAGGACCGCCGCCCATTTTCGCCCCGCACCTCTCCAGGTCCTGCGAACTGCCCCCAACGGTAGCGAACAACATGATGCGTCACACCTGAATATCCATCGCCCGAAAACCCGTCAAATGGCCACAAACGACATTTGACACACTCGCTCGGACGCCCTCGGCGCGGACATCATCCCCACGGCACGACCCCGCCCACATCCCGCAGCCGGAGCACCGACGCCGAGGACAGCCCGAAGCCCCAGAACACACCGTCGGCGGGCACTGTCGGTGGGCTCTGCCATGATCGCCGCATGATCACACCCCCCGGCGACTACGCCTGGTTCACCAATTCCGGCCTCGCGGAGGCCTACAGCTTCATCTTCGTCCGCGGGCTCACACCAGAGCAGCTCATAGCCCGGATGGGCGGCCGAGTGGAAGACTTCTCCAGGATGACGTTCGACGAGTCGATCGGCACCGGCACCCACTACGGCTACGAGACCGAGTTCGTCGCGGTCATGGCCGTCGACGACTGGGCGTTCGTCGCGCAGTCCAACAGTTCGCTCGGCGCGGACGACGAGTTCGTCGTTCCGCTGTCGGCGGGCACCCGCCTGGTCTCCCTCTACCGCCTCGACATCAAGGGCCTTGAGGAGTTTCGCTGGATCGAGGACGGGGAGATCCGGTTCGCCTTCTGGGCCCAGGAGGGCTACTCCGAAGAGGTGCCCGACGAACTCGTGGAGACCATGGCGCAGATCGAGCGCGACTATCGGGACAAGTACCAGCTCTACCGAGGGCCGGGGCTGGTCCTGATCGAGCACCTCACCGGAATCAAGCTCACGCCCCAACTCCTGGAGGGGTCCGCTGTCCTGTCCGGAGTCATCACCAAGCCGCCGACAGCGACGTAAGCGTGACCATTGGGGCCAGGCGGTTTCAGGGGCCTTGCCGTCCATGGCCCGCCCGAATGCTTCCCGTTCGCAGCGGCGCTGTCAGCAGCCGTGGGTGGAACGACGGCAGACGGGCAGACAGCGGTTCCTGCGGCGGCTCCACCTATCGTGACTGCATGGACCGCACCAGGGCTCCACCAGGCGCGTACCCACGCGAGCTGGGACGATCCTGAAACAACGCTGGAGGACCACCTGGTGAGCCTGGCCGCCTTCCAGAACGTCTACCCGATCACCACGCAAGCCCCTGGATGACCAAAGCACCCCGTCATCCCCGCAGCAACTGAAACCTGCCCCGACATCCGCGCGCGAGCCACTACGCGAACCAGGATCGAGGCGGCTTCCGTCGTCACCCGGACAGTCACCCAGCAGGTGAGTCGGCGACGTGCCCACGATCGGTCCGGCAGAACGCCCGCACACTCTTCGGCAGATTGCCCATGAAGCTGCTCTGGCCTGCGACAATCTGTCCGACTGCGATGAAGGCCAACGCGTTCCCACGCCGCGCACAGTCATGGCGGGTGGGAGGCCCTGGCCGACACGCGGGTGGTCGTCGTCAACGGTGCCAGGCAGGTCGGCAAGAGCACACCTGCCTCGTTCGCGAATGTCATCCCCCAAAACGGTCTTCGTCGAGCTCTACCCTCCTGGGTTGAGCCGGAGGTCCTACCCACGCCCGAGGCGGCGGCCGTACGCGACCGGCATCGTCGACAGGGTGAAACGTGCACTCATCAGCAGCGCCCTGGCCCTCACGCTGGCCGGATGCGGCTCCACCCCGCCACAGCGCCTGACGGTCCCGAAGCCGACGGGCCCCCATCCGGTGGGGACCGTCTCGGTCCACCTGGTCGACCAGTCCCGCCCGGATCCCTGGAACGGCCGCTCCGGCAGGAAACGGGAGGTGATGGTCAGCCTGTGGTACCCGGCCCGGGACGCGCAGGCCCACCCGGTCGCCCCTTGGATGCCGAAGGCCGCGGCGGAGCGGTACCTGAAGATGAACGACCTGGAGCCGGGCTCGCTGCTGCTGGACAGGACCGACGGCCACGAGGGCGCGCCCGTCGACGCGGGCCGGGGCAGACTGCCGGTCGTCCTGTACTCGCCGGGTGCCGACTCCTCGCGCGCGTACGGGACCGGCGTCGTCGAGGAGCTGGCCAGCCAGGGGTACGCGGTGGTCACCATAGATCACCCGTACGACGCGGCGGTGGTGGAGTTCCCCGGCGGCCGAGTGGAGACGGGCGTCGAGCTGACCGACTTCGCCAAGGCGGTCGACGTCCGGGTGGCCGACGTGCGCTTCGTCCTGGACAGTCTGCCCTCCCTGGAGGAGAAGCTGCCCGGCCGTAACGGGAAGCCGCTCTTCGACCTCGCGCGGATCGGCATGTTCGGGCACTCGCTCGGCGGCGCGGCCACCTCCGCCGCCATGTACGCCGACCCGCGGATCAAGGCCGGGCTCGGCCTGGACGGCGCTGTCTTCGGCAAGGTCGCGCAGTCCGGCCTCGACCGGCCCTACATGGTGGTCGACACCGACGGGAAGGGCGGCATGGCGACCAATCCGACGCTGCGCACCTTCTGGGACGGCCTGCGCGGCTGGCGACTCAACGTGACGCTCAAGGGGGCGGCGCACAACTCCTTCGGCGACGACGTCCTGCTCATCCCCATGTCGGCCGAGCCGCTGGGGCTGGGGAAGGCGCAGCTCGAGGAACTCGTCGGCACGATCCCGGCCGAGCGGGCGCTGGCCTTCCAGCGCGCCTACCCACTGGCCTTCTTCGAGCAGAACCTGCGCGGCCGTCCGCAGGCGTTGCTGCAGGGCCCGTCACCCGCCTTCCCCGAGGTCTCCTACCGCCGCTGATGACCCCTGCCCGCCGGCCGTGACCACACCGCCCTCGTAGGCGGCGATGACGAGCTGCGCCCGGTCGTGCGCGGCGAGCTTGGCCAGCAGGCTGCGGACATGGGTCTTGACCGTCGCCGGCCCGATGCCGAGCCGCTCGGCGATCTGCGGGTTGGTCAACCCTCGAGCCACCAGCGAGAGCACCTCCCGCTCCCGGCCGGACAACTGGGTCAGCCCCGCCGCCAGCCGGGCCGGGACTCCGGTGGGCTCGCGCCGAGCGAACTCCCCGATCAGCCGCGTGGTGACCGACGGGGCCAGCAGCGCCTGGCCCTCCCCCACAATGCGCAGCGCCTCCAGCAGGTCGCCCGGCCGGGTGTCCTTCAGCAGGAATCCGCTGGCTCCGGCCCGCAACGCCCCGTAGACGTACTCGTCGAGATCGAACGTGGTCAGCATCACCACCCGCGTCTCGGCGGTCACCGGGTCGGCCCGGATCAGCTCGGTGGCCCTGATCCCGTCGAGGCCGGGCATGCGGACGTCCATGAGCACCAGGTCGGGCCGGAGACGGCGGGCCAGCTCCACCGCCTGCTCCCCAGTCCCGGCCTCGCCGACGGCCTCCAGGTCGGGGGCGGTGTCGATCAGCCTGCGCAGCCCCGCGCGCAGCAACGCCTGGTCCTCGGCGACCAGCACCGTGAACGTCCTCACCTCTCGTCCTCCCCGGAACCGCCTGGCAACGGCAGCCTTGCGCGAACGGCGAAGCCGCCTCCGGGCTCCGGTCCCGCCGAGAACGTTCCGCCGTACAGGGTCACCCGCTCTTCCAGCCCGGCCAGCCCGTGGCCCCCTTCACGCGGCGTACCCCCGCGACCGTCGTCGACGACCTCGACCACCAGCTCGCGCTCCGCACGGGTGACCGCCACCCGGCACCGGGCCGGGCCGGCGTGTTTGAGCACGTTGGTCAGCGACTCCTGCACGAGGCGATAGACGACGAGGGCAACCTCGTCGCCCAGCGCGAGGCCGGGCTCCACGTCGAGCTCCACCCGAACGTCGCCGGCCGGAATCGCCGCGACCAGCTCGCGCAGCGAGTCCAGCGTGTACGGCGGACCGTCCCGGTCCCCGGAGGCGTCGCGCAGCAGACCGAGAAGGCGACGCAGGTCCGCCAGCGCCTTCCGGCTGGTCTCCTCGATGACCGACAGGGCCTCGCCCGCCTCCTCGGGGTGCGTGGCGGCGACGTGGTTGGCGATGCCGGCCCGCATGGAGATCAGGCCCATGCTGTGGGCGACGACGTCGTGCACGTCACGAGCCATGCGCAGCCGTTCCGCCGTTACCGCGGCCTGCGCCGACCGTGCGACGGCCTGTGCGGCGTACGCGCGCTGCTCCCGTACGGCGAGCCCGATCGTCCATGCCAGACCGAGCACCAGCCAGGCGAATCCGCACGCCGACACCGCCTCCGCCCACGAGGGCGAGTCGATCGCGGCACCGACGGCGGTCACCGCCAACGCGGCCACCAGCGCCACCACCGCCGTCCGGCGCGCTTCCAGGAGCGCCACCGCGTGCAGCGCGACCGCCAGGGGCACGAACGCCTCCCCGTACCCCGCGAAAGGCGCGAACACCGCCGCCACCAGAACCACCGCGCAGACCAGGGCCGGCCACCGACGCCGTCCTGCCAGCGGCAGGCAGGACAGCGCAATCACCGGCACGGCCGCGTCCAGCGACACGCCGGCGGACCGCGGCACCAGCACCGCCGCCACCGAGAACCCGGCAGCCAGTGCGACGCCCGCGAACACGTCGACGGCGACCCAGTGTCCCGGTCGCAGCCTGTGCGCGATCAAGGGACGCCGTTCGGCCATGCGCCCACCTTAGAAGGGCCGGACCAGCAGCCGCCCCGAACAGCGCTCGGGGGTATGGATCACGAAGCTGGAATTCGCCTGCTCGGCGCTGTCGCCGAGCCCCAGCGGAGGACAACCCCATGCGCCGGCGGCTCGGCGCTCGATCTCAACTGTCTAACGTTCCTTGAGGCGGAGTGCCTCTTTACGAGTCTCGGCCTGGATGGACCGCTCGCGCTCCAGCCACTCCGGGTTCTCCGCTTTCAGCGCGTCGATCTCAGCGGTGGTGAGCGGTGTGCTGATCCCGCCTCTGGTCAGGCCGGACGTGGAGACCCTGAGCTTCGCGGCGACGACCTGCTTGGGGTGCGGGCCGTTGCGGCGCAGGTCGACGAGCCAGGCGGGTGGAGCCGACTGCAACTGGTTCAGCTCGTCCCTGGAGATGACACCCGCCTGGAACTCGGCGGGAGTGGCCGAGAGGAGGATACCCAGCTTCTTGGCCGCGGTCGCGGGCTTCATCGTCTGGATGGTCTTCGGTTTGGGCGGGGTCATGGCGCCAAGAGTAGTCCGTCGCGACGGGTTCCCCTGACATCGGTACCCTGAGGAAGTGACTGATGGGGAGACCGGAAGGACGTTCCGGCTGGCGTACGTGCCCGGGGTGACACCCGCGAAATGGGTCAACATCTGGACCGAGCGGATCCCCGACGTCCCGGTTACCCTGGTCGCGGTCCCCGCCGCCGAGGTGGTGGGGCTCCTGCGGGACGGCGGCGCCGACGCCGGAATCGTCAGGCTGCCCATCGACCGGGACGGACTCAGCGTGATTCCTCTCTACGTCGAGACCACGGTGGTCGTGATGCCCAAGGACCACGCGGCGGCCGCCGTCGACGAGGTGGCCATGGCCGACCTGACCGACGACGCCGTCTTCCATCCCCTGGACGACACCATCGAGTGGACGGTCCGCCCCGGGCTGCCCGCGTTCACCCGCCCGGCCACAACGGCGGACGCGGTCGAGCTGGTGGCAAGCGGCGCCGGGCTTCTCCTGGTTCCGCAGTCGCTGGCACGCCTCCACCACCGCAGGGATCTCACCTATCGGCCCGTGCCGGACGCGCCGCAGTCTCAGGCCGCGCTGGCCTGGCCCACGGATGCGACCACCGACCTGGTGGAAGACTTCATCGGCATCGTCCGCGGCCGGACAGTGAACAGTTCGCGGGGCCGTACCCCCGCCGCCTCCCCTGCGGAGAAACCGGCGCAGCGGCAGGCACGAAAACCCGCACAGAACGGCTCCAGCCGCCGGACCGTGCCGACCGGCCGTAGAAGGAAGGGCAACCGGCCTCGGTGACCCGGTTCGCACCCGGCACCAAATGCGACCGCCCCGGCCTCCGCCGACGAAGCTCGCCCACCACCTCAACGCGCGACATCACCCAGCACGACCGTGTGATCTCAACGGCCGGGGAAGGCCGGGGTTGAGCGCCAAGGCGAACGCCACGCCTTCACCAAAGATCCAGCGACGACCGATTCCGTCAAGGCGAGCGCTCTGCCAGACACACCATGATCGCCCGCTAATAGCACAAGCCCCGTTCTCACTGGTGGGAACGGGGCTCCTTTTCGCAGGTGGGCGGTACTGGGTTCGAACCAGTGACCCCTCGCTTGTAAGGCAATCCGGGGAGAGTCCGGATCAGCGGCGACACAGACCGTGACCTGCGCGAACAGCCCACAGCCGTCCGCCCCGATCCAGGGTGATTGTCACTCAGATAGACACCCAGAAGACGATCAATCAGAGGCCGGGGAAAGCGTGCGTCGCCACTCGTTCAGGCGCTTGCGCATCGCCTCGATATGTTCTGAGGTCACACCGTAGGCGAGGAAGTCTCGGTCAGGTATCCGCTCGAGAATCGACAGCGCTTCGGCGAACATGGGCCTGTCAAACCCGGGATTGTGTTCTTCGGCGACGGACAGGAGTTGATCGGGGGTGTAGCGGCTACTGCTCAAGATTGCGTCGATGTCCAGGAAATCTCGGGGAGCCCACCGGTTGAACAGAGCGTCCATCTTGCCAGCCACGGCATCATCAGGGTGCAGCACTGGACCGATCTCCAGCATGACAGGTGAGCGTGCTTGCCAGAACACCCCCAGATCCACCTTGCAGCTGTGCCCGGTGGCATCACTGACTTCCATCTGCACCAGATCAGCCGTACGCAGCCGTACCTCAACCTGGAAGCCCTCTCTGCAGTAGGCGTCAACGACCACTTGCTCAACCTGCTCCGGAGTCCCGCGCCGTGGCGCGAACAGATCAATGTCCTCTGAGGGGCGAGCACCCATGCCATGTAGCTGCACCGCGTGACCGCCACCGAGGACGAATCCATGACGGGCGGCCACCTCCAGCCCGATGCGCGCAAGCCGCTCCTGCAACCGATCCATCACGCGGCGGCGCGACGCAACTCGGGAAACCGCTCTTCCCACATTGCCCGGACCCGCCGAGCGGGCAGGAACTCGCGCCAATGGCGCCGTAGCACCTCACCGTTGAGCAGCGCACGGAAATGCTGCTGGCGCCCTTCCTCCAGCACGATCTTGTACAGGGCGCCGAGGTCGTACGGATCATCCAGGTCGAAGCTCCGACGACCGCTCCACGCCAGCTCATGCGGGAGAGTCACCACACCGTGCACCGGCCCACGCAACTCATCCAGCGACTCAGCAACCGCATACGGCCGGATATCCGCATAGCTGAAGGGAGCACCACGCTGACCGTCCATACTCACCAGTGTGCCCCACGCGACCAGCACGACCCGCCAGATCCCACGCTCCGATCGGCGTGAAACTGGTGGCGGGTCCATGCCTTTCTCCGTCGTGGTCGTTTCGGGACCGAGGGACGGCATGACCCGGCGGGTTCGCTTCGTACGGTGGGCGCGGTGTTCGGCGCGGCGGCACGAGCTGCTGCCGTCCGAGACCAGCCTCACTCCGGATGCCCGGGTGGCGGGCAGGCGTCGGGCCGACGGACCCGGCTGACGAGGACGGACCTCCGGGAGTACTTGCCCGCGTCGGGTAATGGCACGCTTATGGCACGAAAGCCCGGCAGCAAGAACGCTACCGGGCTTCTTTCTGCTGGTGGGCGGTACTGGGTTCGAACCAGTGACCCCTCGCTTGTAAGGCGAGTGCTCTACCGCTGAGCTAACCGCCCCTGATCGGCACTACACCTTACGACACCGAGGGCCCCGACCGCACATCCACGGCCCACCCGGGCCCCAGCTCAGGACGGCCTGCGGCGCGCCAGCCCAGCAGGGCGGCCCCGAGCATGCCCGCGTCCACCCCGAGTGCGGCCGGCACCAGCGGGGGCGCCTCGCGGAAGGCCAGGCGTTTGACCAGACGGGTACGCACCGGGTCGAACAGGGCCGGGCCCGCCTCGGCCAGGCCGCCGCCCAGGACGATGACCGACGGGTCCAGCAGCAACGTGTACGTCGCCAGGGCCAGCGACAGCGCCTCCACGGCCTCGTCCCAGACCTCTATGGCGATCGGGTCGTCCGAGGAGACCACCTGTTCCGCCTTGACGCCCTCCACGCCGGCCCGCTGGCTGTAGCGGCGTCCGACGGAGGCCGCCGACGCGTACGTCTCCAGGCAGCCGAACTGGCCGCACGCGCACTGTTCCCCGTCCGGGAAGACCGGGGTGTGGCCGATCTCGCCGGCCCAGCCCGCGGCGCCGCCGTACGGTTCGCCGCGGATGATCGAGGCGCCGGCGATGCCCGTGCCGATGGGGAGGAAGAGGAAGTCCGTGAGGCCGCGACCGGCGCCGAGGATGCTCTCGGCCAGTCCGCCCGTGCGTACGTCGTGGCCCAGCATCACCGGGATGTCCAGGGTGGTGAAGTTCGAGGCGGGGACGTCGCGCCAGCCCAGGTTGGCCGCGTACACGACGGAGTTCTCCGTCACCAGGCCCGGCACGGCCAGCCCGACGCCGGCCGGGATGCCGTCACCCGAGGCGGCGAGGTGGCTGATGAAGCCGGAGATGGCGGTGACGACCGCCTCAGGACCCTCCGCCCGGGGGGTGGGGCGCCGCTCGCTCAGCAGCACCGCGCCGGACTCGCTGACCAGGCCGCCCTTCATGGACGTGCCACCGACGTCGAGCGCGACGACGAACGAACTCATTGCGGACACGGAAGGAGACGATAGCGCAGCTCAGCAAATGTCTGGAAAGCCATCCGCTCCGGTCCAGGCCAGACAGGGTCCGCTTTTCAGTCATCGCCCGATTTCGGCACAGACAGGTCTGACTCCCGGACTGCACACTCCCCCGGCCTCCGAGTCACCTGGCCTGCGCGCTCACCCGGCCTGCGCATGACCCGGCTTCCCTGATCGCCCGAAGATCATCCGAAGGGCCCGGCCGAGCCCCGAGGGCCGGCGCACACCATCCCCGGACGCACGCCGTCCCAGGGCCGCGCCGACCTCAGCGCACCTCTCACAACGCCCCGTAGCCCCCGTGAGCCCTGCGGGCATGCGACTGGGTACGCAAATCCCGCCGAAGCCCCCCAGAGGCCGTCTAGGCCCGTCCGAGCACCCGGTTGAGTGCCGCCTCCACCTCCGCCGACAGCCCGGGCGGTGACGTGACCGGAGGAGAAGTGAGCCCGTCCGGGGCGGAGCGCGCCGACCGCACCGCCCCGCAGGCCCGGCACTCCACCTCGCCCAACCTGCAGATCAACGTCGTGGACCCGCAGGTCGAGCAGGAGTCGAGGTCGAGGTCGTGCAGCCGTTGACAGTCCGGGCAGATCAGCACCTGGGACTCGTTGCGCACCCCGCGCTGCCACGGGCTGGCGCCGCGCACCGGGTCCGTCTGCCTGGCCCCGCATCGGTAGCAGGGCATCCTTCCCTCCGAAAAGTCAAGAAGTCCCGAATGTCACGAAATATCGGCAAGTGCCTTGACGTAGTCGGCGACATCGCGTGCGGAGGAGGCCGGATTGACCACCGACCACCGGATCACACCCTCGCCGTCGATGATGAAGGTCCCCCGCCGTGCGAGGCCCTTGGCCTCATCGAACACACCGTACGCCCGCGCGACCTGTCCGTGTGGCCAGAAATCGGAGAGCAGCGCAAACGCATAACCCTCGCGATCCGCCCACGCACGGTGTGTGAACACGGAGTCGACGGAGACGGTCAGCAGCCGCGCGCCCTCGATCGGATGATCGCGCAGGGCGGACAGCTCACTGTGACAGATCCCGCTGAACGCCAGCGGGTAGAAGACCAGCACGACCTTCTCGCCCCGGAGCCGCCCCAGACTCACCGGGGTGCCGTGCTGGTCCTGCAGCTCGAAATCCGGAGCCAGGGCGCCGACCTCGGCAGGATGTGCGTTCACGGGCTCCATCCTGCCGCACGGCAGGCGCTCGGGCTTCCTAACGGCGGCTGCCCTTCGGCGGAACGAGCCTGGTGCCGGACCAGTCGGGTGCGGCTGAGATGCTGCTGGTCTGCGAGAGACCCGCGGTAGTGGAATCCTCCCCGATGTCGCTCGGCTCCACGTGGCCATCGCGCCCGGCCTTGGGAGTCAGCAGCCAGATCTGGCCGCCGTCGGCGAGTGCTCGCATGGCGTTGGTCAGAGCGTCGAAAAGGTCGCCGTCATCGTCGCGCCACCACAGCAGCACCACGTCGACGACGTCGTCACTATCCTCATCCAGCAGCTCGTTGCCGGTCAGGTCTTCGATGGAGTCGCGAAGTTCGTCGTCGACGTCCTCGTCCCAACCGATCTCCTGCACCACCTGACCCGGCTTGAGTCCGAGTCGTTCGGCCAGGCCGCGCTCGCCCTGCGCCTGACCCGCGGTCGCGCTCACGTTTATCCCTCCTGCTTGAGTGGCCCCGCTTATGCGGTTTATCGCTTCGGCACAGTCCACACGCTGTGACCCTCAGTCGTCAACGGTCGCCACGGGTACGGCGGTAGTCGAGCCGAATCAATCAGACAAAAACGACAGGCGAACCTGGCGTTGCGCGTTGTCGACGTTCAGGTCGACCAGGGCGACCGACTGCCACCTGCCCAGCGCCATCCGCCCGTCCAGCACGGGGATCGTGGCGTACGGCGGGATCACCGCCGGCATGACGTGTGACCTGCCGTGACCACGGGAGCCGTGCGCATGACGCCAGCGGTCGTCGGCCGGCAGCAGTTCGCCCAGCGCGGACAACAGGTCGTCGTCGCTGCCCGAGCCCAGCTCGAGCAGCGCCACGCCCGCCGTCGCGTGCGGCACGAAAACGTGCAGCAACCCGTCCCCGCCCTGGGCGCGAACGAAGTCAGTACATTGGGCCGTTATGTCGTGCACCGTCTCTCGTGAACCCGTGGCCACGGAGATGATTTCAGATCTCACGGGGAAAATCTTACTTATGCACGACGACGGCGTCGGGGCCGGGAAACACCAGTCCCGTGTGCCCGTCGTCGAACCGCACCACGTACGGGGGCCCTCCGTCCGAGCCCTGGACCTCAGTGATTACCCCGCTCCTGTCCCTTTCGCCAACGGCATTCCCGTGCACGAGGAGCCGGTCGCCAACCGTCGCATTCATACCTCCCACATTGGTACGCGGAAAGCCGGACGAAAAGAGCGATTCACAAGTTTTGCCCCACCTAGATGGAGAGGAGAAAACATGACCGGATCGTTACGCTGCGTGGGATGCGACGTTCCGGTCCGGAGACAGGACGACCACGGCCGTTACCTGATCGTCGCCACGACTTCGGGCTCACGATCAAGGACCACAGCGGGCACGCACGGCCAAGCGTACAGAGATCGCAAGAGCCCATCCCGGCGCACGGCCGCACGCTCCGACAAGGCCGAGCCAGGTGAAGGCCCCGGCAGGGCGCTCGAGGGTCACTCGGGGCAGCCTTGAGGGAGGGCGGCTAGACTCGCCCGCCGCGGGTGAGACCGCCCCCGGACGGGGAGGCTAAGGCTACAGAGGAGGCATCGGGGGTGACACAGGCATTCGAGCGAAATTTCGTTCGTTTTCCTGTCTTGTTAAATTGCTCCCGCGATGTAACCTTTGGTGGCGATTCGTCCTACCATCGGTGGTCTAGGCCATCGAAGGTGGCCCTGCCAGCAGGGACACGCTGGTTACTGGCTAGTAGAGATGCGATTTCTACGGCTAGCGACCAGGATGGAAGGCGACCCAGACCAGACATCAGACCATCTCGGAAGGCGAGACCCAGTGGCTTCCGGACGCCAGCGATTCTCGATCATCAGCGACGGCCTACCCAGCCAACTGCCTGATGTCGATCCCAGCGAGACCAACGAGTGGCTCGAGTCTCTCGACAACGTCGTCAAGACCGAAGGCCGCACCAGAGCCCGCTACCTCATGCTCCGCATGCTCGAGCGGGCCCGCGAGCACCAGGTCGGCGTGCCGGGCCTGCGCAGCACCGACTACATCAACACCATCCCGCCGGAGCGCGAGCCCTGGTTCCCGGGTGACGAGCACGTCGAGCGGCGCATCCGCGCCTACATCCGCTGGAACGCGGCCATCATGGTGTCGCGGGCCAACGCCCGCACCAACGTCGGCGGCCACATCGCCACCTACGCCTCGGCCGCCTCCCTCTACGAGGTGGGCTTCAACCACTTCTTCCGCGGCAAGGACCACGGCGAGTCGGGCGACCAGGTCTTCTTCCAGGGTCACGCGGCCCCGGGCATCTACGCCCGCGCCTTCCTCGAAGGGCGGCTCAACGAGGCCCAGCTCGACGCGTTCCGCCAGGAGCTGTCGCACGGCTTCCACGGTCTGCCCTCCTACCCGCACCCGCGGTTGATGCCCGATTTCTGGGAGTTCCCGACGGTCTCCATGGGTCTGGGCCCGATCGGCGCCATCTACCAGGCGCGGTTCAACCGCTATCTGCTCAACCGGCAGATCAAGGACACCAGCCGCAGCCACGTGTGGGCCTTCCTCGGCGACGGCGAGATGGACGAGCCCGAGTCGCTCGGCGCGATCGGCCTGGCCGCGCGCGAAGAGCTCGACAACCTCACGTTCGTGATCAACTGCAACCTGCAGCGCCTCGACGGCCCGGTACGCGGCAACGGCAAGATCATCCAGGAGCTGGAGTCGTACTTCCGCGGCGCCGGCTGGAACGTGATCAAGGTCGTGTGGGGTCGCGACTGGGACCCGCTGCTCGCGGCCGACGTCGACGGCGTGCTGGTCAACCAGATGAACACCACTCCCGACGGGCAGTTCCAGACCTACTCGGTCGAGTCGGGCGCCTACATCCGCGACAACTTCTTCGGCTCCGACCCGCGCCTGCGCAAGATGGCCGAGCACCTGACCGACGACGACATCCGCAAGCTGTCGCGCGGCGGCCACGACTACCGCAAGGTCTACGCGGCGTTCAAGTCGGCCCGCGAGCACGTCGGCCAGCCGACCGTGATCCTCGCCCAGACCATCAAGGGCTGGACCCTGGGCAAGGACTTCGAGGCGCGCAACGCCACCCACCAGATGAAGAAGCTCACGAAGGCCGAGCTGAAGGAGTTCCGCGACCGGCTCTACCTGCCGATCCCCGACTCCGCGCTGGAAGGCGACCTGCCGCCCTACTTCCACCCGGGCGAGAACGACCCCGAGATCGAGTACATGAAGGAGCGCCGCGCGGCGCTGGGCGGCGTGCTGCCCAAGCGCGTCGTCCGCGCCAAGCCGGTCAAGCTGCCCGGCGACGAGGTGTACGGCTCCTTCCGCAAGGGCTCGGGCAAGCAGCAGGTGGCCACCACGATGGCGTTCGTGCGGCTGCTGAAGGACCTCATGCGCGACAAGGAGATCGGCCACCGGTTCGTGCCGATCATCCCCGACGAGGCCCGCACGTTCGGTCTCGACGCCATGTTCCCGACGGCCAAGATCTACTCGCCCCACGGGCAGACGTACGAGGCCGTCGACAGGGAGCTGCTGCTGTCGTACAAGGAGGCCGTGCAGGGGCAGATCCTGCACGAGGGCATCAGCGAGTCGGGCTCGATGGCCTCGGCGATCGCGGCCGGCAGCGCCTACGCCACGCACGGCGAGCACATGATCCCGATCTACATCTTCTACTCGATGTTCGGGTGGCAGCGCACCGGCGACCAGATGTGGCAGATGGGCGACCAGATGGGCCGCGGCTTCCTGCTGGGCGCCACCGCGGGCCGCACCACGCTCAACGGCGAGGGCCTGCAGCACGAAGACGGCCACACCCCGCTCATCGCCTCGACGAACCCGGCCGCCGTCTCCTACGACCCGTCCTGGGCGTTCGAGGTGGCCTACATCGTCAAGGACGGCCTGCGCCGCATGTACGGCGACCAGCCGGAAGACGTCTTCTACTACCTGACCGTCTACAACGAGCCCTACCTGCAGCCGGCCCAGCCCGCGGACATCGACGTGCAGGGCCTGCTCAAGGGCCTGTACAAGTTCGCCGACGGCCCGCAGACGCAGGGCCCGAAGGCCAACATCCTGTCCTCCGGCGTGGCGGGCCCGTGGGCGATGGAGGCGCAGCGGCTGCTCGCGGAAGACTGGGGCGTCTCGGCCGACGTGTGGTCGGCGACGTCGTGGTCCGAGCTGCGCCGCGAGGCGCTGGCGTGCGACGAGCACAACCTGCTCAACCCCGAGGCCGAGCGCCGCGTGCCCTACGTGACCCAGGCGCTCTCGCGGGCGCAGGGGCCGTTCGTGGGCGTCAGCGACTACATGAAGGCCGTGCAGGACCAGATCGCGCAGTGGGTGCCGGGTGACTGGTCCTCGCTGGGCACCGACGGGTTCGGCCTGTCCGACACGCGTTCGGCGCTGCGCCGCCACTTCCACGTGGACGCGGCCTCGATCACGCTGGCCGTGCTGAGCAGCCTGGTCAAGCGCGGCGAGCTCGACGGTGAGGTGCTGCGCGAGGCCATCGCCCGCTACCACCTCAAGAACGGCGTCACCGAGGCGGGCGGCGCCGAGAGCAACGACACCCAGTCGATGGGGGTCTGAGTCATCCGGCACGGGCGCTCCCGCGAATTTCTTCGCGGGAGCGCCGTCATATTCGGCCGCCCACGCCGTTTGGCTGAGTGAGGCGGCACGTTCAGGAGGGGTACGTGCCGCCTCACCCACGTTTGGTGCAGGGTCACGTATTGTGGGCACTACTTCCCCCTGAAACATATGAGGGGAAGTTCGTCATGCGTCGCGTCATCGCCGCCACCCTGCTCCTGGCGGCCGCCGCCTGTTCCACGGCGCCCGCGCAGCCGGTCGCGCAGTCCGCTGCGGAATCCGCCGCCGATCCCGGCACGATCGCATGGGGGCCCTGCACCGACCTCAAGCGCCCCGGCGGCGAACCGCCCGCCCGCCAGGACCCCTCGGTACGCTGCGGCAAGCTCGCGGTCCCCCTCGACTACGCCAGGCCCGACGGGGAGAAGCTGGACCTGGCGCTGATCAAGATCCCGGCCAACGGCAAGGAGCAGCGGCTGGGCTCGATGGTGTTCAACTTCGGCGGCCCGGGAGCGTCCGGCGTCGACACCCTTGACCAGGCCGCCAAGGCGCTGACGACGCTGCGCGCCCGCTACGACCTGATCAGCTTCGACCCCCGCGGCGTCGAGCGCAGCGCGGGCGTGCGCTGCGGCGACGGCGCCGAGATGGACAAGTTCACCTCGCTCGACACGCTGCCGCCCGACGACCAGACGCACCAGGAGAACGCGGCGGCCAACAAGGAGTTCGCCGCGCTCTGCCAGCAGAACTCCGGCAAGATCCTGCCCTACGTCGGCACCGTGAACGCCGCCCGCGACATGGACCGCATCCGGACCGCCGTGGGCGACGCCAAGCTCAACTACGTCGGCATGTCGTACGGCACCCAGCTCGGCGGCGTCTACGCCACCCTGTTCCCCAAGAACGTGGGCCGCATGGTGCTCGACGCGCCGCTGGACCCGACGGTGTCGTTCGAGGAGCGGACGCTGGCCCAGACGCGCGGCTTCCAGCAGGCGTACGAGAGCTTCCTGCGCTCGTGCGTCAAGACGACGAGCTGCGACGTCGGCAAGGACCAGGCCGGCGCCGACGCGAACGTCGAGAAGCTGATGACCCAGCTCGCCGCCAAGCCGCTGCAGGTCAACGGGCGTCCGCTGACCCAGGGTCTGGCCTCCACCGGCGTGGCCGCCGCGCTCTACTCGGAGCTGACCTGGCCGTTCCTGGAGCAGGCGCTCGGCGAGGCGCTCAAGGGCCGCGGCGACGCGCTGATGTACCTCGCCGACTCCTACACCGGACGCGGCCAGGACGGCAGCTACTCCACCCAGATGACCAGCTTCCCCGCCATCACCTGCGTCGACTCCGCGGAACGCCCCGACGAGGCGGCGCTGCGGCGCACCGAGGCGGCCGCGCTGAAGATCTCGCCGCTGTTCGGCAGCGAGGGCTCCGGCGGCCTGTGCCGGGTCTGGCCCGCCAAGGGCAGCAACGAGGCCAGGCACGTGGACGCCACCGGGTCCGCGCCGATCATGGTGGTGGGCGGCAAGGGCGACCCTGCCACGCCGTACGAGTGGGCGCCCAAGCTGACGGCCCAGCTCAAGACCGCGACGCTGGTGACGTACGAGGGTGAGGGGCACGGGGCGTACCTGTCGGGCAGCAAGTGCATCCAGGGGCTGGTGGACGGCTACCTCATCGACGGCAAGATGCCGCAGAAGGGCACCACGTGCCCGGCGGCCTAGTCTTGCGGGGTGACTGACAACCACCTGACGGACGCCACCGTGCCGAACAGCGACATGACCGCCTACGACTCCCAGATCCGGAGTGAGGCCGCGCGCCTGGGGGCTCTGGCCGATGACCTGTCCATCCCGGTGCCGACGTGCCCGGGATGGACGCTCGCCGAGCTGATCACGCATGTCGGGCAGACCCACCGCTGGGCGGTGCACGTGCTGCGCAACCGGGTCCAGGAGCAGATCTGGTCGCGGCAGGTGCCCAGCGGGCTGGGCGAGGGCGAGCACGGCGATGCCGCCTGGCTGGCCGGCGGCGTGGCCGAGCTGCTGGAGACCCTGCGCGTCACCGACCCCGCGACGGAGGTGTGGACGTGGGGCCCCGACAAGCGGGCGACCTGGTGGCCGCGCCGGATGCTCTTCGAGCTGGTGATCCACCGGGCCGACGCCGAGCTGGCGCTCGGCGTCGGCCCGGAGATCCCGGCGGGTACCGCGATCGACGGGATCGAGGAGTTCCTGCACAACCTGCCGGACGCCGCGTGGGTCACCCGGACGCTGGCCGGGCTGGGCGCGGAGGGGGCCACGATCCACCTCCACGGGGACGACGCCGACGGCGAGTGGACGATCACGCAGGGCCCCGCCGGGAAGATCAGTTGGGCGCGCGGCCACGCCAAGGGCGACGCGGCGGTGCGCGGCCCGGTGGGCGACCTGCTCCTCCTGCTCTACGGCCGCCGATCGCCCGACGCGCTCACCGTGCACGGCGACCGCGGCCTCCTCGGCCGCTGGCTCTCCGCCGCCGCCTTCTGAGCCCTCGGAAGGGCCCCTGACGAACCGTCGTTCCTGACGCCTGGCACGCCAGAAGGGCCCTGGACGCGCCGCCGCTCGGCGATCGGCGGCGTGTCCAGGGCAGAGGTGACCCGCACCCGGCCTCGGGCCGGGGCCGCTCATCGGCCGGGATGTTCGCGGGGAAGGCGCAGCTCCCGGCCCCGAGCGGGTGGTCACCTGCGGTGGAAGACCCCGAAGACGCTGCCGGACGTGTCGCGCAGGTAGGCGAAGTCGGTGCCGGCGCCGTCGTCGATCACCTTCGTGATCACCTTGGCGCCGAGCGACTCGCTCTTGGCGCAGGTCTCCTCGACGTCGGCCACCTGCACGTGGAAGATCGCGTGGGCGGGGAACGCACCCTCGGTGTTGTAGAGCCCACCCGTGGGCCGCCCGTCGCCCGGGGGCGTGATCAACCGGTAGTCGATCGGGCCCTCGTCGCGGGTGAACGTCCAGCCGAACAACCCGCCGTAGAACCGCTGGGCGCCTTCGGGGTCGTCGGTCGCGACCTCGAACCAGGTCACCGTGTTGTCCATCGTCGTCTCCTCATTTCTCGAACAAGACAACGATGTATCGCTATGGCGACAACCCTATGTCGGTGTTTTCGAACGACTATCGGCGCGATCAGTCGAGCAGCGTGCCGTGCACGATCATCTCGGGCACGTCGGTGGCGAAGCCTTCGAGCGGCCGGTCGGGGCAGCGCTCGGCGGTGACGGTGGCGGCGGCGATGCGGTCGAGGCGGAAGACGCGTACGTCGTCGCGCAGCCGGCACCACGCCACGAGATACCAGAAGCCGCCCCGCCCGCCGAGGAACACCCCGGGCTCGACGTCGCGCGAGGTCAGCGCGCCCTTGGCGTCGGCGTAGTCGAGCCGGAGCACGCGGCGGCGCAGCAGCGCCTCCTCGATCGCCCGCGAGATGCCCTCGGCGCCCAGCGGCTGGATCTCCTCGCCCGGCTCGGCCGGCGGGTGGACGAGCTGCACGCGCCGGGCCAACTCTCTGGCCAGCTCGCCCTCGGAGCCCGGCATGGCCGCCACCACCTTGCGTAACGCGCTGCGCGCCTGCCTGCCGAACGGCTGGTCACCGGCCCTGCTGAGCGCCACCGCGATGGCCACGGCCTCGGCCGGGGTGAAGTTGAGCGGGGGCAGCGACATCTTCTTGTCGATCGCGTAGCCGCCCCTGCGGCCCGGCTCGGCGTAGATCGGCACGCCCGACTCCTGTAACGCGGTGATGTCGCGCTCGATCGTGCGCACGCTCACCTCGAACCGCAGGGCCAGCTCGCGGGCGGAGCGGCGGCGCGGCGCGATGGCGCGCAGGTCTTCGACGAGCGCGTAGAGCCGGTCGGTACGGTTCACAGCCGGAACGCTACGCGCCGCCACCGACAATCGCGGGCCGCCCGGTAGCCCCGGCACACCCACGTAACCGCGCGGCCACAGGGGTCTCACGCCCGCGCCACCGCCTCAGCGACGCCCCGACGTCCTGCGCGGGCAGGTCACGCCGGGCCCGGCTTTCCCGCCGGGCAAGGACGGCCGAACTTCCCTCCGCACGGCCAGATCTCCCTCCGCACGCCCGGATCTCCCTCGGACGGCCGAATCTCCCGCCGGACGCCACGGGTCGCGCGGGGTCGGGGCCGCGCTCAGGCCCGCGTCCAGGCGAGGAGCCGGTCGAGCGGCCAGGTGTTGACGATGCGTTCCGCCTCGATCCCGCACCGGGCGGCTCGTTCGCACCCGAACCGCTGCCAGTCGAGCTGCCCGGGCGCGTGCGCGTCGGAGTCGACGGAGAACACGCACCCCATCTCGTACGCCAGCCGCATCAGCCGCTTGGGCGGGTCCAGCCGGTCGGGCCTGGAGTTGATCTCGACGGCCACCCCGAACCGCCGGCACGCCTCGAAGACCAGCTCCGCCTCGAACTCCGACTCCGGCCGTCTGGCCCCGCGCGCGCCGCCCGCCCGCACGACCCGCCCCGTGCAGTGCGCGAGCACGTCCACCACGGGGCTGGCGACGGCGGTGACCATCCGGCGGGTCATGTCCTCCGCGCCCATGCGCAGCTTGGAGTGCACGGCGGCCACCACCACGTCCAGCCGTTCCAGCAGCTCGGTCTCCTGGTCGAGGGAGCCGTCGGGGTTCACGTCGACCTCGATCCCGGTCAGGATCCGGAACGGCGCCAACCGCTCGTTCAGCTTGGCCACCACCTCAAGCTGGCGCTCCAGCCGCTCGGCCGACAGGCCCTTGGCCACGGTCAGGCGCGGCGAGTGGTCGGTCAGCGCCCAGTACTCGTGCCCCAGCGCGAGGGCCGCCTCGGCCATCTCCTCGATCGGCGACCCCCCGTCGGACCAGTCGGAATGGCTGTGCAGGTCGCCTTTGAGCGCGGCACGCAGCGCGGCCGTCTCGGTGTCCAGCTCGACTCCGGCGGTGGCCCGCATCCGCCGCAAATACGTAGGAACACCGCCGGACATCGCTTCGTTGATCACCAGTGCGGTGACCTTGCCGATGCCGGGGAGGTCGCCGAGCCCGCCCGTGCGGGCCAGCCGTACCAGCTCGTCCCCGGGCAGGTCCGCCACGATCGCCGCGGCGCGGCGGAAGGCCCGCACCCGGTACGTGGGCTCCCCGGCGCGCTCCAGCAGAAAGGCGATCTCTCGAAGGGCATCAACCGGATCCATGCCTTGATTCCTACCCAAACCAATGACAACCGGCAGGCAGTACAGATTGAACGCGGACAAGACACACCGATAGGCTGACCGGCCAAGGAAAGCAGGAGCTCGATGGCACCACCGCCCCCACACGAAGAGCCGCCACGCAAGTCGTCGAAGGCAGTGCCCCTGGCCATCCTCGGCGTGCTGTCCCTGACGCTGGTCGGCGTCTGGGCGATCGCGGAGGCCAACGACGATGACGACGACGTCACGGCCGACTGCGTCATGCTGGTGGACGACGCGACCACCACGCCGACGCCGTACCCCGACGTCTCGCCCTCCCCGGGCATCAGCACGTCACCCCCTCCGGCCGGCTCCTACGTGGTCGTCGACGACTCGTACTGCGACGACGACGGCTCCTACCGCTACTACAGCAGCGGCCGTTCGCTCGGGGCGTACTCGTGGTACTACGGCGGCATCAGGAACGGCAACCGCGTCTCCGGCGGCACCACCCTGCGCCCCTCCGACGTGAACATCAGCACCCGCGCCGGCAAGGAGATCCAGCGCGGCGGCTTCGGCAACCGCTCCAGCAGCGGGAGCTGAGGGTGCGCCGCGAGCACCACCCCGCCAGAGACGGCTGGGACAAGACGATCGAGAGCCAGGGCCTGGCCTACCACCGCGCCGCCCACCCGGAAGGGCTGAGCAGGCCCTACTGGGACGAGTCCGTCCACTACGTCTTCTCGATGGACGAGGTCGAGTCGCTGGAGGCGCAGGTCGAGGAGCTGCACGGCATGTGCCTGCGCACCGTCGAGCACGTCGTCTCCACCGGGCGCTTCGCCGACTTCGCCCTCCCCGAATGGACGTGGGAGGAGGTGGCCCGCTCGTGGGAACGCCGCGACCCGCACGTGTACGCCCGCTTCGACCTGCGCTACGACGGCACCGGCCCGGCCAAGCTGCTGGAGTACAACGCCGACACGCCGACCTCCCTGGTGGAGTCCTCGGTCGTGCAGTGGTTCTGGCTGCAGGACGTCTTCCCGGCCGACGACCAGTGGAACTCCGTGCACGAGCGGCTCGTCGAGCGCTGGCGCGGGCTGAAGCTGCCGCCCGGCCCGACGCACTTCGCGTTCACCAGCATGGACGAGACCGGCGAGGAGGCCATGACGGTGGCCTACCTGCAGGAGACCGCTGAGCAGGCCGGCCTGCCGACCATGGCCATCGCCGTGGAGGACATCGGCTGGGACCCGCTCAACCGCCGCTTCGCCGACCTCGACGGCCAGATGATCCGCTCGGTGTTCAAGCTCTACCCCTGGGAGTGGATGCTCGCCGACGACTTCGGACGGCACGCCGTACGCCACTCGACCTGGATCGAGCCCCTGTGGAAGACGCTGCTGTCGAACAAGGCGCTGCTGGCGCTCCTGTGGGAGCTGTACCCGGGCCACCCCAACCTGCTGCCCGCCCACCTCGGCGACCCCCGCGACCTGACCTCGTACATCGCCAAGCCGTTGCTGGGCAGGGAGGGCGCCTCGATGCGCATCGTCACCCCCGAGGGCACCCAGGAGACGACCGGAGGGTACGGCCGGGAGGGCTACGTGTTCCAGGGCTTCGAGGCCCTGCCCGAGTTCGAGGGGCAGCGCCCGGTGCTGGGCGCCTGGGTGGTCGCCGACGAACCCGCCGGGCTGGGCATCAGGGAGACCACCGGCCTGATCACCGATGACACCTCCTCCTTCGTCCCGCACCGCATCGCCGACTGACGCACCCACCCTCTGCACGCCTTTCGTGATTGGAACCTGACGTGACGCTTCTCGAAACCCTCGCCCGCGGCGCCGGCGCCATCGCCGCCTACGCCGCCGTCGGCGTGATCCTGCTGATCATCGGCTTCTACGTGATCGACTGGGCCACGCCGGGCAAGCTGAGCGAGGTCATCCGCACCCAGCGCAACCCGAACGCCACGCTGCTGGCCACCTCCGCCCTGGGCGCCGTCGGCCTGATCGTGGCCTCCTCCATCTGGGCCTCCGGCGGCCGGCTGGCCGAGGGGCTGGCGGGCACGGCGGTGTTCGGCCTGGTCGGCATCGTGGTGCAGACGGTGGCGATGCTGGTGTTCGACCGGATCGTCGGCATCTCCGTACGCGACCTGGTCAAGGAGAAGGAGCTGCAGCCGGGCGCGCGGCTGCTGGCGGTCACCCACCTGGCGATCGGCCTGATCACCGCCGTGGCCGTCATCTAGCGGCCGTCGTCCAGCGGCCGTGATCCGGCGGCCCGGCCAGGCGCGGCGCGTACCGCCGTTCCGGTCATCGGGACGGACCTGGCACTCTAGGAGGCGTGACAGACCGGACCCGGGAGGACACCACACGTAGGCTCGAGCGGGCCATGGGCGCGCTCGGCACCGCGGCGATGGCCCGCATGGACGACCAGTTGCCGTGGTTCCGCGCGCTCAGCGCCGAAGACCGCTCGTGGGTGGGGCTGGTGGCCCAGGCCGGCATCGCCGCGTTCGTCGAGTGGTTCCAGCACGCGAGCAAAGACCGGCCCACGCCCAGCATCGAGTTCTTCGGCACGGCCCCGCGCGAGCTGAAGCGTTCGATCTCGCTCCAGCAGACGGTCGACATCGTCAGGGTCGTGGTCGAGGTGGTCGAGGCGCAGACCCACGAGCTGGCCTCCCCAGGCGGCGAGGACCAGCTCCAGCAGGCCATGCTCCACTACACGCGCGACGTGGCCTTCGCCGCCGCCCACGTCTACGCCCGCGAGGCCGAGGCCAGGGGCTCGTGGGACGCCCGCCTGGAGGCCCTGATCGTCGACGCCCTCGTCCGCGGCGAGGTCGACGACGGCCTGCACTCCTGGGCCGCCGCGCTCGGCTGGACCTCCTCCCCCGTGGTCGTCATCGCCGGCCACGCCCCCGACGACGACCCGCGCGCGGTCATCGACAGCCTGCGCGAGAAGGGCCGCCGCATCGGCATGGACCTGCTGGCCGGGGTGCAGGCCGACCGGCTGATCGTGATCGTGGGCGGGGCCGGAAGCGCCGACGAGGCGGCCAGGCAGGTCGTGGCCCGCTTCGGCGTCGGGCCCATCGTGATCGGCCCCGAAGTGCCCGACCTGCACGCCGCCGCCAGGTCCGCCGGGGCGGCGCTGGCCGGGCTGAAGGCGGCCTGCGGCTGGCCCGACGCGCCCAGGCCGGTGCACGCGGAAGACCTGCTGGCCGAGCGGGCGCTCGACGGCGACGCCGACGCCCGCGGGCAGCTCATCGAGAACGTCTACCTGCCGCTCGCGGGCACCCCGCTGCTCGACACGCTGGCGACGTACCTGGAGCAGGGCACCTCGCTGGAGGCGACGGCGCGGCTGCTGTTCGTGCACCCCAACACCGTGCGCTACCGGCTCAAGAAGATCACCGAGCTGACCGGCTACCAGCCCACCGAGGGCAGGTCCGCGTTCACCCTCCAGGTGGGCCTCATTCTCGGCCGGCTCTCGGAGAGCGCGGTAGCCTGGGGGCCTTAACGTAACGGCGTCGAAATCCACATTGTAGGCTTCCTACAAATCACCCCGGACAAAGTTCGTGCGGATCTCCATCCGCGTGTCGAAGTTCTACAGGGCAAGGTGGATTTTGTGCTAGTACTCGTCGCCCCGGGCCAAGGTGCCCAATCACCGGGCTTCCTGACTCCCTGGCTTGAGCTGCCCGGTCTGGCCGACAGACTCGGCGCGTGGTCGGAGGTCGTCGGGCTCGACCTGATCGCCTACGGCACCACCGCCGGCGCCGACGAGATCCGCGACACCGCCGTCGCCCAGCCGCTGCTCGTCGCCGCCGCGCTGGCCTCCGCCGAGGCGCTCGGCGTGACCCCCGGCCTGCTGGCCGGGCACAGCGTGGGCGAGTTCGCCGCGGCCGCGCTCGCCGGGGTGCTCACCCCCGAGCAGGCGCTCGGCCTCGTCCGCGACCGGGCCGGGGCCATGGCCAAGGCCGCCGCCGTCACCGCGACCGGCATGACCGCCGTGCTCGGCGGGGTCGAGGAAGAGGTGCTGGCGGCCCTCGACAAGCACGGCCTGACCCCCGCCAACGTCAACGGCGCCGGGCAGATCGTGGCCGGCGGCACGCTGGAGCAACTCGCGGCGTTCAAGGAAGACCCGCCCGCCCGCGCCCGGCTCATCGCGCTGTCCGTCGCGGGCGCCTTCCACACCCACCACATGGCCCCGGCGGTCGACAGCCTGCGCGAGGCCGCCCGGCACGTCGTCCCCTCCGACCCGGCGATCCCGCTGCTGTCCAACTCCGACGGGCAGGCGGTCGCCACCGGCGCCGAGTTCCTCCAGAGACTGGTCGACCAGGTCAGCAGCCCCGTCAGATGGGGTTCCTGCATGGAGACCATGGCCGGGCTCGGCGTCACCGAGATGATCGAGCTGCTGCCCGGCGGCACGCTGACCGGCCTGGCCAAGCGGGCCCTGCGCGGCGTGCGGACCGTGGCACTGAAGACACCCGACGACCTCGACGCGGCCAGGGAGCTGATCAAGTGAGGATCCCCGACATCGCCCCGGGCGGCAGGGTGCTGGCCCTCGGCCACTACCAGCCGGCCAACATCGTCACCAACGACGACCTGGCCAAGACCATGGAGACCAACGACGAGTGGATCCAGTCCCGCGTCGGCATCAAGGAGCGCCGGGTCGCTCCCGCCGGGGAGTCCCTCGAGGACATGGCGACCATCGCCGGCGGCAAGGCGCTGGCCGCCGGCGGCCTGTCCCCCGACGACGTCGACCTGGTGATCGTGGCCACCTGCACGCTGGAGACCCAGATCCCCAACGCCTCCGCGGTCGTGGCGCACCGGCTGGGCATCAAGTCCCCCGGCGCGTTCGACGTCAACGCGGCCTGCGCCGGGTTCTGCTATGCGCTGGCCACCGCCGACGCCGCCGTACGCGCGGGATCGGCCAGGAACGTGCTGGTCATCGGCGCGGAGAAGCTCTCGCAGTGGGTCGACTGGACCGACCGGTCCACCGCGGTGATCTTCGCCGACGGCGCCGGCGCCGCGGTGGTCGGCCCGTCCGAGACGCCCGGCATCGGCCCCGTGGTGTGGGGCAGCGCGGGCGACAAGGCCGACGCGATCCACATCAAGGACCGCGACGACTTCCTCCACCAGGAGGGCCAGACGGTCTTCCGGTGGGCCACCACCGCGCTGCACCCCGTGGCGCTGGAGGCGTGCGAGCGGGCGGGGGTCCACCCGTCCGAGCTGGCCGCGTTCGTGCCCCACCAGGCCAACCTGCGCATCATCGAGGGCATCGCCCGTAAGCTGGGTGCCGACCAGGCCGTCATCGCCCGCGACATCGTGCACGCGGGCAACACCTCGGCCGCGTCCATCCCGCTGGCGCTCTCGCGCATGCTGGAGCGGGGCGAGGTGCGCTCCGGCGGCCTGGCCCTGGTGCTCGGCTTCGGCGCGGGCCTCACGTACGCGGGCCAAGTGATCGAGATCCCCTAGGATCCGTCACGTCCCAAGCCTGTGCGGCACCGTCCGCACGGATTCCAGAGAAACCAGAAGGAGAACAAGCGATATGGCTGCCACCGAGCAGGACATCCTCGCCGGCCTCGGCAAGATCATCAACGAGATCACCGGCATCCCGGCCTCCGAGGTGACGCCCGAGAAGAACTTCGTCGACGACCTCGACATCGACTCCCTGTCCATGGTCGAGATCGCCGTGGCCGCCCAGGACGAGTTCGGCGTCGAGATTCCCGACGACCAGCTCAAGAACCTGAAGACGGTCAAGGACGTGCTCAACTTCATCCAGAACTGAAACGTCCGTCCACCACAACTGACTAGCAAGGAGCGCGAAACGTGAGTGCGAACCGGGTACGTGTCGTCGTCACCGGGCTCGGCGCGACGACGCCCGTCGGTGGAGACGTCACCTCGACCTGGACGGCGCTCCTCGCCGGTCAGTCGGGTGTCGAGACTCTCACCACCGACTGGATCGACACCGTCCCCGTGAGGTTCGCGGGGACGGCCGCCGTCGATCCCACCGAGGTGCTGCCGCGGCCCGAGTCCCGGCGGCTCGACCGCAGCGAGCAGTTCGCGCTGGTGGCCGCCAGGGAGGCCTGGCAGGACGCCGGCGCCCCCGAGGTGGCGCCCGAGCGGCTCGGCGTCGTGGTCTCCAGCGGCATCGGCGGCATCACGACCACGCTGAGCGCGTACGACACCTATCGCGAGCGCGGCTGGAACCGGCTGTCGCCCTTCACCGTGCCGATGCTCATGCCCAACGGCCCGGCCGCCTGGATCGGGCTCGACCTGGGCGCCCAGGCGGGCGTGCACGCCACGGTGTCGGCCTGCGCGTCCGGTGCCGAGGCCATCGGCCACGCGATGGACATGATCAGGGTCGGCCGCGCCGACGTGGTGGTCGCCGGCGGCACCGAGGCCGCCATCCACGGCCTCAACATCGCCGCCTTCGCCGCCGCACGGGCCATGTCCACGCGCAACGACGACCCGGCGGGCGCGTCGCGGCCGTGGGACCGCGGCCGCGACGGGTTCGTGCTCGGCGAGGGCGCGGGCATCATCGTGCTGGAGTCCGAGGAGCACGCCAGGGCGCGCGGCGCGCGCGTCTACGCCTACTGCTCGGGCGTCGGCTACTCCGCCGACGCGCACCACATCACCCAGCCCGAGCCCGAGGGCCGGGGCATCATCATGGCGATGACGCAGGCCCTGACCGACGCCGGGATCAGCGGGCTCGACGTCAAGCACGTCAACGCGCACGCCACCTCGACCCCCGCGGGCGACGTCGGCGAGGTGGTGGCGGTGGCCAAGGCCATCGGCACGCACCCGCTGGTGACCTCCACCAAGTCCATGACCGGGCACCTGCTCGGCGGGGCGGGCGGCATCGAGTCGGTCTTCACGATCAAGGCCCTGCAGGAGCGCATCGTCCCGCGCACCATCAACCTCGACGACCTCGACGACGGCATCGAGGTCGACCTCGTCCACGGCGCGAACCGCGCCCTGCCCGAGGGCGATCTCGCCGCGGTCAACAACTCGTTCGGATTCGGCGGGCACAACGTGTGCGTCGTGTTCCAGGGAGCTTAGACACACTGCGGGTCGGCGGCTGCCTCGACGCCACGTTCGCCGGGAAAGCCGTCCGCTTCGTACGTAGGTGTGACGCCTTCGGTGTTCCGTTGGTTGTCCTCGCGGACGTTCCCGCTATAGCCGCCGCTGCACGCGGCAGGGCCCGCACCTGACGTCAGGTGCGGGCCCTGCTGTCGTCCGCGGCCCCGGCCGGCCGGGGTGTCACTCCTCAGGAAAGCGGCCTGCGAACGGCCCGCTCAAAACGGCCTGCTCAAACGGCGGCGTGCAGCCACCTGACCGGTGCGCCGTCACCGGCGTACCTGAACGGCTCCAACTCCTCGTCCCATGGTCTGCCGAGCAGTTTGTCCAGCTCGTCCTCAAGCACGCACCGCCCCTGCGCGGCCAGCATCATCGCGGCGCGGAGCCGGTCCTCGGGGATCATGATGTCGCCGGCGACCCCGATGACCGACGTGAACGCGCCGAGCGTCGGCGTGTAGGCGTGCCGGGACCCGTCGACGCCCGGCGAGGCGTCCTCGGTGATCTCAAACCTGAGGCGCTGCCAGCCCATGAGGGAGGAGGCGATGGCCGCCGCTATGCCCGCGCGGCCCTCCCACTCCGCCTGCGCCCGCACGACGTTGGGCGCGGCGGGTTGCGGAGTCCACGTCAGGTCTACGGGTACGCCAAGGACACCCGCGACTGCCCATTCGATGTGAGGGCACAGCGCGGGCTGAGCCGAGTGGACGTAAAGGACGCCACGAGCAGACACCGGACCTCCCCTTCGGTACGAGGTGCGCCTTCCCCAACGGCCTCGCCCCAGGATGATCACAAGTGACTAGGGAGAGACTACCGTCGGTCGTCATCCGGCACCAGTGGGGGGCCATACCAAGTTGGTGCGGGAGTGGCGGGTGACAGTGCCCTCCCACGCGGGAAGGAAACCCGCTCATGAACATCCAATCAGTCGGTGAGGCGCTCATCCGCCCAGGTCAGGTGCTGACCGACCGCGCCGCGCTGAGCGCCGCGTCCCGCTGGACGCAGGCGGTCTCGGAGGCGGACGGCGTCTGCGTCCTCCACCTGACGGACGGCGCCGATCCCCGCGAGGTCACCGCCGAGCTGCGCGACCAGGGCATCCGGGCGTCGCCCAACCACGTGCTGCGCGGCCAGCCCCTGTTCTTCGGCGGTCCCGCCTCCCGGCCGTTCCCCGCTCCCCCCGTCCCCTTCAAACCCGGCCGGGCCCGCTCCGACGTGGTCGTGGGCCTGCTCGACACCGGCGTGGCCGACCATCCCTGGTGGTCGGACGCCGACTGGTACGACCGCCTCGGCCCCGAGGACGCCGACGCCACCGAGGGCGCGCAGGCGGGGCACGGCACGTTCATCGCCGGTCTGCTGACGCGCCGCGCACCGGGCGTGTCGCTGCGCGTGCGCCGGGTGCTCGACGGCGACGGGCTCGGCGACGAGGCCGGCGTCGTACGCGCCCTGCACCGCATGCGCGAACGGCCCCCGCAGGTGCTCAACCTGTCGTTCGGCTGCCACACCTTCGACGACCGCCCGCCGCCCCTGCTGTCGGACGCCATCGCCGCCCTGCCCGACACGGTGACGGTGGCCTGCGCCGGGAACACCGCCTCCGACCGCCCCTTCTGGCCCGCCGCGCTGCCCGGGGTGGTCGGCGTGGCGGCCGTGGACGCCTGCGAGCCGCGCAGGGCCCCCTACTCCGGCTACGGCACCTGGGTCGACGCGTGCGCCCCCGGCGACTGGCTGACCAGCAGTTATCTGGACACCGGAGACTTCGGCGGCTACGCGGCCTGGAGCGGCACGTCGTTCGCCACCGCGCTGGTGGCCGGCGCCGTCGCCGACGCGGCCAGACACGAGCCCGCGACGGAGTGGATCAGGCGGCTGCTCGACTCCGAGGAGGCCCCGCAAATTACCGATCTGGGGGTTCTCTTCTCGGCGAGTCTGTAGAGTTTACGCTCAGTCCCCGGTCAATCACGGGGAGGCAGAACCGCCTCCCCGTACCGGGTGAAAGGAGGCGCGGATGCGTGATCACCGTGATCCGGCGCAGCTACTCGCAGCCGCGGCCGACGACGACGGGTCGGCCTGGGACGAGCTCGAATCGAGGTTCGGGCCGCGCATGTGGGCGGTCGCCCGCGCGTGCGGCCTGAGCCCCGCCGACGCCGCTGACGCCGTTCAGGGAGCCTGGCTGCGCCTGCTGCAGCACGTCCACGACCTCAGGGACCCGGCGCGGGTGGGAGGCTGGCTGGCCACCACCGTGCGCAGGGAGGCCCTGCTGATCCAGCGGAAGGCGGTCTCGGCGATCTCCCCTTCCGAGGTGGTCGGCGACCCCGACCCACTGTCGGCCGTACTCGAGGCCGACGGCCGGCGCCTGCTCTGGGAGCAGGTGGCCACCCTGCCAGAGCCCTGCCGCACCCTGCTCCTGCTGGTCGCGAACGATCTCAGCAACCAGCAGGTGGCCTCCCGGCTGGAGCTGCCCCCGGGCAGCGTCGGCCCGACCAAATCCCGTTGCCTGGAGAAACTGCGCACCCTGCTCTCACTACAGGAGACAGCGCAATGATCAACGACGAATACTTCCTGGCAGCCCTCCGGCTGGCCTCCGGGAACGACCCGATCCCCCAGCACGTGTCCGCCGCCGCACGTGACGCCTACCGGCTTCGGGTCCCGCAGGCGGTGACCGCCGTGCACGCCGAGTCCTCCACGATCCGCAGCGTGCGCGACGACGACAACTCGCACCTGGTGCGCTTCGTCGCCGACGGCCTCACCTTCGACCTGGAGGTGACGGAAGGCGACGGGCTCATCGACATCGCCGGGCACATCTCCCCCTACCCAGGAGAGGGCACGCTCGTCGACGTGCGATCCCCCCACATGACGCTCACCAGACGCATCGCCCAGACCGGCCACTTCGTCGCCACCGGCCTGCCGCCCGGCTGGCTCAGCGTGGTGTGTCACCGGCCCGGCCACCCGCCCATACAGACCACCTGGGTACGCATCCGCCCCTGATCGTTCCTGCCCCGTCCCTGATCCGCCAATGACCTCGCCGGGAGAGCTGCGCCCTGCTCCCGGCCGTCCCCCGACCGAGGCCGGCCATGAGCGCAACACCGGACGGACACGTCCCACGCGACGGCATCCATCCGCTCGTCAAGGCGGCCGAGGCCGCCCTGACGCGATCCCTGATCGACCCCGGCCACGCCATGCGCGCGGCCCGCGCCGTCCTCGCCCACGCCCGGCGCACCGGCCAGACCGAGGCCGAGGTCGTGGCGCTCAGGTCGATCGCGCTGGCCGCCCGCGAGCTGGGCGACCTCGAGGCCGCCGAGCACCACCTGCGCGAGGCCATCGCCACCTCGGCCGCCCCGCCTGAGCGGATCGCCCAGGCGCGGCTCTCCCTCGTCACCGTGCGCACCGAGCGCGGCCACCCCCTGCCCGCCCTGCGCGTGGCCGCCCTGGCCTGGGCCTACCTATCCCCGCTCGACCGCGCCAAGCTCGACACCCAGCGCGCGGTCGCCCTGGCCCACCTCGGTCGCCACCAGGAGGCCCTCGCCTCGTGCGACCGCGCGCTACGCGCCCTCGTGGCCGCGCCCGGCACGATCGACGACCGCAGGTTCCTGGCCGGCGGGCTGCTCAACCGCGGCCTCATCCACTCCTACCGCGGCGACTGGAACGCCGCCATGCGCGACCTCACCGCCTGCCTGAGTCTCTCCCGGCAGGCCGGGCTGCGGCACCTGATCCGCCTGTCCGTCGCCAACCTGCCCTTCCTCGCCGTACGCAGGGGCGACGTCGCGGGGGCGTTCCAGCACTACGCCGAGGCCGAGGACACCCTGTACGGCTTCCCAGAACGGCTGGCCACGATGCGGGCCGACTTCGCCGGGGCCCTGCTGGCCGTCCACCTGCCCGGCGAGGCCAGGGCGATGCTGAACCTGGCCGTACCCGATCTGGAGGCGTCGGGCGCGCACACCGCGCTGGCCGAGGCCCGGCTCAAGTTGGCCCAGGTGGAGCTGCTGACCGGCGACCCGCACCGGGCCGGGCAGGTGGCCGAGGTGGCGACGGCGGAGCTGGCGGCGCAGGAGCGTACGACGTGGCTGCCGCTGGCCAGGGAGGTCACCCTGCGCTCGCGGCTGGCCCTCGAACCCGTCACCCCGGAGCTGGTCGCCGAGCTGATCGCGTGCTCGGACGAGCTGGAGTACGGGCACGTCCACCGCGCCGACGCGGCGGCGCTGCGGCTGGTGGCGGCCGAGGCGGCGCTGTCCGTGGACGACCGCCCGACCGCCCTGGCCCAGCTCGCCCGGCTGACCGAACGCACCGAACGCACCGAACGCACCGAACGCACCGAACGCACCGAACGGACGACGCCGCCCGGCACCCACGTGACCGCGCCCGGCACCTCACCCGGCACCTCGCCCGACACCTCGCGCGACGCGGAACGCCACGCCAGGCGGCTCGCGCAGGCGACACGGATCCCGGCGCCGGTTCGCCGGCACGCGCTGGCCCTCCAGGCCGAGCTGCGGAACGACCTCCCGGCCGCCTTCCGCGCGGTGCGCGACGGGCTGGCCGAGGTGAGCGAGCGGGTGGAGACGTTCGATGACCCCTCGCTGCGCGCGCACGCGGCCAGGGCGGGGGCGCGGCTGGCGGCGTACGGGCTGGAGCTGGCGGTGCGTGACGGGTGCGCGCGGCAGGTGTTCGAGTGGGCGGAGCGGTGGCGGGCGGTGGCCGCTCCCGCGCACGGGGGCGCCCTGGTGGAGCCCGACCGGGTCGGGGCCGAGCTGGGGCGGGGCGCGCTGGTGGAGTACGTGGCCGACGGTGACGCGCTGCTGGCCGTGCTGGTGGCCAGGGAGCGGCTGTCGCTGCGGCGGCTGGGCGGCGTGCGGCAGGTGCGGGAGGGGATCGTACGCCTGCGGTACGCGCTGCGCCATCCGAGCCGCCGCCACGACGTCGAGACGGCCGCCGACGAGCTGGAAGAGCTGGTGCTGGGCCCGCTGCGCGCCGACCTCGGCGACCGGCCCCTGGTGGTCGTGCCGGTGAGCACGCTGCACACGCTGCCCTGGGGCGCGCTTCCGTGCCTGCGCGAACGGCCGGTCAGCGTGGCGGCCGGCGCGGCGGCCTGGATGCGGGCCCGCAGGTCCCGGCGCTCCCGTACGGCCGGGCCGCCCTCCGTGGCGGCGGCGGCCGGTCCGGCGCTGGCGCACGCGCACGCCGAAGTGGCGCACGTGCTGGCCTGCCATCCGGGCGGGCGGCAGGTTCCCGGGCGCATCGTGCCGGTGCTGGAGGCGCTGGCCGAGGTGGACGTCGTTCACCTGGCGGCCCACGGGGTGTTCCACGCGCGCAGCCCGCTGGTGTCGGGCATCACGCTGGAGGACGGCTCGCTCATGGCCTACGACCTGCTGGACGTCGCCCGTTCGGCGGGGCTGGTGGTGCTGTCGGCGTGCAACTCGGGGATGTCGCGGACGCCGATGGAGGGGGCGCCGCTGGGGTTGCCGGGGACGTTCCTGGCCAAGGGGTCGTCCTGCGTGATCGCGGGGATGGTGCCGGTGCGGGACGAGGCGGCCAGGGCGGTGATGAGCGCGTTCCACGAGCTGGTGGCCGCCGGGGAGCCGCCGGACGCGGCGCTGGCGTGCGCGGCGGCCAAGACGGGCGAGAACGGCTTCGCCTGCTTCGGGGCAGGCGACCAGCCGCTCTACCAGGGGCGCCGTGCCTACGAGGGGCCGGTGGCGACGGGGCGGGACGGGTCGGACACCCAGTCGGACCAGGAGCCCGCGTAAAGTGCCGCCGGCAGGCCGGCCACCTCCAGCGCCAGCACCTCGTGGGCGGCCGTCACCCCGGAGCCGCAGTAGACCCCGGCCTCGACCCCCTCGCCCACGCCCAGCCCGGCGAAGCGGGCCCGCAGCTCCCGCGGGTCGAGGAACCTGCCGTCGGGCCCGACGTTGCCGGTCGTGGGCGCGCTGACCGCCCCGGGAACGTGCCCGGCCACCGGGTCGACCGGCTCCACCTCGCCCCGGTAACGCTCGCCCGCTCGGGCGTCGAGCAGCACGCCCCGGCCGGGCAGGGCCGCCGCCTCGTCGGCCGTCAGCACCGGCAGGCCGCCGGGACGCGCGGTGAAGTCGCCCTCCACCGGCTCGGGAACCTCCTTGGTGATCGGCAGCCCGGCCGCGATCCAGGCGGGCAGGCCGCCGTCGAGCACGCGTACGTCGTCGTGTCCGAAGTAGCGCAGCGTCCACCAGGCCCTGGCGGCGACGGTGCCGGCGGCGTCGTCGTAGACCACCACCGGACGCCCGCCGCGGACGCCCAGCCGCCGCATCGCGTCCTGGAACGCCGCCGCGCCCGGCAGCGGGTGCCGCCCGCCCTGACCGGGAGGGGCCGCGAGGTCGGTGTCGAGGTCGCAGTAGACGGCCCCGCCGATGTGGCCCTCACGGTACGACTCCAGCCCGGGCGGCCCGCCGAGTCGCCAGCGCACGTCGAGCACCGTCGCGCCGTCGAGCGCGGCAAGATCGGCGGGAGTGATGAGCGGGCTGGTCACGGGCGTACCTCCAGGAGCGGGACGTGCTGTTCGGCCGGCGTCAGCGAGCCGTGGTAGCCGGTGAAGAGGGCCTCGAGCGGATGCCTGCTGGGAGCGGTGATGGCCAGGCCGCCGCGGGGCACGGCCACGACGTCGCCGATGCGTTCGAGCCACGCGTCGCGTACGCGGGGGCCGAACCAGCCCGACTCGACCGCCTCCTGCCTGGACACCACCCACGCCTTGCCGCCGAGGGTCTCGCGCCACGCCTCCAGCACCTGTTTCCCCGCGCCGGGGCGGGTGTAGACGTGCCTGGCCCTGGCCTCGCCGCCGAGCAGCGCCACGCCCTCGGTCAGCTCGGGGACGGTCTCCGCGTCGATCTTCTCGGTGGCGTTGACCATGCCGTGGTCGGCGGTGACGTAGAGGGCCGAGCCGGGCGGCAGGCCCTCGGCCAGGCGCGCCGCCATGTCGTCGACGACGGCGAGCTGACGCAGCCACTCCTCGCTGCCCCAGCCCGTCATGTGCCCGGCGGCGTCGAGGTCGCCGTAGTAGACGGTGACGTGGGCCCGCCGCTCGCGCAGGGCCTCGTGGACGCGGGCGACCCGCTCATCGACGGTGTCGGCGGGAACGTAGCGTACGCCGCGGTAGACGGCCCTGGTCAGGCCGGTGCCCTCGAACTCGGCGGGGGCGACGTAGACGGACTCGACGCCGGCGACGGCGGCGCGCTCGTAGACGGTGGGGGCCGGCTGCCATTCGTCGGGGTCGATCGTGCGGCCGCCGGGGAGGGTCCAGCGCAGGCAGTTGAACAGGTGGCCGGTGCCGGGCACGGCCAGCATGAGGCCCACCATGCCGTGCTCGCCCGGCGTCAGGCCGGTGCCCAGGGAGCACAGGCTGGTGACGGTGGTGGCGGGGAAACCGGCGGTGATCGTCCTGCTCTGGAGCGCGGACAGGAAGGGGGCGGTCTCGGGGTGGGCGCTGAGCAGCTCGGCGCCGAGGCCGTCGACCAGGAAGAGGCAGACTCGGTCGGCCGGCTCGAGCGCCAGCGCGTTGGGCTCGCGCAGGCCCAGCGCGGCCAGCAGTGAGCCCGGCAGATCGGCGAGCGACCCGCCGCCGTAACCCGGCACCAGCATGCCCTCAGTGTAACCTCTCGTGATCTCCCGTACCCGGCTCGCGGGCTCGACGCGCCCCGCCGTCCTGACGGCCGGGGCCTTCAGGCGCGGGCGGGCCGAGCCCGTGCGAGAACGGGTGATGTGGGGGACCGATGGGTTTCCTGGGGCGCTACCGGGCGGAAGGGGCGCGAAGGGAGCGCAGGTGCCGGGCGGGTGAGCGGCGGGAGAGGGGCGCGGTGAAGTGGCCGTCGCGCCGGGAGGAGGGCCGCGCCACGGGAGGGAGGGGGCGGGCGGGGCGTCAGGCCACGGCGCGGGCGGTGGCCTCCGAGAGTGCCTTGGCGAAGGACAGGACGTGGGTGACCGCCTCGGGCCCGTCGGCGGCCTCGCTGACCCGCAGTGACAGGTCGTCGGCCGTGATCGCGCCCGTGTAGCCGTGGTCGGCCTCGCAGTTTTCGTCGCCGCAGGTGGCCGGCTCGAGGTCGACATGGGAGATGGCGCCCCAGCCGATGGTGAGCGTCGCCTCCGTGGGAGGGACGCCGGGGACGTAGGAGGCGGGGTCGGGCACCACGCGGGTGACGGCGACCGACTGGACGCGGCTCAGGCGCACCGCCTCGGTGGTGGTGGAGGCGTGGGACGCCGAGACGCCCTCGACCGCCGGGTGCTCGTCGGTGTGGCAGACCAGCAGCCGCGTCGCCGACAGCACGAGCACGGTGACGTGCCTGCGCACCTCCATCGCGGGATCGAAGGTCGCCTCGTGATGGACCACGAACGCGGTCACGGCCTCCTTGCCCAGCGCGGATTCGACCGCATCGGTGACGAGGTCGGGGTAGTAGCCGCTGCGCTCGATCGCTTCACGCAGGCCCGCGGCTGAGACTCGGGTTTCCCTCATGGCTCCATCCTGCCAGGGACGGGCTGCGCACTCATCCGCCGCACATAACGCTCTATAACGTCTTACGCAGGGCAACAGCGGGTAATTTTTGCCACTTTCTTCGCTCAGGGCGAATCACGACAGCCGCCGGGGACCGCCGTCGAGGCGCGGGCCCGCCGGGGTGCGCAGGGTGGCGCAGGCGCCCAGGATCATCACGCCGGACTCGCCCACGAGCACCGGGTCGAGGTCGAGGCGGGCCACCTCCGGCAGGTCGTTGGCCAGGCGGCCGACGCGTACGAGGAGGTCTTCCAGGGCGTGCACGGCCACCGGCGGGTAGCCGTACTGGCCGAACAGCAGGGGCGCGGCGCGTACGGACCGCACCAGGTCGGCGGCGTCCTCCCCGGTCAGCGGCGCCGGGCGGAAGCCCTGGTCGAGCAGGAGGCGCGCGGTCACCTCGCCCAGCCCGAACGTCACGACCGGCCCGAACGCCGGATCCTCGACCACGCCCACGACCGTCGGCACGGCGGGCTGCGGCGCCATCCGCTGCACGGCCAGCTCCACCCCCGCGCCCGGCCCGAGCAGCTCGGCGTACGCGTGCCGGACCATCTCGGGCCCGGTGAGCCCCAGGCGTACGGTACCGGCCCGGCGCGCGGCCCCGGGGTCGGCCACCTTGACCACCACGGGCCAGCCGAGCCGTCCTGCGGCGGCCACCGCGTCGTCGGGCGAGCGTACGGTCTCGGCGGGCCAGACGGTCACCCCGTAGCAGGACAGCAGCTCGGCGGCGTCGATCTCGACCGGCGGCCCCGCCTGCGCGAACCCGCCGACGGGCCCGCCGACGGGCGCGCCCCCGGACGTGCCCCCGGGTTGGGACTCGGGAGCGGCGCAGCCCCGCAGGCTCTCCCCTACCAGGGCCCTGGCGCGGGCGGTGTCGATGCCGTCCAGCTCGGGCGGCGGCACCACCGGTCGCGCCCGCCACTTCGCGTAACGCACCACGCGGGCGAGAGCGCGCACGGCCTCCTCGGGGGCCGCGTACGACGGAATCGACCCGCGTGCGGGCCCGTCGCCCGGCAGGCGCAGGGCCGGATGCATGCCCAGGTGCCCGCGGAACGTCGCGAGCACCGGCTTGCCCGCGTCTTTCGACACCCGCAGCAGCTCGGCCGCCACCTCGTCGGTCTCGCCGGGGATCGGCGGCATGTAGATCACGACGGCGGCGTCCACCTCGGGGGAGGCCAGTTCGCCGCCGAGGGCCGTGCCGTACTCGGCTGGCCCGGCGGACGCGCCCAGGTTGACCGGCGGGCGCGGGTCGAGACCGGCGGCGCGGCAGGCGTGGGCGGCCAGCAGGCCGAGCGCGTCGGAGTTGGTCACCAGCGCGACCCTCGGCCCGGCGGGCAGCGGCTGGTAGGCCAGCAACTGCCCCACGTCGAAGAGCTGGATCAGGTCGTCGACCCTGATCAGCCCCGCCTGCTCGAACAGCGAGCTGATCGCCGAGTCGGGCAGCCCCAGCTCCTCCGCCGAGTGCCCGGAGGGGGTGCCGCCGCTCTTGACCACCACGATGGGCTTGCGGCGGGCGATTCGCCTGGCCAGCCGGGCGAACTTGCGCGGATTGCCGAGCGACTCCAGGTAGAGGAGGATCACCTCGGTGGAGTCGTCCTCCTCCCAATATTGCAGCAGGTCGTTGCCCGACACGTCGGCCCTGTTGCCCGCGGAGACGAACGACGAGATGCCCATGCCGCGCTGCGCCACCCGCTGCAGCAGCGCGGTGCCGAGCGCGCCCGACTGGCTGAAGAAGCCCACCTTGCCCCGGCCCGGCACGGTGGCGGCGAGGGTGGCGTTGAGCTTGACGGCCGGGTCGGTGTTGGCGATGCCGAGACAGTTGGGGCCCACGACGCGCAGGCCGTAGGAGCGGGCGATGCGGGCCAGCTCGTCCTGCCTGGCCCGGCCCTGGGCGCCGGTCTCGCCGAACCCGGAGGAGACCACGACCAGGCCGTGCACGCCCTTCTCCGCGCACTCCTCGACGACGTCGAGCACGCCCTCGGCGGGCACGGCGACCACGGCCAGGTCGACCTCGCCGTCGATCGCCCCCACGCTCGGGTACGCGCGCACGCCCGCCACCGCCCGCACCTCCCGGTGCACGGGATAGACGGGCCCGGTGAAGTCGGCCGCCAGCAGGTTGCGCAGGACGGTCTGGCCCACGCCGCCCAGCTCGCGCGAGGCGCCGACGACCGCGACGGAGCCGGGGGTGAGCAGGCGGGCGATCGAGCGGGCCTCGGCGCGGTGCTCGCGGGCGGCCCGCACCTCGGCCGAGGTGTCGGTCGGAGTGAGGTCGAGGGTCATGCGGACGACGCCGTCCTCGAACTGGCTCTGCGCCGTGTAGCCGGCCTGGCGCAGCAGCCCCGTCATGCGCATGTTGGCGGGCAGGACGTCGGCGACGAAACGTTCGATGCCGCGCTCGCGGGCGGTCTCGGCCAGGTGCTCCAGCAGGACGGAGGCCACTCCCCTGCCCTGGTGGGCGTCCTCGACGAGGAAGGCGATCTCGGCCTCGCCCGGACCTGTGCGGTCGTAGCGGATCACGGCCACCATCTCGGTGCCGATGGTGGCGATCAGGGCGACCCGGTTGAGGTAGTCGACGTTGGTGAAGCGCTCGACCTCCCTGTCGGACAACCGGGGCCGGGGCCCGAAGAACCGGAAGTAGATCGACTCGTCGGACAGGCGGGAGTAGAACGAGCGGAGACGGTCGGCGTCGGCGGGCCGGATCGGCCTGACGTGCGCGGTGCCACCGTCGGCCAGGACGACGTCGGCCTCCCAGTGGGCCGGATACTGTGCCTCCACAGTCCCGAGCGTAAACCCGCATCCCAAATGCCAAGACCGAGGGCCTTGTTGGGCAACGCTTGTGCATCGACTGTTACCGGGTGTCGGAGGTACGCCCCACGGGCAGCCCTGAAGCTGTTACGTTTACGGTGGCGTTTTGCCGTAGCCCGGCTCGATCTGAAGGCAGCAAGGTGGTGACATCATGACGCGGGTCGTCGTGGTGGGTGATCTCATGACCGACGCGGTGGCGCGCGCCCGTTATGCGCTCGCCCGCGCCAGCGACACCCCGGCGATCGTGACGATGCACGGCGGTGGTTCTGGGGCGAACATCTCTTCCTGGCTGGCCGTCGAAGGTGCCGAAGTGGCCTTCATCGGCCGCAGGGGAGCCGACATCACGGGGCGAAACCGTGACATGGAGCTGATGGGCTACGGCGTGGACGCCCGGCTCGTCATGGATCCCGAGCGGCCCACCGGCACCTGCGTGGTGCTCGTGACGCACAAGGGCGAGCGCACCATGCTGTCCGACCCCGGCGCCAACGCCGCGCTGTCGCCGGACGACCTGCCGCGCGATCTGTTCGCCTCCGGGTCCCATCTGCACATCTCCGGCTACACGCTGATCAACGAGGGCTCGCGCGACGCCGGTCTCGCGGCGCTCGACATGGCCAGACGCACCGGCATGTCGATCTCGGTCGACTGCGCCTCCAGCGCGCCGCTGGAGCGCACGGGCGCCGAGCCGTTCCTCGAGTGGACCAACGGCGTCAAGCTGCTGTTCGCCAACACCGACCAGGCGAAGGTGCTCACCGGCCGCGACGACCCCGAGGCCGCGGCCAAGGTGCTGACCGCGTGGTTCCCGCAGGTCGTGATCAAGATGAACGCCGACGGCGCGCTGTGGTTCAGCAACGGCCGCCCCGACCCCGTGCACGTGGCCGCCGACCCGGTCGACAAGATCGTCGATGGCACGGGCGGGGGCGACGCGTTCTGCGCCGGGTTCCTGCCCGTGTGGCTGGAGGGCAAGCCTCCGGCCGAGGCGCTGGCCTCGGGCTGCCGGTTGGCGGCCAAGGCGATCATGCACCTGGGCGCCCGCCCGCCGTTCTAGGCCCTGCGCCCGCCGTTTTCACGACCGCGCGGCTCGTTCGAGTCCTCCGGGCTCGTCGTTTCACGACCGCGCGGCTTGTTCGAGTCTCCGGGCCGCGCGTGGCGGCCCGCGCGGGTCGTCGGGTCGGTGTGACCGCTAGCTCGTGACCGCCAGCGCCAGCGGCAGCACGGCGGGGGCGCCCGCGTGGCGCACCTGGGCCGCCGCCAGCGTCATCGTCCACCCGGTGTCGACGCGGTCGTCCACCAGCAGGACGGGCCCGCCGCACGCGGCGATCGCGGCGCCCACGTCTTTCGGCATGGCCAGCGTGGCCCTGATCGCCTGCACCCGCTTGGCGCTGTTGAACTGCCGCCCCGGCGAGCCCGCCCGGTAGCCCAGCTCCCCCAGGTACGAAAGCCGCCCGATCTGCGCCAGCCGCTCGGCGAACCCGCGCACCAGCTTGGGCCGCGTCGCGGAGGGCACGCTGACGACGGCCACCGGCCGCTCGCGCCACTCCCACGCCGACAGCACCTTGACCACGGCCGCGAACACGTCGTCGGGCACGTCCCCGTCGTCGCCGCCGAACAGCTCCCGCAGCCGGTTGCCCCAGCCGATGTCGGTCAGCCGCCCGAGCGCCCTGCCGGGCTCGGCGCCCAGGTCGGGCTTGATCCGCCCGGACAGGTCGGCCAGGCCGGTCGGCCACTGCCTGCGGGCCTCGATCTCCACGCCCGGCCTGCTCAGCCGCTCGCGGGCGCTCTCGACGGCCTGCGCGCCGATGTCGGGCGAGCGGTGCCGGCCCGTGCAGTTGTCGCAGCGGCCGCACGGCGTGGCGCTCTCGTCGTCGAGGTGCCCGCGCAGGAACCGCTCGCGGCACTCGGTGGTGGTCAGGTAGGCGAGCATGGCGTCCTGCTCGGCGCGGCGCTCGGCGGCGATGCGGGCATAGCGCTCGGCGTCGTAGGCCCACGGCTCCCCGGTGGCCTCCCAGCCGCCCTTGACCCGGCGGACCGCGCCGTCGACGTCGAGGACCTTGAGCATCATCTCCAGGCGGCTGCGGCTCAGGTCGACGGCGGTCTCCAGGGCGGGGGTGGACATGACGCCCCGCTCTTCCAGGGTCTGGAGCGTGGTGCGTACGACGGGCTCGGGCGGGAAGGCCAGCGAGGCGAAGTAGGACCAGATCTCGCGGTCTTCCGCCCCGGGCAGCAGGATCACCTCGGCGCGCTCGACGCCGCGCCCGGCCCGGCCGACCTGCTGGTAGTAGGCGACCGGCGACTGCGGCGCCCCCATGTGCACCACGAACCCGAGGTCGGGCTTGTCGAAGCCCATCCCGAGCGCGCTGGTGGCCACCAGCGCCTTGATCGTGTTGCCGAGCAGCGCCTCCTCCGCCGCCAGCCGCTCGGCCGGCTCGGTCTGGCCCGAGTAGGCGGCCACCTCGAAGCCCTGCTCGCGCAGGTAGCCGGCGATCTCGTGGGCGGCGGCCACGGTGAGCGTGTAGACGATGCCGGAGCCGGGCAGCTCGCGCAGCGTCTGCGCCAGCCAGGCTAGGCGCTGCTCGGCGCCGGGCAGGCGGACGACGCTCAGGTGGAGGCTCTCGCGCTCCAGCGGCCCGCGCAGCACGAGCGTGTCGTCGCCGTCGGGCCGCAGCTCGGGGGGCAGGCGGAGCTGCTCGGCCACGTCGCGGGTGACGCGGGCGTTGGCGGTGGCGGTGGTGGCCAGGACGGGGATGCCCGGCGGCAGGTCCGCGAACAGCGTGGACAGCCTGCGGTAGTCGGGCCTGAAGTCGTGGCCCCAGTCGGAGATGCAGTGGGCCTCGTCGACCACCACGAGACCGGCGCTCTCGGCCAGCTCGGGCAGGACGTTGTCGCGGAAGTCGGGGTTGTTGAGCCGCTCGGGGCTGACCAGCAGCAGGTCGACCATCCCGTCGGCGACCTGGCCGTAGATCTCCTCCCACGCCTCGGGGTTGGCGGAGTTGATCGTGACCGCCCTGATGCCGGCGCGCTCGGCGGCGGCGATCTGGTTGCGCATGAGGGCCAGCAGCGGCGAGACGATGACCGTGGGGCCCTCGCCCAGCTCGCGCAGGAGGGCGGTGGCCACGAAGTAGACGGCCGACTTGCCCCAGCCGGTGCGCTGCACCACCAGCACCCTGCGGCGGCCGACCACGAGGGCCTCGATGGCGGCCCACTGGTCGTCACGGAGCACGGCGTGCTCACCCGCCAGCGCCCGCAGGCGCTCCTCGGCCTCTTCCCGCAGCATCCCGGCATCGGGGGCGTCAATCATGCCTCCCTTGTTACCAGCTCCGCCCGACGGAATGCGCCGCTTCCCTGCGAACCACCGCGCCGGGCCGGCGCCGAGGAGCGGCGGGCGGGCTCAGGAGGGGTCGGCGTGCTCGGGAAAGGCGTTGACGGTGACGCGGTGCATGCGGCGGCGTTCGGTGTAGTCGGCCACCGCGTAGTGCTGGGTCGGGCGGTTGTCCCAGAAGGCCAGCGTGCCGGGCCGCCACCGCAGCCGGAGCTGGAACTCCGGGGAGCGGATGTGGTCGATCAGGTACGGCAGCAGCGCCTCGTTCTCCCGGTCGCTCAACCCCACCAGCCGCGTCGTCGAGGCCCGGTTGACGAACAGCGCCTTGCGCCCCGTCTCGGCGTGCACGCGTACGACGGGCCGCTCCACCGGCGGCCACCTGGCCTGGATCTCCGCCAGGTCGAACGGATGCCCCTTCGAGATCGCCTTCCTCATCGACATGGTGATGTCGTGGACGGCCGTCAGCTCGTCGCACAGCCGCTGGACGGGCGGCGAGAGCGTCTCGTACGCCAGGCACGTGTTGGCCCAGCACGTGTCGCCCCCCACGCTCGGGAGCTGCACACAGCGCAGCAGCGAGCCCATCGGCGGCGTCGGCTCGAAGGTGTTGTCGCTGTGCCACTCGTCGCCTCCCTCCCCCTTGGGCGAGGTCTGGTCGAGCACGTGGATGGGGCTGGTGGCGTCCTTCTTGAAGGCCGGGTGGTTGAGCGTGCCGAAGTTGAGCGCGAACTGAAGGTGCTGCTCGTCGTCGATGTGCTGGTCGCGGAAGAACAGCACGAGGTGCCGCAGCCACCCCGCCCGCAGGGTCGCGACCTGGTCCGGCGAGAGCGGCTTGCGCAGATCGACCCCGGTGACCTCGGCGCCGATGTGCTTGGTCACGGGATGGAACTCGATCATGACGCCTCCGGAGTCAGGTGGGAACCCTCGACCCCGAACGTACGACCCAAGCAATTGCTTGGTCAAGCACGACATTCGCACAATGAGTGGGCAACGAGTCGCGGGCACCCGAATACCTTCGGCACAATGTTCGACATGGCCCGACGCACGACTGCACCCCCGCCCGAGGACTTCGAGGAGCGCATCGTCGACATCGACGTCTCCTCCGAGATGCGCGCGAGCTACCTCGAGTACGCCTACTCAGTGATCTACCAACGGGCGCTGCCCGACGCTCGTGACGGTCTCAAGCCGGTGCAGCGGCGCATCCTCTACTCGATGAGCGAGATGGGCCTGCGTCCCGACCGGGGGCACGTCAAGTGCTCCCGCGTCGTCGGCGACGTCATGGGCAAGCTGCACCCCCACGGCGACAGCGCCATCTACGACGCGCTGGTGCGCCTGGCGCAGCCGTTCTCGATGCGGCTGCCGCTGGTCGACGGGCACGGCAACTTCGGCTCGCCCGACGACCTGCCCGCCGCCATGCGTTACACCGAGGCCAGGCTGGCCCCGGCGGCGATGCTCATGGTCGAGTCGCTCGACGAGGACACCGTCGACTTCAAGCCCAACTACGACGGCCAGGAGACCGAGCCGGTCGTCATGCCGTCGGCCTACCCCAACCTGCTGGTCAACGGCACCAGCGGCATCGCGGTCGGCATGGCCACCAACATGGCGCCGCACAACCTCGCCGAGGTCGTGGCCGCCGCCCGCCACCTCATCAAGAAGCCCGACACGACGCTCGACGAGCTGATGAGGTTCGTGCCTGGGCCCGACCTGCCGACAGGCGGCACGATCATCGGGCTGCAGGGCGTGCGCGACGCGTACGAGACCGGGCGTGGCACGTTCCGGATGCGGGCCAGGTGCGCGGTCGAGCAGATCACGCCCCGGCGCAAGGGCATCGTCGTCACCGAGCTGCCCTACAACGTCGGCCCCGAGCGCGTGGTCACCAAGATCAAGGAGCTGGTGACCAGCAAGAAGCTCCAGGGCATCGCCGATCTCAAAGACCTCACCGACCGGCACAAGGGCCTGCGGCTGGTCATCGAGATCAAAAACGGCTTCATCCCCGAGGCGGTCCTCGAGGAGCTCTACCGGCTCACGCCGATGGAGGAGACGTTCGGCATCAACAACGTCGCCCTGGTCGACGGCGAGCCGCGCACGCTCGGGCTGCGCGAGCTGCTGCAGGTCTACGTCGACCACCGGATCGAGGTCGTGCGGCGCAGGTCGGAGTACCGGCGGCGCAGGCGCGAGGAGCGCCTCCACCTGGTCGACGGCCTCATCATCGCGCTGCTCAACATCGACGAGGTCATCCGGGTCATCCGCGCCTCCGACGACTCGGCGCAGGCGCGCGAGCGGCTGATGGAGGTGTTCGGGCTGACGGAGATCCAGGCCGCCTACATCCTCGACACGCCGCTGCGCCGCCTGACCCGCTTCGACAAGCTGGAGCTCGACCACGAGAAGGAGACGCTGAGCGACGAGATCGCCAAGCTGACGGAGATCCTCTCCTCCGAGACGAAGCTGCGCCAGGTGGTGTCGGGCGAGCTGGGCGACGTGGCCAAGAAATACGGCACGCCGCGCCGTACGGTGCTGCTGGAGGCGCCCGGCGTCACCCGCACGCCGGTGGTCGACCTCCAGGTGGCCGATGACCCGTGCCTGGCCCTGCTGTCCTCCACCGGGCTGCTGGCCCGCACCTCCGACGCCACGCCGCTGCCGGGCGAGGGCGAGCGCGCGGCCCACGACGTGCTGGTCAACGTCGTACGCACGACCGTGCGCGGCGAGGTCGGCGTGGTCACCTCGCTGGGCCGGCTGATCCGGGTCCAGGTCGTCGACCTGCCGACGCTGCCGCCCTCGGCCAACCCGCCGTCGCTGTCGGGCGGGCACCCGGTGTCCGAATACGTGTCGCTGCAGCCCGACGAGAAGGTGGTCGGCCTCGGCTCGCTCGATCCAGAGAGCCCGGGGCTGGCGCTGGGCACGGCGCAGGGCGTGGTGAAGCGGGTGGTGCCCGACTATCCGGCCAACCGCGACGACTTCGAAGTGATCACCCTGAAAGACGGCGACAGCGTGGTGGGCGCGGTCGAGCTGGTGTCCGAGTCGCACGACCTGGTGTTCATCTCCTCCGACGCGCAGCTCCTGCGCTTCTCCGCCGCGCTCGTGCGGCCCCAGGGGCGGCCGGCGGGCGGCATGGCCGGCATCCGGCTCGACGACGGCGCCCGGGTGGTCTGGTTCGGCGTGGTCGATCCCGGCGCCCCGGCCACGGTCGTCACCGTCGCCGGCTCCTCCACGGCGCTGCCCGGCACGCAGGTGGGCGGCGGCAAGGTGTCCGACTACGCCGAGTTCCCCGCCAAGGGCCGGGCCACCGGCGGCGTGCGGGCCCAGCGCTTCCTCAAGGGCGAGGACGAGTTGCTGCTGGCCTGGGCGGGCCCGGCTCCGGCCAAGGCGGTCTCGGCGGTGGGCAAGCCGGTGCCGCTGCCCGACGAGGTGGGGCGGCGCGACGGATCCGGGGTGCGACTGACCCACACCATCGGCGCGGTCGGCGGCGCCCTGGCCGCCACTCCTGAGGCCCTGCCCGGCGGCGCGGCACCGTCCGCGGCGCCGGAGGACGACGGCTCCGCCGACGAGTGACGCCCGGCCCCGAGCGGGAGCGCCGTACGTGGCGCTCCCGCACCTCGGCGGGCACGGCGTTGTTATGAAACCGGCCCGGACGACGATCTCCTTTGAGAGAGCGCTCTCTCAGCACTGGAGGTAACGTGTCCCGACCCAAACGCCCCTTACGGGGGGCGCCAGCCCTGATCGTCCCCCTGGTCACGGCACTGCTGTCCGGCCTGCTGGCCGCCCTGCCGCCTGCGCAGGCCGCGACCGCCGCCGATCCGCAGACCGTCACCGACTTCGAGTCCGACGGCGTCCCCACCGGCGTGTACGCCTGGGGCAACGACGCCGCCTCGACCCCCGCGCTCACCGTCGAACAGGCCCCCGACCGCCCCGGCGCCCCCGCGGCCAACCGGGCGCTCAAGTCCGTCTACCAGGTCAGCCAATGGGGCGGCTGGTCCCACGACCTGCCCGTGACGCAGGACTGGTCCCCGTACGAGGGCTTCTCGTTCTGGGTGAACGGCACCGGCTCAGGGCAGCGGATCTTCTTCGAGCTCAAGGACGGCGGCGGTGGCCCCGGCAACGCGGAGCTGTTCGAGTCGTCGTTCACCGACGACGCGGCCGGCTGGCGGAAGGTGGAGGTGCCGTTCGCGAGCTTCACCCGCCGCGCCGACTACCAGCCGGGCGGCGCGCCGACGGACGGCGAGCTGGACCTGGTCGCCGTCTGGGGCTACGCGATGCGCCTGCCCACCGCGTCCGGCACGCTGCTCTGGGACGAGGTCCAGGTGTACGGCACGGCTCCCCCACGCCCGGTACGCCTGTCCACCGCCGCCCCCGTCCACCCGGTGAACGAGAAGGGCGAGGCCGAGGTCACCGTCACGATCGCCACGGCCACCGGCACGCCCCTCACCGCCGACCTGGCCGTCGGCTACCGCACCGGCACGGGCACCGCGACCCCCGGCGCGGACTACACCGCCGTCGAGGGCACGCTGGCGTTCCCGGCGGGCACGGCGTCCGGGTCGTCCAGGACGTTCACCGTCAAGACCCTGCGTGACGGGCAGGACGAGGTGGCAGAGACCATCCCGATCGAGCTGTCCGGCACGGGCACCAGGCCGCCCGCCGAGGCGCCGGTGGTCGTGATCAACGCCCACGGCCTCCCGTACCTGAACGCCCGCAAGCCCGTCAAGGAGCGCGTGGCCGACCTGCTGTCCAGGATGACGCTGGAGGAGAAGGTCGGCCAGATGACCCAGGCCGAGCGCGGGGCGCTGGCCAAGCAGAGCGACATCGCCGCCTACCGGCTGGGCTCCCTGCTGTCGGGCGGCGGCTCGACCCCGGCGCGGAACACCCCGGAGGCGTGGGCCGACATGATCGACGCCTTCCAGCTCCAGACCCGGCAGACCCGCCTGCAGGTGCCGCTGATCTACGGCGTGGACGCGGTGCACGGCCACAACAACGTGGTCGGAGCCACGATCTTCCCGCACAACGTCGGCCTGGGCGCCACCCGTGACCCGGCGCTGGTCGAGCGGACGGGCAAGATCACGGCCAGGGAGGTCAGGGCCACGGGCATCCCGTGGAACTTCGCGCCGTGCCTGTGCGTCTCGCGCGACGACCGCTGGGGCCGCGCGTACGAGTCGTTCGGCGAGGACCCCGCGCTGGTGACCCGGATGGCCACGATCGTCGACGGGCTGCAGGACAACGGGGTGCTGGCCACCGCCAAGCACTACGCCGGCGACGGCGGCACCGCGTACGGCTCCTCGACCACCGGCGACTACACGATCGACCAGGGCGTCACGAAGGTGAGCAGGGAGGAGCTGGAGGCGATCCACCTGCGGCCGTTCGAGGAGGCGGTCGAGCGGGGCGTGGCCACCGTGATGCCCTCGTTCTCCAGCGTGGACTTCGGCGACGGGCCGCTGAAGATGCACGCCCACGACGAGCTGATCAACGGGACGCTCAAGGACCGGCTCGGGTTCGAGGGGTTCGTGATCAGCGACTGGGCGGCCATCGACCAGCTCCCCGGCGACTACGCCACCGACGTGCGCACGTCGGTCGGCGCCGGGCTGGACATGATCATGGTGCCGTACGCGTACCCGCAGTTCACCGGCGCGCTCACGGCCGAGGTCGAGGCCGGGCGCGTGCCGATGGCCCGGGTGGACGACGCGGTGGCCAGGATCCTGACCCAGAAGTTCCGGCTCGGGCTGTTCGAGCGCCCGTACGCCGACCGCTCACGCCTCGGCGACGTCGGCTCGGCGGCGCACCGCGCGGTCGCCCGCACGGCCGCGGCCAAGTCCCAGGTGCTGCTGAAGAACGACGGCGGGCTGCTGCCGCTGCGCCGCGACGCCAAGGTGTACGTGGCCGGCTCGAACGCCGACGACATCGGCAACCAGTCGGGCGGCTGGACGATCACCTGGCAGGGTTCGTCGGGACCGATCACGCCCGGCACCACGATCCTGCAGGCCGTCCGCTCCCGCGCCGCCTCCGTGACCTGGTCACGCGACGCCTCGGCCGACCCGGCCGGGCACGACGTCGGCGTCGTGGTGGTGGGCGAGACCCCGTACGCCGAGGGGCAGGGCGACGTGGGCCGCGCCGGTCGCACGCTGGAGCTGTCGGCGGCCGACCGGGCGGCGGTCGACAAGGTGTGCGGGGCCGTGAAGTGCGTCGTCCTGGTGGTCTCCGGGCGGCCGCTGTCGCTGGGCGACCTCTCCGGCGTCGAGGCCGTGGTGGCCGCCTGGCTGCCCGGCACCGAGGGCGACGGGGTGGCCGATCCGCTGTTCGGCGCCGTGCCCTACACCGGGCGGCTGCCGTTCACCTGGTTCAGGTCGGCGGAGCAGGTGCCGATCAACGTGGGTGACGCCTCGTACGACCCGCTCTTCCCTTACGGGTGGGGGCTGCGTACCGACCGGGCCCGCGACCGGCTCAAGGCCGCCAGGGACGAGCTGGCCCGCGGCGACGGCCCGGCCAAGGGCGCGGCGGCGGCGCTGACCCTTGTCCTGTCAGGCCGCCACTGGAACGCCGACGGCTCGGTCCGCGACCCGCGGGCGGTGCTGGGCGCGCTCGGCACGGCGGCGTCGCTGCTCGAACGTTCGAAGAGCGACTCGTACGCGGTGGACGACGCCGTCGTCTCGGTGGCCAGGGACATCGCGCAGAGCGCGGGCAAGCGGCCCGACCTGCAGGCGTCGGCCGATCACGAGCTGGCCGAGGGCGAGCTGAGGAAGGCGGTGAACCTGCTGGCCCAGGCCACTCGCTGACCCATCACGGGACCGGCCCCGCGCGGGCCGGTCCCGGCTTCGTCAGGGCAGGCAGCTTAGTCAGGGCATTCGTGAGGGAGGATTCGTCAGGACGGCATTCGTCAGGGGAGGCAGAGGCAGAAGGGGTGGCCCGCCGGGTCGAGGAACACCCGGAAGCTGTCGTCCTCGCTGGGCTGGTGCTCGTGCTTGACCGCCCCGATCTTGATCGCCTCGGCCTCCGCCGCGTCCATGTCCTGCACCGTGAAATCGAGGTGGAACTGCTGCGGCCGATCGGGGTCGGGCCACACCGGCGGCTGGTGGTCGGGCGCGAGCTGGAAGGCCAGCCGCGGGAACGAGCCGTCGCTGACCACCACCCAGTCGTCCTCGACCGAGGTCACCGGCCGGCCCAGCAGCCTGGAGTAGAACCCGGCCAGCCCCTGTGGGTCGCGGCAGTCCAACACGACGGACCTGAACTCGGCGATGCCGCCCATCACTCTCCACCTTTCTCCGACGACAATGGATGCCATGGCTGCCAATTCGTTCATGGTCCCGCTCGGTACTCCCGCGCCCGCCTTCGATCTGACCGCCATCGACGGCGGCAGCGTCTCACTCGAAGACCTCAAGGGCTCACCCGCCACTGTGGTGGTCTTCCTCTCCAACCACTGCCCGTACGTACGCCACATCGAAGCCGGCCTCGGCACCCTCGCCAGAGACTACGGTGCCAGGCTGTCCGTTGTCGCCATCTGCAGCAACGACAGCGTGAACTACCCCGACGACGATCCGACGCATCTCGCGGAGCAGGCGGCGCGGGCCGGGTTCACGTTTCCGTACCTGCTGGACGACACCCAGGAGGTGGCCAAGGCGTACCGGGCGGCCTGCACGCCCGACTTCTTCCTGTACGACGGCCAGTTCCGGCTCGTCTACCGCGGCGAGTTCGACGGCGCGCGGCCTGGCAACGACGAGCCGGTGACCGGTTCGTCCCTGCGGGCCGCGGTCGACGCCGTGCTCGACGGGGAGGCCGTACCCGAGCGGCAGAACCCCTCGCTCGGCTGCGGCATCAAGTGGAAGCCGGGCAACGCGCCCGCTTGATACGGACTTCTCCGATTTCGGGTGACGATCCCCATTCATCTCGTCGACCCGCCCCGGCTTCTCTATGATCATCACCACGAAGTCCGGGCGAGTCGCCGACGACGCGAATGGAGACCATGATGGTCGCACGTTGGACTGCGTTACCCACCCTGGCACTGACCTCGCTGCTGGCCGCCGCCTGCGTCGACCCGAACTCGGGCGGCGGCCCGCCGGCCTCCGCCACCTCCGCCGCCACCTCGGCCGCCGCTTCCGCGGGTCCCAAGCGGATCGGGTTCTTCGGATTCGCCAAGGCCAACTCGTTCTCGGCGGCCACGTTCGCCGGCATCGAGGAGCACGCCAGGGCCAACGGCGCCACGGCCGAGTTCCTCGACCCGAACTTCGACGCCCAGGCCCAGGTGCGCCAACTCCAGGACGCGGTGACGGCCAAGCGCTTCGACGTGTTCGTGGTGCAGGCCAACGACGGGGCGGCCGTGGTGCCGGCGATCCGCTCGGCCGTACAGGCGGGCGTCACCGTCGTCGTGCACTTCACCCCGGTCGGCACCCGCTACGACACCGCCCAGCCGCAGGTCGACGGCACGATCACGCTGGTCGACGTGCCCACGCTGAACGGCGAGGGCCTGGGCAGGCTGGCGGTCCAGGCGTGCGAGAGCAAGAAGCTGAACCCCTGCGAGGTCGGCTACCTGGAGGGGCTCAAGGCGCTGCCGCTCGACAACGCCCGCACGCAGGCCGCCGTCAGCGCCCTGGAGGCCGCCCCGAACGTCCGCGTCAAGGCGCGGCTGGAGGGCGGCTACACGCAGGAGAGCGGGCGCAAGGCCATGCAGGACGTGCTGCAGCGGGAGCCCGGCATCGACGTGGTCATCGGCGCGTCGCAGGCCATCCTCGGGGCCGAGGCGGTGGCCGAGGGCAAGGAGGTCATGTTCATCGCCAACGGCGCCTCCCGGCAGACCGTCAAGGCGGTGCAGGAGGGACGCTGGTTCGCCGCGTACTACCTGCCGGTCAAGACCCTCGGCGCCAAGGCGGCCGAGCTGGGCCTGGGCAGGGCGCTCGGCAGGCAGGTGCCCGACACCAACGTCATGACCGACGTCCAGCCCGGCACGAGCATGGGGACCAAGGACGCGCTGGCCCAGGTGAGCGGCGAATACGACGAATGACCGCGCGCACCCTGCGGGACCACGGCATCCTGCTGGCGGTCGCCGCCCTCGTGGCGGTGCTCGCGCTGTCCACCGACACGTTCCTGACCTCGGCGAACCTGGTCAACCTGCTGGACCAGGCCGTCGTCGTCGGGCTGCTGGCGTGCGGCATGACGCTGTGCGTGATCGGCGGCGTGTTCGACCTGTCGGCCGGCGCGGTGCTCGCCGTGAGCGCGATCGTCGCGGTGCTCGTCACCGAGAGCGCCGGGGTCCCCGCCGGGTACGCCGCGGGCATCGCGACCGGTGCCCTGCTCGGCACGGTGAACGGCGTGGTCGTGGTGCTGACGCGGGTGCACTCGTTCATCGCCACGCTCGCGCTGAGCATCGTGCACCGCGGCCTGGCGCTGGTGATCACCGGTGGCGCGATCGTCTACCCGGGGCCCGACCGGCTGGCGGGCTTCCAGTCGCTGAGCTGGCCCACCGTCGTGGGCGGCGTCACGGCCGCCTCCTTCCTGTTGGTCGCGGCGGCCGTGGTCACGACGGTGCTGCTGGCGCGTACCACGTTCGGCCGCCGGGTGTACGCGGTGGGCGGCAACCCCGACGCGGCCCGGCTCTCCGGCGTCGGCGTGCGCTCGGTCCGCGTGGGCGTCTTCGCGCTCAGCGGCGTCTGCGCGGCCCTGGCCGGGCTGGTGCTGGCCGCGCGGGGCGGCTCGGCCCAGGCCGACATGGGGACGCTGCTGGAGCTGACGGCCATCGCGGCGGCCGTGATCGGCGGAACCAGTATCCTGGGCGGTCAGGGCGCCGTCTGGCGCGGCATGGTGGGCGTGCTGATCCTGACGCTCATCGGCAACGGCTTCAACTTGCTCGGCTGGGATTCCACCTATCGCCCGATCGTCGAAGGTCTGCTCATCCTGGCCGCCGTGAGCATCGACTACGCCCTCAGGCATCGACCGAGTTAGCCAAAAGATCGACATCTTGTATGACAATGAAGTTACGATCTGCTTTCAGCAGATAACGTGACAAATCCTGTGAAGGACCGAGATGACCAACGCCCCGCGCGTCCCGAGGGGGATCAACCCCAACGTCCCGAACGCGGCGCGGATGTACGACTACTACCTCGGCGGCAAGGACAACTTCGCCGCTGACCGGGAAGCCGCCGAGAAGATCATGGCGCTGGGGCCCAGCAGGGAGATCTGCCTGGCCAACCGGCGTTTTCTGGGCCGCGCCGTACGGTATGTCGCGGAGCGGGGCATCGACCAGTTCATCGACCTGGGCACCGGCCTGCCCAACCAGAACAACGTCCACGAGGTCGCCCGTACGATCCAGCCGGACGCGCGCGTCGTCTACGTCGACTACGACCCGGTGGTGGTCGTCCACGCCCGCGCCCTCCTGGCCGGCACCGACACGGACATCACCATCGTGCACGCCGACGTCCGCGAGCCCGCCTCGATCCTCGACGACCCCGAGACCAAGCGGCTCATCGACTTCAGCCGGCCGGTGGGCGTGGTCTTCGTCGGGATCCTGCACTGCGTGACCGACCAGGACGACCCTTGGGGCGTCGTGGCGGCCTTCCGCGAACGCATGGCGCCCGGCAGCGCGCTGATCGTCTCCCACCTCACCGACGACGCCCACCCGGAGGTCGGGGTCGCGGCCCGCGAGGTGTACAGGAACGCGGACGCGCCCCTCGTCCACCGCAGCCGGGACCGGGTGAAGCAACTGTTCGACGGCTTCGACCTGGTGGAGCCCGGGGTGACGCACGTGGCGGACTGGCGGCCCGAGGAGGAGTGGGAGAAGGGCCTCGCGGGCGGCGAATGGTGGTACGTGGGCGTCGCCCACAAACCCTCCTGACCCCACCCCACAACCCGGCACCTCGACAGCACCACCGCCTTGCCCCAAAGGCCACAAACCGGCACCACCGTCTAACCCCCGAGGCACCGAACCAGCCACATCCGACACCACCGCCTCGACCCAGAGGCACCGAACCAGCCACATCCGGCACCATCGCCTCGGCCCACAGGCACCAAGCCAGCCCTCCGGCACCACCACCTCGGCCCAGTGACCACCGCAGCACGGCCACGACCCGCGCCGCCGCCCCAGCCCATCGGCACTTCGCGCGGCCACGGGAGCCAGCCCTCTCGTCCGCCACCTCAAGGCCGCCACCACGGGAACTCGCCCTCATCCGACCCACACAGGCTCGCCCCCGGGGCCTGCCCCTCGTCGGAGACCGCAAGCCAGCAGCCCGGGAGCGACCAGCTCGGGAGCCGTCTCGGCCCGGGAGCAGCCTCAGGGTCCACATGGCGCAGCCTTAGACCGCCACGCAACCGCACAGCCCTCAGACCGCCACGCAACCGCACAGCCCTCAGACCGCCACGCAACCGCGCAGCCCTCAGACCGCCACCGAACCGCGCAACCTTCAGACCGGCACCGAACCGCGCAGCCTCAGGTCGCGGCGGAGATCGCGGCCGGGAGGGCGAGCAGCAGTTCGTGCGGCTCGCCACCCTCCCAGTGCCGGATCAGCTTGGTGCCCGCCTCCCCAGGGTCGAACTGCTCACACCCCAGCGGCCCGAAGCATCCCGCCTGGTCGAGCATGAGGATGAGCGGATCGTCATCGGGGAGGCCCGCCGCGTAGGCGGCGGTGTCGAGGAGGGCCAGCGCGCACTTGGCGTTGCGGCCATCGTCCTTGGACTCCACGCGGTCGAGGCGGCGCCGGGCTTGGGCGCGGAGATACGCGGCGAGCGATTCTGACCTACTCACGACAGACCTTCTTTGATCATGTACATACGGCTACGACATCATCACTCAAAGTGAGCGACTTTCGTGGGACGTTCGCCAAGTCCAGCCAGTCGCCACCCCGGAAGCTCCGCATTAAAGGAGTGCGGGATTATTTGTGGCATGAGTGAGTTCGACGACCTGTTTGCCGCCAACGCGAAGTTCGCCGAGACGTTCGGGACTTCCACGCTCACCGGCCGCGCGGCCCGTGGACTGGCCGTGGTGACCTGCATGGACTCCCGCATCGACCCGCTCGGACTGCTGGGACTGAAGCCCGGCGACGCCAAGATCCTGCGCAACGCCGGCGCGCGGGTTACGGACGACGTACTGCGTACTTTGGTGCTGGCCGTTTACCTGCTCGGAGTGGAGCGGGTGCTCGTCATGCCGCACACGGACTGCGGCATGACCAAGGTGAGCGACTCAGACGTGCACACCCTCACCCAGGAGCGCGGGGTGGACACGCGCAGCCTGGAGTTCCACACGGTGCCCGACCAGAACGAGGCGCTCCGGCACGACCTCACCCGCATCCGTACCACGCCGTTCCTGCCGGAGGGCACGCCGGTGGCCGGTGCCATCTACGACGTCCGTACGGGCCGCCTGACGCCCTCCCCGCACTAGTGGCCCGTCACGCAACCTTGGCCGGGTAACTGGTCCAGCTTCGGATGGGTGAAGTGGCGGCGAAGCTGGTCTTCGGTTGGGCACGGGCGTTGCGCCAGCGGACGTAGCCACCGATCGCCGCGTTCTGCTCTTCGTGAGTGCGGTGGTCGGTGCCGTTCAGGGCGTAATAGCGCAGCGCGGCGAACTCGGACTCGATCCAGTTCAGCCACGAGCCGTAGGTCGGCAGGAACACCAGCTCGACGTCGTTGTCGGCGGCCCAGGCGCGGACCTGGGGATGCTTGTGGGGAGAGTAGTTGTCCATGATCACATACAGCCTCTCGCCGGGCCACCGCGAGCGCAGCGTCTTGAGGAAGGACAGAAACTCCCGCCACCGCTTACGCCGGCGGATGCGGTAGTACAGCTTGCCGGTGGCCAGATCCAGCGCGGCGATCATGTGCATCACCCCGTGGTAGCGGTTGTAGGTGGCCCGCAGCCGGGCCGGGCTTCCGGCCGGACGCCA